>NZ_JBEXIJ010000004.1:0-367380 GCF_040608495.1 Micromonospora sp. NPDC005174 | reverse complement strand
TGGAGTTAAGACGTTTTATATTCCGTTCCGCCCCCCTCCCCCTCCCCCTGAGAACCGAGCGCTGATCATGAAGTTATTGCCTCGACACGCCGAGCGGTCGGGCAATAACTTCATGATCAACGCGGTCAGCGGCGGTCGACAGGGATCAGCGGCGGTCCGCGGCGGTCAGCGGGGTTTGTCACCAGTTGGTGGAGCCGGGGACCTTGGGCCAGGGCTTCGACTCGGGCTTGATGAGGTAGGCGACGCCGCCGGAGCCGCCGGAGATTCCGCCGCTGGCGTTGGTGCGCTTGGTGCGCAGCCAGATCTGCTCGAACTGGGTGCGCTTGTAGACGTTGCGGACGACGTCGTTGCTGGACGAGGCCGGGTCGTTGACGATCACGTCGCCGTCGGCGGTGAAGCCGACCACCACGAACAGGTGCCCGGAGGTGCCGTAGTTCGCTCCGTCCAGCTCGCTGGCCAGGAAGGACTGGCTGGTCACCACGGGAATGCCGGCGGCGATGAAGCGTTCCAGTTCGTCCAGTGAGTGCAGCCGGGTGACCCGCCCCTCCAGGCCCGGGAAGCTCGCCGCGTACGCGGTGTTGAACGGCCAGTTGCCCGCGCCGTCGTACGCGTAGTCGAAGGTCATCCGGGCGGCGTGGTTGACGGTCGGGTCGGGGTAGGTCGGGTCCACCCAGGAGGTGTCGACTGCGGACGGCTTGCGCCCCCAGTACTCGACGACCATCTCGGTGGAGGTGGGCGAACACCAGGCCTCACCACCGCCGTCGTACTCGGGATAGTGCCCCTTGTGGACGTTCTGCGAGTAGCGGGGCACCGGCAGCTCGACGCCCCAGGCGATGTGCCCGGCGCTCGGTGGGACGGTGAACCGGTCCGGCACGGTGGAGCTCATCGCGCCGAGCATCCGCACCACCGGGGCGGCGGTCTGCCCGGGTGCCCGGTAGAGGGTCAGCCGCAACTGGTACGACCGCAGCAGCACCCCGGCGTCGGCGTCGTCGATGCTGAAGGTGTCGGTCCAGATCGTCGACCAGGGGTCGCCCTGCCCGTCGACGCTGGTCCGCTTGATGTCGGTGTCGCCGGAGGCCCAGCGGCCCAGGACGTACCAGGGGGTCTGGTCGCCGTTGGTGTAGCCGCCCTGCATCTCGACCTGGATCCAGGTGCCGGCGGGGGTCTGGGCGTTCCAGGAGGCGATCAGCTCGGTGGCGTCGAACCCGATCCGGGTCACGGGTGAGGTCCAGGTGCCGTACTCCCAGGTGCGGGTGGCGCCGGTGTGCGGGTCGGCGTACTCGGTGGTGCCGGCCGGTCGGCCCAGGGTGACGCCGGCGTGCGGGCCGGGCGCGACGCGGGTGCCGGCCTGGCTGCCGTGGTGCCAGTCGGCGGGTCCGGACCAGTCCTGGAAGGTGATCTGCTCGTCGTGGGCGGGGGAGGCCGGCCGGGCCGCCGCGGCGGGGGCCGTGGTGGCGAACAGGGTGAGCGCGCTGACGCCGGCGAGGGCGGCCGCGTGCAGGCGGGAGGGGGCCATGGGTGCTCCGCGGTGTCGAGTGGGGGCATCGTCGCTGGTCAGTTTTCCGCTTGCAAGGAAGTTTCGCCAGATGTTCAGCGGTAGAAAATCATTGCCGCCGCGATGGTCAACCTGGGATGGATTTCACGGCGATCAATATTGAGATGACCATGTGACTGATGGTGAAGTGTGCATCACCGAGCGGGATCTTCCGCCCTCTGAGGAGGTAGTCCATGGCCCTCCGCCCACCTCACTCTCTCCGCCGCGTCCTGGTGCTCGCCGTCGTCACCGGACTGGGAATCGTCACCGTCGCCGCCGGACCGGTCGCCGCCCAGCCGGCGCCGGACCGGACCGCCGAGTCGGCCGCCGCCGGCTACCGGGTGCTCGGGCCCCGAACCCTCGCCGACCGCAACGCGGTGGCCCGCACCGGGGCCGCCATCGACTACTCCGAGCACGGGGTGCTGCACGTCTCGGCCACCGCCGGTGAGGCTGCCGCCATCGGCAAGCTCGGCTTCCGGCTGGAGCCGCTCGCCCCACCGCCCAACGCCGAGCGTGGTGCCGGCGAGGTGGGCACGCTGGCGTTCCCGCCCGCCGACTCCAACTACCACGACTACGCGGAACTGACCGCCGTCGTGAACCAGGTGGTCGCCGACCACCCGGCGATCGCCCGCAAGATCAGCATCGGTTCGTCGTACGAGGGCCGCGACCTGATGGCCGTGAAGATCTCGGACAACGTCGGCACCGACGAGAGCGAGCCGGAGATCCTGTTCAACTCCCAACAGCACGCCCGTGAGCACCTGACCGTCGAGATGGCGATCTACCTGCTCAACCTGTTCACCGACAGCTACGGCAGCGACTCCCGGATCACCAGCATCGTCAACAGCCGGGAGATCTGGATCGTGCCGACCGTCAACCCGGACGGCAGCGAGTACGACATCGCCACCGGGTCGTACCGGTCCTGGCGTAAGAACCGCCAGCCCAACAGCGGCTCGTCAAACGTCGGCACCGACCTGAACCGCAACTGGGGCTACAACTGGGGCTGCTGCGGCGGCTCCTCCGGGTCGACGTCGTCGGAGACCTACCGTGGCCCGTCCGCCTTCTCGGCGCCCGAGACACAGGCGCTGCGCAACTTCGTCAACAGCCGTGTCGTCGGCGGCACCCAGCAGATCAAAGCCAACATCGACTTCCACACCTACTCGGAGCTGGTGCTCTGGCCGTACGGCTACACCACCGCGAACACCGCCACCGGGATGAGCGCCGACCAGTACAACACCTTCGCCACCATCGGCCAGCAGATGGCGGCCACCAACAACTACACCCCGGAGCAGTCCAGCGACCTGTACATCACCGACGGGGACAGCCTCGACTGGATGTGGGCCACCCACAACATCTGGGCGTACACCTTCGAGATGTACCCCGGCTCGTCCGGCGGCGGCGGCTTCTACCCGCCCGACGAGGTGATCACCGCACAGACCACTCGTAACCGCGAGGCCGTTCTCCTGCTCAGCGAGTACGCGGACTGCCCGTACCGGGCCATCGGCAAGCAGTCGCAGTACTGCGGCGGTGGTGGCGGCACCACGGTCTGGTCGGACACCTTCGAGACCGCCACCGGCTGGACGACCAACCCGTCCGGCACCGACACCGCGACGCTCGGGGCGTTCGAGGTGGGTGCCGCCCAGGCGACCACCTCCTCCGGAGCGAAGCAGCTCACCCCGTACGCCGGCTCCAACGATCTGGTCACCGGCCGGCTCGCCGGGTCGGCGGCCGGTGACTACGACGTCGACGGCGGCGTGACCAGCGCCCGGTCGCCGGCGGTGACCCTACCGTCGTCCGGCACGCTGACCCTCTCGCTGGCCTGGTACCTGGCGCACGGCTCGAACGCCTCGTCGGCCGACTACCTGCGGGTGAGCGTGGTGCACAACGGCGGCACCACGGCGCTGCTCACCCAGGCCGGTGCGGCCACCAACCGCAACGGGAGCTGGACGGTGGCGAGCCTCAACCTCACCCCGTACGCCGGGCAGTCCGTGCGCATCCTGGTCGAGGCGGCGGACGCCTCCGGCGCGAGTCTGGTGGAAGCGGCTGTGGACAACGTCACCATCACGGCCTCCTGAGCGGGTGGGGCCCCGTACCGCCCCTGCGGGGCCCCACCACCCGCTCCTGAGCCTGCGCTACCGTCTTACCGACCACTCCGCAGCGAAGCCGGTGTGAAACCGGCGCTGTCCCGCAACTGTGATGCCCCGCCCGACGGTGGGGACGAGCCAGGTCGCCTGCGGCGGGGTCGCGACACGCGCTCTCGAGGAAGGGCGCCTCGTGGGCGGGCGTACGGAAGTCCTGTCGGCGAAGCACCACACTCCTCGACCGACAGGAGGCCCCATGTTCAGACGTACCCCTCGGCTGTTCGCCGCGACCCTCGCGGTCGCCGCGCTCGCCCTCGGCGCCTGCGCCGAGAAGACCGACGACAAGCCGGCCGCCGGCACCGCGGCCGCCAGCTACCCGGTGACGGTCGGCGCGCTGACCCTGGACAAACGTCCCGAGAAGATCGTGTCGCTGTCGCCCACCGCCACCGAGATGCTCTTCGCGATCGGCGCGGGCCCGCAGGTGAGTGCCGTCGACGACCAGTCCAACTATCCGGCCGACGCGCCCAAGACCGACCTGTCCGGCTTCCAGCCGAACGCCGAGGCGATCGCCGGCAAGAACCCCGACCTGGTGGTGCTCTCCAACGACACCAACAAGATCGTCGACCAGCTCGGCAAGCTGAAGATCCCGGTGTACCTGACGCCGGCGGCGACCACCCTCGACGACTCGTACCGGCAGATCACCGACCTGGGCACCCTGACCGGGCACGCCGACCAGGCCGCCGACGTCGCCAAGCGGATGAAGGACGACATCGCCAAGCTGGTCAAGGACCTGCCGCAGCGCACCGAGAAGCTCACCTACTACCACGAGCTGGGCCCGGAGCTGTACAGCGCGACGAGCAAGACCTTCATCGGCTCGATCTACAGCCTCGTCGGCCTGACCAACATCGCCGACCCGGCGGACGTCGACGGCAAGAACGGCGGCTACCCGCAGCTGTCGCAGGAGGTCATCGTCAAGGCCGACCCGGACTTCGTCTTCCTCGCCGACTCCAAGTGCTGCCAGCAGAACGCCGACTCGGTCAAGGCCCGCAGCGGCTGGGCCGGGCTCACCGCCGTGAAGAACAACCAGGTCGTCGCGCTGGACGACGACATCGCCTCCCGCTGGGGCCCGCGCGTCGTGGACCTGCTCCGGGTGATCATCGACGCGGTCGCCAAGGTGCCCGCGTGACCGACCTCCGTCGGTGACCGGGACGCCGCCGGTGGCCACCCCGACACCCGACATCCCGCCGGCCGGGACGCGATCCTCGTCCCGGCCGGCCGGGCCGCCCTCGGCCGCGCGCCGGCCGGGTGGCCCGGCCCCCGCCGCGCGCCGGCCCGGTGAGCTGCCCCCGGCGGCGTCCCGGCCAGCCGGGCTGCGTAAACGCTGGTTGGTCGCCGGTGTCCTCGCGGTGCTCATCGCGCTCGTCGCCGGGGTGTCGCTCGGGCCGGTCAGTCTGCCACCGGGCAGCGTCGCCGCCGAACTGCTCAACCTGATCCCCGGGGTGCACCTCGACAGTGGACTGAACGAGCGGGAAATCGCCATCGTCATCGAACTGCGGCTCCCCCGGGTCGTGCTGGGTCTGCTCGTCGGCGGTCTGCTCGCTCTCGCCGGTGGCTGCTACCAGGGCGTCTTCCGCAATCCGCTGGCCGACCCGTACCTGCTCGGCGTCGCCGCCGGCGCGGGCCTCGCGGTCACCGCGGTGATCGCCCTCGGCGGCGTCGGTCGGCAGGGCGCGATCTCCGGGCTGCCGTTGACCATTCCGCTTGCCGCGTTCGTCGGCTCGCTGCTCGCCGTGACGATGACCTACCTGCTCGGGGCGGCCGGCGGACGGGTCCGGTCACCGGCGATGCTGATCCTGGCCGGGGTGGCGGTCTCCGCGTTCCTCTCCGCCGGCCAGACCTACCTGCTGCAACGGCACTCGGACAGCATCCAGCCGGTCTACTCCTGGCTGCTCGGCCGGCTCGCCACGGCCGGCTGGCACGACGTGCTGCTGGTGCTGCCGTACGCCACCCTGACCACCGTGGTCGTCCTGCTGCACCGCCGTGAGCTGGACGTCCTCGCGGTCGGCGACGACGAGGCGAGGAGCCTCGGGTTGCACCCGCAGCGCTCTCGCTACCTGCTGATCGCCGCCGCGTCGCTGGGTACCGCCGCAGCGGTCTCGGCGACCGGTCTCATCGGCTTCGTCGGCATCATCGTGCCGCACACCGTCCGGCTGCTCGCCGGATCGAGCTACCGGGTGATCCTGCCACTGTCGCTGCTGTTCGGGGGCGCGTTCCTGGCCCTGACCGACGTGGTCGCCCGTACCGCCGTCGCCCCGGCCGAGGTGCCCATCGGCGTGGTCACCGCCCTGCTCGGCGGCCCGTTCTTCGTCCTCGTGCTGCGGACCGCCCGCCGGGTGCTCACGTGACTCCGGAGGCACCGGCCGTCGAGGTCCGCGAGCTGCACGTCAGCCTCGACGGCACGCCGATCCTCACCGGCGTCGACCTCACCGTCGCCGTCGGCGAGTGGGTCACCATCATCGGCCCGAACGGTGCCGGCAAATCGACCCTGTTGCGCGCCGTCGGCGGCCTGCTGCCCGCGCCGGACGCCATCTCCCTGTTCGGTACGCCGAGCGCCGCGCTGCGTCGCCGCGAACGCGCCCGGGTGGTGGCGACGGTGACGCAGTCCCCGGTCGTACCGCCCGGCATGTCGGTCCTGGACTACGTGCTGCTCGGCCGCACCCCGTACATCCCCCCGCTCGGTCGTGAGTCGGTCGCCGACGTGGACGCCGTCCACGACGTGCTGGACCGCTTGGACCTCACCGGTTTCCACCGCCGTGAGCTGGCCACCCTCTCCGGGGGCGAGCGACAGCGGGTCTTCCTCGCCCGCGCGCTCGCCCAGGGCGCGACACTGCTGCTGCTCGACGAGCCGACCAGCGCGCTGGACATCGGCCATCAGCAGGACGTCCTGGAGCTGGTCGATCAGTTACGCCGCGCACACGGCCTGACGGTGCTCGCCACCATGCACGACCTCTCTCTCGCCGGCGAGTACGCCGACCGGTTGGTCATGCTCGCCGACGGGCGGGTGGTGGCGACCGGGACGCCGCACGAGGTGCTGACCGAACACCTCCTCGCCACCCACTACCGGGCCAGCGTCCGGGTCGTCCCCGGCACCAACGGCCCCCTGGTGGTCCCCGTCCGCCCGCGCCCCTAACCCGCCCTCCCTCCCCCCGCGATCTTGCACTTTTTGTCGTGACACAAGGGGCATTAACGCTCAGGTCGACAACCGAAAGTGCAAGATCGGCGCGATCTCGGGGTGTGGCGGGCTCGCCGAGCGGGTCAGCCCAGGTCGATGACGGAGAAGAGCGCGCCCTGGGGGTCGCGGAGGGCGGCGAACCGGCCGGTCGGGATGTCCCGGGGCGGCACCAGGATGGTCCCGCCCAGTTCGGAGGCGCGGGCCGCGGCGGCGTCCGCGTCGGTCACCGCGAAGTACACCGTCCAGTACGCCGGCAGGTCGGCCGGGTAGCCGTCGCCCAGCGGCGGCATCATCCCGGCGACGATCCGCTCGCCGAGCCGCCACCCGGTGTACGTCATGCCGCCCACCGGCTGCTCGTCCGGCTGCCAGCCGAACACCAGCTCGTAGAAGACCTTCGCGCCCTCCGGGTCGGGGGTGACCAGCTCGTTCCAACTCATCGCGCCGGGCACGGCGAACACCTCGGCGCCGGGCATCGCCAGCGGCTGCCAGACGCTGAACGTGGCGCCCGCCGGGTCGGCGAACACGGCCATCCAGCCCCTGTCGAACACCTCGAACGGCGGTACGACGACCTGCCCGCCGGCCCGTTCGACCCGGCCGGCGACCAGTGCGGCGTCGTCGGTGGCGATGTACGTGGACCAGATCGGCACCTGGTCCTCGATGGCGGGCGGACCCACACCGGCCACCGGGCGGCCGTCCAGCAGGAAGACGGTGTAGCCGCCCGCCTCGGGCTCCGGGGTCACCCGTCCGGTCCAGCCGAACAGTTCGGGATAGAAGCGCCGCGCGTCGGTCAGGTCCGGGGTGGCCAGGTCGGCCCAGCACGGCGTGCCCGGCGGGACGGTGCTCACGTCAAGACCCCTCTCGGCCGGCGGCCACGGGCGGGCCCCCTGCGGGAATCCTGGCACCGTCCCGCTGTGGCACGGGGCGGAAACGGACGAATCGTCAGCTGAACCGGCGACCTTCGTCCCGCCGGTACGCCCAGGCGGCGAGCGAGGCGAGGAGCACCACCCAGACGCCGAGCATGATCAGCGCCAGCGGTTCGACCCGGTAGCCGCCGACCGCCCACCACATCAGTTCGGCAGCGCCCCGGGTGGGCAGGAACGGCGCGATCGTCTCGATGAACCCGGGCGCGTCCCCCGGGGCGGAGAGCAGCCCGCCGCCGAACGCGAGCGGCAGGAAGACGACCTGCGCCACCACGATCGCCGCCTTGCTGGGCAGCGAGTAGCCGATGGCGAGGCCCATCAGCGTGAACGGCACCGAGATGACGGCCACGATGACGGCGGTCAGCAGGAACGCCATCGGGGTGACCCGGGCCGGGGTCAGTGTCGCGCCGATCACCACGACCGGGATCAACGACAGGTACGTCAACGCGAGACCGGCCAGCACCCGGCCAGCGAACCGGGGCGCTGGCCCGGCCGGCAGGGTCCGGGTGTACGGATTCCACGGCTGGTCGCGGTCCTCGGCGACGCCGACGCCGTACTGGAAGATGTTGGCGCTCATCACCGAGAAGGTGATCATCGACGCGGTGGCGAAGGTGGCGCCGACCGGATCGTCGCCGGTGAACGGCACCACGAAGAAGATCATGGCGGCGGCGGGGAAGAAGGCGCTGCCGAAGACGGCCACCGGAATCCGGATGATCTCCAGAAGCTGGTAGCGGGCGTGGACCAGGGCGAGCTGCACGGTGCGCCTCCTCAGACGGCGGTGGGTTGGCCGCTGGCGGCGGCAGCGGGTGGGGCCTGAGTCGGTGTGTCGGTCCCGCTGGTGAGGGCGAGGAACGCCTCCTCCAGCGAGGTGGGCCGGACCTCCAGGTCGGTGAAGGCGACCTGGGAGCGGACCAGCGCGCGGACCAGCTCGTCGGCGTCGGTGGTGAGCAGGTGCAGACGTCCGTCGACCCGTTCGCTGCGGACGACTCCGGGCAGGTCGGGCAGCTCGTCGGTGACCAGGCTGACCCGTCGTACGCCGACGATGCCGCGTACGGCGTCCACGGTGTCGTCGGCGAGCACCCGGCCCTGCCCGATCACCACCACGCGGCGGGCGAGCGCCTCCACCTCCTCCAGGTAGTGGCTGCTCAACAGGACGGTGCCGCCGTCGTCGTGGAACGCGCGGATCGCGTCCCACAGGGTGTGCCGGGCCGTGACGTCGAGGCCTGTGGTCGGCTCGTCGAGCAGGACGAGCCGGGGCCGGCCGACGAAGGCCAGCGCCACGGCAAGCCGGCGACGCTGGCCGCCGGAGAGCCCGCCGGTCTGCCGCCGGGCGAGGTCGCCCAGACCGAAACGGTCGAGCAGCTCGCCCCGGGGCACCGGGTCGGGATAGTGCGCGGAGACGAAGTCGACGACCTCGCCGACCCGGAGCGTGCCCGGGAGGCCGGTCTCCTGCGGGGTGACGCCGATCTGCCGCCGAGCCTCCGGGTCGCGCGGGTCGCGGCCGTTCAACTCCACCCGGCCTGAGGTCGGCCTGCGCAGGCCCACCAGCAGGTTCATCAGGGTGCTCTTGCCGGCGCCGTTCGGGCCGAGCAGGCCGACCAGTTCGCCGGCCCGGACCTCCAGGTCGACGCGGTCGAGAGCGAGGACGTCGCCGTACCGGCGGCTGACCTGGTCGGCGCGGGCGAGGGTCATGACTGCTCCTTCGACACTGTGGAGTCGAGCTGAGAGGGATCGAGCAGGGTGCGGATCGCTTCGGTGTACTCCTCGAACGCCAGCCGACCCCGCCGACTGAGCCGGATGAGCGTGACCGGGGTGCGTCCGCGGTGGGTTTTGCTGATCTCGACGTACCCGGCGTCCTCCAGCTTGCGAAGGTGGACCGAGAGGTTGCCGGCGGTCATCGCGAGCAGTTCCTGAAGTCGTGGAAAGGCGATCCGGTCGCCGTCGCCGAGCGCGGAGAGCGCGGCGACCACCCGCAGCCGTGCCTGGGCGTGGATGACCGGGTCGAGTTCTGTCATGGACGCCCTCGCTGGCGCAGTCGGGCGATCGTCCCGGCGACCAGGATTCCGACGCCACCGGCCACCGAGATGACCAGTGCGTGCCAACCGGGCCCGGCGATCGCGCCGACCACGTTGATCACGCTGATCCAGACGCCCAGCCGGAAGAGATCCCGGTCGAGCCAGATCGCGCCGCCGGCCATGTGCAGCGCGCCGGTCAACCCGACCGCCGCGGCCGACCAGAGCAGACCCGCCAGGTCGTGCGGCAGGTGCTCGGACACCCGGCCGAGCGCCGCGTACACGCTCACCTGGCCCAGCGCCCAGGCGCACCCGTACCAGCGGCCGCGCACCGCCGAGTCGCCGGTCACCTGCCCGTACGCCCGCGCGCTGGCCACCGCCTGGATCGCCCCGGCGGTGATCAGCAGGGCGAAGAGCGCGGTCAGGGGCAGCCAGTCGGGCAGGGCGACAAGCACCCGACCACCCGGCGAGAAACGCAGGAAGAACAGCCCGAAGCCGACCAACCAGGCCACGCCCCACGGCCAGTAGAGCAGCCGGGCGTCGGGCTGTAGCCGGCGAACGGTCTCTGCGCGCTGGTCGTCGATCAGTCGGAGTGCGGTGGCGGCGTCGGAGGGTGGAAGGTCGTCGTCGGGCCCCATGCAAAGTACTTTACGGCGCAAAGTCGAGGCCGTGTGTCCCGTGCGACTGCCCCGTTACCGACAGAGACGCCCGGCGCTGGCCGGTCGACAGTGCCGGGCTGCGTGTCCGACGCCCGGGCAGGTGCGACAGCGACCTACAGCGGTACCGGCGCCAGCGGTGTGGCCTGTGGCGCGGTGGGCAGCGGCGCGGGCAGCGGTTCGGTGTGCAGCACCGACAACCGGGACACCGCGCGGGTGAGCACCACGTACAGCCGGTGCAGCCCACGCGGCTCGGCCGCGACTATCGCGGCCGGCTCGACCACCACCACGTGGTCGTACTCCAGGCCCTTGACCAGCGTCGCGGGCACCACCGTGACCCGCTGGGCGGCCGTGACGTCGTCGGCGGTCGCGGTGGTGACGCCGTCGGCGGCCAGCGCCGCGCGCAGCCCGTCGACCGCGTCGTCCGCGGCGATCACACCGACCGAGCCGTCGTGTGCGAGCGCGGCGCGCACCTCGGCCACCGTCGCCGCGGTCAGATCGGCCACGGTACGCACATCCAGACCGCCGTCGTGCCGCAGCGACTCTGCCGGGGGTACGTCCACCGCGAGCGCCGGCAGCAGCAGGTTGGCGAACGCGACGACCGCGGCGGGCACCCGGAAACCGACGGTCAGCGGAACCACCACGGCATCCGGCTTGCCCAGGTGCCTCAGGGACTCCCGCCAGTCGGTCGCCGCCCACGGCGCGGTGCCCTGCGCGAGGTCACCGAGCAGCGTGACCGAGCCGTGCTCACTGCGGCGGGCGATGGCCCGACACTGCATGGGGGACAGGTCCTGCGCCTCGTCCACCACGACGTGCCCGAACCCGGAGGGCCGCTCCAACAGCCCGGCCGCCTCGTCGACGAGCACGGCGTCGGCGGCGGTCCAACGGGTGGCCTTCGGCGTACGGGCCGGCTTCGCCCAGACCAGCAGCTCCTGCTCGGCATCGCTGAGCAGCCCGTCCGCTGCGGCGGCCAGCCGGGGCGGGTCGGAGAGCAGTCCGTGCACCAGCCCCTCCGGGGTGAGCGCAGGCCACACCGCGTCCAGGAAGTCCACCACCGGCCGGCACCGGCCCATCCGGCGCAGCCACGCGTCGCCGGGCGACTCGGCCCGCCGTGCCTCGGCCTGCCGTTGCAGCAGACTCACCACCCGTGCCCTGACCCGCTCCCGGCCGGTGCCGTACGACAGCCCCTCACGTCGGGTCTCCTCGACGATCCGGTGCAGCGGCTCCAACCCGATCCGCCATCGGAACGAGCCGTCGGAGACGGTGATCGAGTCGGTCGGCGTACCGATGTGGGCCTGCACCGCCCTGCGCAGCACGGTCGCCATCCGCGCGTCGTGCTTCAGCGCGGCAGCGGCCGGCGACTCCACCGCCCGGACCGGCACCCGCGAGATCAGCTCCTCCACGGTGGCCTGCTCGACCTCGACCTCGCCGAGGGCCGGCAGCACCGCCGCGATGTACGACAGGAACGCCCGGTTCGGCCCCACGATCAGCACGCCCGCCCGCCGTAACCGCTCCCGGTGCAGGTAGAGCAGGTACGCGGCCCGGTGCAGGCCGACCGCCGTCTTACCGGTGCCCGGCGCCCCCTGCACGCAGATCGAGTCCGCCAGGTCGGCCCGGACCAGCTCGTCCTGCTCCGGCTGGATGGTGGCGACGATGTCGCGCATCGGCCCGACGCGCGGTCGCTCGATCTCGGCCGTCAGGATCCGACTGGCCGTGCCCAGTTCCTCGCCCCGGTCCAGCCGCTCATCCTCGAAACTGGTCAACACCCCGTTGCTGAACCCGAACCGCCGCCGCACCGCGACCCCCTGCGGGTCGCGAGCACTGGCCCGGTAGAACGAGCGGGAGACCGGTGCCCGCCAGTCCAGCACCAGCGGCTCGCCAAGCTCGTCGGTGACGTGCCGCCGCCCGACGTGATACCGCCGGCCGTCATGATCACTGCTGCTGGGGTTGTCGGCGGTGGTCGCGCCGGCTGGGTGCGCGCTGGCGGTGGTCGCGCCGGCTGTGTGTGCGCTGGCGGTGGTCGCGCCGGCTGTGTGTGCGCTGGCGGTGGTCGCGCCGGCTGTGTGCGGGCCGGTCGGTTCCTGGTCGCGCGGGGTGGCGCCGAATTCGAGGCGGCCGAAGAACAGCGGAGTGGTGGGATCGTCGGCCAGCTCGGCGACCCGGCGGGCCAGGGTACGGCCGAGCATCTCCGCCGCGTAGGGGTCGCCGGCGACCTGGTCACCGGTGGAGAAGAGGGCTTCGGCCCGCTCCCGCATGCGGCGCAGGGCCGTGCGCGAGGTGACCAGATGAGCGCGTTCGGCGGCGAGGTCGGTGTCAAGATCAGGTGCGGGCATGCTGACGTCCCATCGTTCACATCTGCTGCTCGCTCGCGTTTCCGGGGGCGGATGGCCGACCGCCCGGCGCGACGACGTCCGTTCCGGTGCAGCTCACCTCGGCCGTCAAGCGGGCTGCAACACTACGCCTTCCCGGTCACCCCTTCCACCGAATTACCGACGCGACCACCCGATGGTGTCGGCGTGGCGCCGGAACGTGACTCAGCAGCGCCGGTGATAGAGGTTGCGCCGTGGGGTGCGCGCGGGGTCCAGCCAGGCGGGCGGTAGGAATTCGGGTTGGCCGTCCGACGCGATGCGGACGATCCAGTCGTCCTGGTGCAGGACTCGGTGATGATGCCCGCAGAGCAGGACCCCGTTGCCCAGTGTCGTCGCGCCGCCGTCGGCCCAGTGGCGCACATGGTGGCCGTCGCACCAACGGGGTGGCCGGTCGCAGCCGGGAAAGGCGCAGCCTCCGTCTCGTAGCACCAACGCGCGCCGCAGCGGACCGGTGAAGAGCCGGCGTTGACGTCCGACGTCCAGGATCTGACTGTTGCCGTTCAAGACTGCCGGGAGCACGGCGGCGTCGCAGGCGAGGCGGCGGACCGCGCCCGGCGTGAGACGTGCCCCGGTCTCCAGGGTGCCCGCGCCCACACCGTTGACCAGCGCGTCGAGCGACATGGTGACGACCAGTTGTGGGCGGTCTCCGCCGTTGTCGGGCAGGTGGCCGGTGCGCAGTGTCAGCCGACAGATCTCACCCAGTGCGTCGGCTCTGCGCTGGCCGGGACTGCGGTCGTCGTGCTCGCCGGTTGGGGCGCAGAGCGGATCGATGGCCTCGCGCAGCAGGCTCGCGGTCTCGGTGTCGAGGTTGCCGGTGAGGCGTACCTGACCGTCCTTCGGTTCGGAGAGCGTGACGTGTCGGCGAGCCTCGGCCCGCTCGGCGGCCCGGTCGAGGGCGGCCAGCTCGGCCTGGTCGGCGAGGTCGGGCGCGACGTGCGCGAGGACGCGTTCGCCGAGGCGACGAAGGATGGTCGGGTCGAACCGGCCGGCCCAGGTGACCAGCAGACCGGTGGCCTTGTCCGTCACCTCCGGACCGGCTTCGGCGGGTAGGGCCCCGATCGTCTCGGCTACCACCCGCCCCTGTTCCACGGTGAGGCTGCCGTCGAGCAGAGCGGCGCGGACCGTCGGCGGCGCTGCGTCGATGGTGGCGGCGAGCTCGACCAACTGGCGGGCCGATCGCCCGGACAGCCGAAGCCGGTCCCGCAACCAGACCGCGGTGGACGATGCTCCCTGAGCGACGGCGAGACCACGACCGTCGAGCTCGCGCACGAGGGCGAGCTGAATGGTTGCCAGGCGTTGCGCCAGGACGTGTGCGGCGTCCAGCGACGCGAGCAGTTCGTCGTCGGCAAGGGCCCACAGGGCGGCGTCGGCGCAGTCGTCGACGCCTCCGGCCGCCTGCGCCAACGCCCTCAACATGGATAGAGACTAGAACAGGTGTACGACACTTTCCGTTGCGGAGAATCCGATCGCGGAGCGCCCGCGATCGGGTGGGGCGGATGCGGGGTTGGCCACTCCGAGCCGGCCCGCCGGGCCGTATCCGGAGGCCGGGGATACGGTCGGGTCATGGTTGAGCGCGTCGCACGCCCGCGGGTCGGGCACATCCAGTTCCTGAACTGCCTGCCGATCTACTGGGGTCTGATGCGCTCGGGCAGCCTGCTCGACGTGGACCTGCACAAGGACTCGCCGGATCGGCTGAGCGCAGCGCTGGTGGCCGGCGACCTCGACATCGGTCCCATCACGCTGATGGAGTACCTCAAGCACACCGACGAACTGCTCCTCCTGCCGGACCTGGCGGTGGGCAGCGACGGACCGGTGCTCTCGGTCAACATGGTCTCCACCCGACCGCTCGCCGAGCTGGACGGGGCTCGGGTGGCACTCGGTTCGACCTCGCGGACCGGGGTGATGCTGGCACAGTTGCTGCTCGCCGAGCGGTACGGCGTACGGCCCGAATACTTCCGCTGCCCTCCGGACCTGACCCAGATGTTGCTCGAGGCCGACGCCGGGGTGTTGATCGGGGACGTGGCGCTGCGGGCGTACCACGAGGCGCCGTTGCGGGGCCTCACCGTGACCGACCTCGGACAGGCGTGGCGGGAATGGAGCGGGCTGCCGATGGTCTTCGCCGTCTGGGCGGTCCGCCGAGACTTCGCCGCCGCGCACCCGGGCCTGGTCAAGGAGGTGCACGAGGCATTCCTCCGCTCGCGCGACCTCTGCCTCTCCGAGCTCGATCAGGTCGCCGAGGCGGCGGCCCGCTGGGAGGCGTTCGACGCGGCGACGCTGGCCACGTACTTCCGGATCCTGGACTTCTCGCTCGGTGAGCGGCAGGTCTCCGGGTTGCGCGAGTTCGCCCGGCGGGTCGCCGGGCTCGGCGAGGTCCCGGCGCTACCGGACGGCGGGCCGGAGTTCTTCGCCGGCTGACCCGGTCCCTGCGGGCCCGCAGGGCAGAGAAGCACGCTGCTCCGCCCGCAAGGACAGAGCAGCGTGCTGACGTCGAAGGGCAGCCGTGTCAGGTGCCGGGGCGCAGTAGCGCCTCGGTGATCTTCTGGCAGTTCTTCATGCCGTAGTCGTAGCCCAGGTTGATCGGGTACCTGACCATCACGCCCATCGTCCAGGTGTCGCCGATGGCCAGGCAGTTGATGTGCATCTCCTGCTCCTCGGTCCGGTCGATCCACCCGTTCTTGACGGCGATCTGCTTCTGCTGCGCGGCCGGGAAGGCCTTGCGGATACCGAAGTCGCCGGCGCCCCGGACCAGCTTCATCTCGTTGAGGAGCCACTTGGTCCACTTCGGTCCAGCGGCGGTGCCGGTGGCGATGCAGTTGCCCAGCCGTGCGGTGTCGCGCGGGGAGAGCGCGGTGCGGGACCAACCCTTGTCGGGGGCGACGCTGCTGTCGGTCAGCTTGCACGTGGAGATCAGGCGCCGGATCGAGGCGTCCCGGCCGACCAAGTTGTAGAACTGCTGGGCCCGGGTGTTGTCGCTGTCCCGGATGACGAGGCTCGCGTCGGCGAGTTTCGCATCGCTCGGTGTCTGGCCGGCCTCGGCGGTGCGCCGCAGGTAGTCGGCGACGATCCAGGACTTGATCAACGAGGCGGTGGTGCTGGTCTCGCCCATGTTCTTCGAACCGATGATCTTGCCGGTCCGGCGGTCGAGGACGCTCCAGGAGTACCAGCCCTCGATGTCGAGGTCGAGGTCCTTGGCCTGGAACGGGAGCGGCGCCAGCGAAGGGCTGGGGCTGGGTGGCGCCGGCTGACGGGCGCTGCGGTCGGTGGCCGCGCCGGTGGACCGGTCGCCGGTCGTCGCCTCGGCGTCACCCCACTTGGCGGCGGCGGCCGATTCGAACGGCGATCCGGGGAGCAGGCGAAGTGACACCAGCACCAGCCCGATGAGGATGACCGCGACGGCGATCAGGCGCAGTGGCGAGGCCTCGCCCCCACCGTTGCGGTCGGCCCGCCGGTTGCCGGCCATCAGAGCTTCCCGACCGGCTGCTGCGGCACCTTCAGGGCGGCGCCCGGTTGCGGGGTGACCAGTTGACTGGCCACGCTGGCGCAGACCTGCGCGCCGTAGTCCAGCCCTTGCTTGACCGGGTAGCGCAGCATCACCGCGAGACTCCACTTGCCGTTGACCGCGAGGCAGTTGACGTGCCAGTTCCCGTCGCTGCCTATCGGCGTCCAACCGTTCTTGATGCTGACCGGGCCCTGAGCGGTGATCGACTGGGGCAGGCCGTCGATGATCCCCCAGCGCCCACCGCCGTAGCCGGGCTTCTGATCCTTCTTGGCGGTGGTGCCGCGGACCTGACTCATCTGTTCCAGCACCCACTTGGTCCATTTCGGGCCGGCGGCTTTGCCGTCGGCGATGCAGTCGCCAACCCGCGCGGCGTCGCGCGGGGACATCCGTGTGTAGCTCCAGTAGCCGGTGTAGGGCTCGACGTTGCCGCGCTTGGTGTCGGTCAGGCGGCAGATCTTGATCGCCCGCTGGATCACCGGGTCGGGGGTGCTGCTCTTCGACGGTTTGTAGGACCCACCTGCGGCGGCATAGACCTTGTCGGCCGCGCCGTCGCTGCTGTCGACGATGGCGAGCCGGGCCGACTCCTTCAGCGCGGGCGGCGGCTCCCGGTCCCCGATCTGGCGCAGGTAGTCGGAGACGATCCACGCCTTGATCATCGATTCGGTGGAGCTGGTCGAGGCCATGTTCGACGATCCGGAGATCTTGCCGCTCTGCCGGTCCAGCAGTGACCACGAGAAGAAGTCGCCCTTGAAGGCCACCGACACGCGGCCTGCGGCCAGCGTGGGGGGTGGCGGCGGGGCCGGCGCGGGTGCGGCTGCGGATGTGGGCGCGGGTGTGGGTGTGGCGGTGGGTGTGGCGGCATTGACGGCGCCACCACCGCCAGCGCCACCGCCGCTGTTGTCGGTGGAGAGCCGGGCATACGCGGCAGGGACCAGTAGGACGCCACCGAGCATTACCGCCACGACGGCGAACACCATGGTCACGCGAGATCGCATGAGTTGGGTGAGCTCCAGATGTCAGGGCCGGGGGGACCGGCTTCGTTGTCCGGTGCGACCGGTGCGTGCGCCGAGGCCGGGGGCGGTGGCCTCTGGTGGAGCCGGCGTGGGGGCAGCCGATCGTCTGACCGGCAGAAGTCTACGTCCGGACGGGCTGAGTGCCAGAGTTCGACACCAGGCAACGTGCGAAATCGGGAAAAAACCCCAGCATTAGGTAGCTTTTGCGAGGTTTGGCAGCTTTTCGGTGAGCCACGTCATAGGGGTAGCGGTTGCGGTGGGTAGCGGTAACCCGCCGATCAGTGACGGAACGTCACTCGGGTTTCCTGTTACACCCCCTAGTGCATTCGGGCGCAAGCTGTAACACTTGTCCTCATGTATGGCAACGACTTCTCCGCCCCTGGCGACGTACCGGACGACGCGCCCGGCGCGGGCCTGCTCGGTGAGGTCGAGGCGGCCGAGGCCGAACTGCGGGCCGCCGCCGCTCGTGAGCGCCGCGGCGGCCCGGCGCCGGACGAGGACCTGGCGGCCTACTTCACCGAGGTCGTCGACGCGGAGCAGAAGATCGAACCGCGCGACTGGATGCCCGAGGCGTACCGCCGGACGCTGATCCGGCAGATCGCCCAGCACGCCCACTCCGAGATCATCGGCATGCAGCCCGAGGGCAACTGGATCAGTCGGGCCCCCTCGCTCAAGCGCAAGGCCATCCTGTTGGCCAAGGTGCAGGACGAGGCGGGCCACGGCCTCTACCTGTACGCCGCTGCCGAGACCCTCGGCATCAGCCGCGACGAACTGGTCCAGCTGCTGCTCGACGGCCGGCAGAAGTACAGCTCGATCTTCAACTACCCCACCTTGACCTGGGCTGACGTGGGCGCGATCGGCTGGCTGGTGGACGGCGCGGCGATCGTCAACCAGGTACCGCTGTGCCGGTGCTCCTACGGGCCGTACGCCCGGGCGATGATCCGGGTCTGCAAGGAGGAGTCCTTCCACCAGCGCCAGGGCTACGAGATCCTGCACACCCTCGCGCACGGCACAGTGGCGCAGAAGGCCATGGCCCAGGATGCGGTCGATCGCTGGTGGTACCCGTCGCTGGCCATGTTCGGCCCGCCGGACGGCGACTCCACCCACTCCGCCCAGTCCATGGCCTGGAAGATCAAGCGCTTCTCCAACGACGACCTGCGCCAGCGCTTCGTCGACATGTGCGTCGGGCAGGCCGAGATCCTCGGGCTGCGCATCCCCGACGACGACCTGCGGTGGAACGAGGAGCGGCAGGCGTACGACTACAGCCAGCCGGACTACGACGAGCTGATGCGGGTCATCAAGGGCAACGGACCATGCAACCGGGAGCGGATGGCACACCGTCGGGCCGCCCACGACGACGGCGCATGGGTCCGCGAGGCCGCCACGGCGTACGCCGCCAAGCAGGTCGACACCAGGGAGAAGGTGGCCGCGTGAGCAACGAACACTCGCCTCTGTGGGAGGTCTTCGTGCGGGCACGGCGCGGCCTGTCACACACCCACGTCGGCAGCCTGCACGCTCCGGACGCCGAGCTTGCGCTGCGCAACGCCCGCGACCTCTACACGCGCCGCCAGGAGGGCGTGTCGATCTGGGTGGTGCCGGCGGGCGCGATCACCGCGTCCAGCCCGGACGAGAAGGACGCCTTCTTCGACCCGGCCGCCGACAAGGTCTACCGCCACCCGACCTTCTACGAGGTGCCGGACGGGGTGGCACACCTGTGAACGGGCCCTTCGCCTTCACTCTCGCCCTGGGCGACGACGCGCTCGTCGCCGCGCAGCGGCTGGCCGAGTGGGCGACCCGCGCGCCGGAGATGGAAGAGGACATCGCGCTCGCCAACATCGCGCTCGACCAGCTCGGCGCGGCCCGCCTGCTGCTGTCGTACGCGGGTGAGCTGGAAGCGGCGGGTCGGGACGAGGACGCGCTCGCGTACCTGCGCGACGACCGCGAGTTCCGCAACGTGCTCCTGGTCGAGCTGCCCAACGGCGACTTCGCGGTGACCATGGCGAAGCTGTTCTTCCTGGCGGCGTACCAGGTGCCGCTCTACACCGCGCTCGCCGGTTGCTCGGACGAACGACTGGCCGCCATCGGCGCGAAGGCGCGCAAGGAGTCGGCGTACCACCTGGACCATGGCGCGCTGTGGGTGAAGCGGCTCGGCGACGGCACCGAGGAGTCGCACCGCCGGATGCAGGAGGCCGTGGACCACGTCTGGCCGTACACCCATGAGCTGTTCGCGGCGGACCCGGCGGCGCCGGTGGATCCGGAGGGTCTGCGGCCGGCGTTCGACGAGGTCGTCGGGCCGGTGCTGGCCGAGGCGACGCTCACCCGCCCCGAGCGCGGCTGGGCGCCCACGGGCGGGCGGGCCGGCGTGCACACCGAGCACCTGTCCTACCTGCTGGCCGAGATGCAGGTGCTGCACCGCGCCCACCCGGGGGCGCAGTGGTGAGCACGGGAGCGATCGCACAGCGGACCGGGACCGACGCGTGGACGGCGGCGGCGAGCGTGGTGGACCCGGAGATCCGGGTGATCACCATCGACGAGCTGGGGATCCTGCGCGCGGTCGAGCAGGACCCGGTCACCGGTCGGGTCGTCGTCACCATCACCCCGACGTACACCGGCTGCCCCGCAATGGACGTGATCCGGGCCGACGTGCGCCGTGCTCTGGCGGCGGCCGGCCATCCGGACGTCGACGTGCGGACTGTCTACAGCCCGGCGTGGAGCACCGACTGGATCTCCGCTGCTGGTCGGGCCAAGCTCGCCTCAGCCGGGATCGCCCCGCCCGCGCCGGCGAACGCCCCGGGCGTGGTCGCGCTGACCCTCGCGGTCCGCTGCCCGCTCTGCGGCTCGCCGGAGACCGAACAGGTCAGCCGGTTCGGCTCGACCGCGTGCAAGGCGTTGTGGCGTTGCCGTTCCTGCTCCGAACCCTTCGACCACCTGAAGGCGCTGTGACAGTCACCATCTCCCGGCCGGTCCGTCGCCGACCTGCCTTCCACCCGCTGTCGGTGGCCGCCGTCGACCGCCTCACCGACGACTCCGTGGCGGTCACCTTCGCCGTACCCGAGGAGTTGCGGGACACCTTCGCGTTTCGCGCGGGTCAGCACCTGACCGTGCGGCGGGTGACCGACGACGGCGAGGACGTGCGCCGGTCGTACTCGATCTGCTCCACCCCCGATGATCTGGCCCGGCGCGGCCGGCTGCGGATCGGGGTGCGGGAGGTTCCCGGCGGCGCCTTCTCGGCCTTCGCCTGCGGCGCGCTGCGCGGCGGCGACACGGTCGAGGTGCTGCCGCCGCTGGGCACCTTCACCACGGCGTTCGCGCCGGACCGGGCCCGCCACTACGGCGCGGTCGTCGCCGGCTCCGGCATCACCCCGGTGCTCGGGCTGGTCGCGACGGCCCTGGCCGTCGAACCGGCCAGCACTTTCACCCTGGTGTACGGCAACCGCACGGCGAACACGGTGATGTTCGCCGAGGAGTTGGCCGACCTGAAGGACCGCTACCCTTCCCGGCTGCACCTGGTGCACGTGCTGTCCCGGGAGCAGGGCGAATCGCCGCTGCTCTCCGGGCGGATCGACGCCGAACGGCTCGCGCGCCTGCTGGGCTCCATCGTGCCCGGCGAGGTCATCGAGGAGTGGTTCCTCTGCGGCCCGTACGCCATGGTGGTCGACGCCCGGGAGGTGCTGGCCGCGCGCGGTCTGCCGGAATCCGCGGTGCACACCGAGCTGTTCCACGTCGACGCGCCGCCGGAGCCGGTGACGCGCCCCAGCGAGCAGCCGGGCATTGGCACGGACGTCACCATCGTGCTGGACGGCCGGTCGTCGAGCTTCACGATGGGCCGCGAGGAGCGGGTGCTGGACGCCGCGCTGAAGGTGCGCGGCGAGCTGCCGTACGCCTGCAAGGGCGGTGTCTGCTCGACCTGCAAGGCGAAGGTCGTCGACGGTTCGGTCACGATGGCCCGCAACTACGCGTTGGAGCCCGACGAGCTGGCCGCCGGTTACGTCCTCACCTGCCAGTCCAGCCCGACAACCGACAAACTCACGGTCGACTACGACGCCTGACGGTCAAGGCTGGAGGGAGTGACACGGCCGTATCCTTGCCCGCGAGGTACGGGCGGAGATATTCTGCGATTGCCCGGGGCACTAGCTCCGTGGAAGTGGACCCGGCAGCCTTCCGGACGGTGGGTGAGCCGGGTTTCGCGCTTCCTGAGGTCCGTCACACCTGCCGCGACTCCTTGACGACACGCTGCACGGACGTCTTCCATCGCCCACCCTTCGCCCAGCACCAGGCCGGCGCGTCGGGTATCGCCAGCAGGCACTCCTCGTGGGCTCTCAATTGATCGTAACGGAGCGTGCCCGACACTCCCGTTCGCCTTACCTGTTCGAAGAGCAGGCGTTGGTCGGCCTGGAATGTCGAGTCGTCCCGTTCGAGAACCAGACGAGCCGCGTTGATCTTCGCCGCGTGCTCCACGAGTTCGACGAGGCACGCGTCTCGGGCCGCTCGGGCGTTGCGGTGACGCCTCGCATCGAAAATCACGGCATGGGTGGGCAGGGTGGCGACAGCCGCGATGATCTGCCGGCGCCTGTCGTCCTTCTCCTTGTGGAAGTGGATACGGCGCTGTCCGGGAAGGATCAGGTCGCGGATGGAGCGTCGGGCTGTGCCCACGTCCGCCGGGAGCACGACGGCGGCCGCGACGAGAAGTCCTCGCTCCTTTGTCTCGTCCACGAAGACGTGCGCGTCCATGGAGCGTGGACCTTCCTGTGTATCGGGGGAACTTGGTCAGGCGGTGACGATGTCCCGGATTCGATCGAGTCTCTGTTGAGGCGTCAACGCGGCCAGATTTTCGGTACCGATGGTGTTCAGCTCCGCTCGAACGTCGCAGTCGTCAGGCTGGAGAACCGCGTCCAACACCCGAGCTCTCGGCCCACCGTCCCGAACATAGATCCAGACTGTCTGCCACTGACGTGGCTCGGTGTTGTGCTCAGCGTCGAGTCGCTGCGGTGGGAAAAAGCCGAGACCGGTCGCCCTGAGCGTCTCGCCGATCTCGGCCAGTACCCATCGGCCGAGCTTGCGGTACCCCAATTCATCCCGTAACTCGCCGAGGGTTGCTTCCGTTAGCCCGCCGTCGGCCCTGCATCGGGCCGCGATACCCGGAGCGGTGTCGGCTTCGCTCATGTCTCGCCCCCTCACATCATGGACCGAACAAGATTTTCGTTTTCATATCATGAGTTGTCAATGAGCGACGAACATTTTGTTTTGATCTTGGGGATGTGTTGTGCACCGCAGAGGTCACACCACCATCCCCGGTTCGGCGGGATCGACCCTGTGCGACGTAGGCTCGATGGTGTGACGGTGAGCCGGGAGATCGACGACATCCTGCAGCGTGGTGCGGACGGCGGGCGGATCACGCCCGAGGAGGCGCTGCTGCTCTACACCGAGGCGCCCTTCCACGCGTTGGGCGAGGCGGCGGACGCGGTGCGCCGGCGGCGCTATCCGGACAACGTCGTCACCTACCTGATCGATCGCAACATCAACTACACGAACGTCTGTGTGACGGCGTGCAAGTTCTGCGCGTTCTATCGGGCGCCGAAGCACTCCGAGGGATGGACGCACCCCACGGAGGAGATCCTGCGCCGCTGCGGCGAGGCGGTCGAGCTGGGCGCGACCCAGGTGATGCTCCAGGGCGGGCACCACCCGGACTACGGCGTCGAGTACTACGAGGAGCTGTTCTCCTCCGTCAAGCAGGCGTACCCGCAGCTGGTCATCCACTCGATCGGGCCGAGCGAGATCCTGCACATGGCCAAGGTCTCCGGCGTGAGCCTGGACGAGGCCATCGCCCGCATCAAGGCCGCCGGCCTCGACTCGATCGCCGGCGCCGGTGCGGAGATGCTGCCCGAGCGTCCGCGCAAGGCCATCGCCCCGCTCAAGGAGTCCGGTGAGCGTTGGTTGGAGGTCATGGAGCTGGCCCACCGACAGGGCGTCGAGTCGACCGCCACCATGATGATGGGCACCGGCGAGACGCACGCCGAGCGGATCGAGCACCTGCGGATGATCCGCGACGTGCAGGACCGTACGGGCGGGTTCCGGTCGTTCATCCCGTGGACGTACCAGCCGGAGAACAACCACCTCAAGGGCCGTACGCAGGCGACGACCCTGGAATACCTGCGGTTGGTCGCGGTGGCCCGGCTCTTCTTCGAGACCGTGCCGCACCTGCAGGCGTCCTGGTTGACCACCGGCAAGGACGTCGGGCAGCTCGCCCTGCACATGGGCGTGGACGACCTCGGCTCGATCATGCTGGAGGAGAACGTGATCTCCTCCGCCGGCGCCCGGCACCGCTCCAACCTGCACGAGCTGATCGGCATGATCCGCTCTGCCGACCGGATTCCGGCCCAGCGCGACACCCTCTACAACCGGTTGGCGGTGCACCACACGCCGGCCGACGATCCGACCGACGAGCGGGTGGTCTCGCACTTCTCCTCGATCGCGCTGCCGGGCGGCGGCGCGGGCCGGTCGCTGCCGCTGGTCGAGGTCAACTGAGGCTCGACGTGGCCCGGCCGTTCGGCTGACCTGGGGGTCGTGCTTCCGCGCGGCAGTGGTCGGCGGTACGGGTCTTCCCGGTGCCCGAGGCGGCATACGGCCCTCTGCGGGGGTGGTGGAGATGATCGCCGGCGGATAGCGTGCGGCCGTCGTCCGAGGTAGTCCTCCATCGACCCATGAGGGTCGTTCACATAACGCACAGCGGTACGGGCGGGATGGGTGACCATCCCGCCCGTACCGTGTGCCGGGTCCAGTCCGGACGGTTGAAAACCGCCCGACGCGCTGGCGTGGGACATCGACCTCGGATAACGTCCGCTCGTTCGGCGCAACCGTTCCTATTTTCTTCCCTACCCCCCGGGGGACTGATGACAGCGTTCCACCGCTCGGCCCTGGTGCGTGCCGGCGTCGTGGCCCTGCTCGCGGCCGGTGGCGTGGCCACCGTGGCCGCCCCGGCGCAGGCCGCCGACCAGGCCGACCTGGCCCTGACGCCGCTCAGCTACGAGCTGGCAAAGGGCGTCAAGGCGGCCAAGGCCAAGCCGTTCAAGTTTCAGGTCGACAACACCCGGAGCACCGTCGACGCCAAGGACATCCGGGTCACCGTCGAGACGAAGGGCCTGAAGAACCGCAAGGTCGGCGTGCTCGTCCCGGACGGGTGCGACGTCACCGGCACCACCTTCACCTGCCTGCTCGGCGATCTGGCCGCCGGCACCACCGAGGACTTCGGCATCCCGATCTTCTCGACCGGCGGTCGCGGCGACGCAGGCACGCTGGTGGTCAGCATCAGCTCGGCCACCTCCGACCCCAACCCGCGCGACAACAAGGTGCGGCACGACATCACCGTCGCCAAGCCGGGTTACGACCTGACGACCTGGGTGCAGGACGTCTACGCCGACGTGGCGGTGGACGGCGACGAGGCGGGCGAGACCGGCCTGAAGCCCGTCAAGGCGGGCGGGACCGCGCCCCTGGACTGGGCGGTCTACAACGACGGCAGCCGCAAGGCGACCGGCGTGGCGTACGGGATCACCCTGCCGGCGGGCGTCACCTTCGCCGAGCTGCCGGAGGGCTGTGTCGAGCAGCCGCTGGGTGGCTTCGCGAACGCATACTGCGAGGACACCGGCGTGGTGCTGAAGCCGGGGCAGTTCTACACGGCCGACGTGCGGGTGAAGGTCGGCGCGGACGTCACCGAGCCGGTGCTCCGGCCCGGGTTCGTCTGGGCCGCCGGTCTCGACGCCGCCCAGGGGAGCGCCGAGGAGGAGCCGAGGGTCGCCTCCGGCGCGCAGCGTCGGGCGTTCACCGAGACCGACGAGGTGGACAACACCGCGCAGTTCGACGTGTTCGTCGACCTCAGCGCGCAGCCCACCCCGACCCCGACGCCGACCGTCACGCCCACCCCGACGGCGACTCCGACGCCGGGTGGTACGACGACGCCGGGCACGTCCACGTCGCCGACTGCCGGCGGCGGTGGCTCCGGCGGTGGCGGGCTTCCGGTGACCGGTGTGCAGGTCGGCGTGATCGGCGGCATCGGTGCTCTGATCCTGCTCGTGGGTGGGGCGCTGCTGGTGCTGTCCCGCCGCCGCAGGGTCGTCGTGGTGGCCCCCGGCGACGAGACGTCGACCGACTGACACGAGGCGCGACGAAAGGGCGGGGTGGGTGACCACCCCGCCCTTCCGCGTATCGACGACATCGGGCGCCCGGGGTACGCGGACCCAGCGGCCGACGGCTCGCGCGCGGCTGGCAGAGTGGACGGGGTGAGCCGTAACCCGCAGGGCCAGCGCGCCAGTCTCGACAAGCAACCGCACGAGGTCGCCGCGATGTTCGACGGCGTGGCCGAGCGTTACGACCTGACCAACACCGTGCTCGCCTTCGGCCAGGACCGCTCCTGGCGGCGGGCCACCCGCGCGGCTCTCGGCCTGCGTCCGGGCGAGCGCGTGCTGGACGTGGGGGCTGGCACCGGTGTGTCGACCCGGGAGCTGGCCCAGTCCGGGGCGTACGCGGTGGGGGCGGACCTGTCGCTGGGCATGTTGCAGGTCGGCAAGCGGGTCCGGCCCGAGGTGCCGCTGCTGGCCGGCGACGCGCTGCGCCTGCCGTTCGCCGACGCGAGCTTCGACGCGGTGACCATCTCGTTCGCGCTGCGCAACGTCAACGACACCGACGCGGCGCTGCGTGAGTTGGCGCGGGTGACCCGGCCGGGTGGCCGGCTGGTGGTCTGCGAGTTCAGCACCCCGGTGAACCCGGTCTTCCGGACGGTCTACCTGTCGTACCTGATGCGCTCGCTGCCGGTGGTCGCCCGCGCGGTTTCCAGCAACCCCGACGCGTACGTCTACCTGGCCGAGTCGGTCCGGGCCTGGCCGGACCAGGCGGCGTTGGCCGGGCGGGTGGCCGCGGCCGGGTGGGGTCGGGTGGCGTGGCGCAACCTGACCGGCGGCGTGGTGGCGCTGCACCGGGGCGTCCGCGAGTAGCGGGCGAGGTGCCCTGCGGGTAGCACGCGAGGCATCCCCGCGTTTCAGAAAAATCCGGCTTTAGTCCACTTTGCCCCGTACGCTCGTCGGCATGACCGGAGCAGACCCGGCGAGCCCGGTGGCCGCCACCGACGACGACGCGGCCGAACTCATCGCGCAGTTGCGCGCGTTGGCGGGCGCTGATCCGGCGGACGTCCGCCAGGTGGTCGCCGAGGTGCTGGCCGCGCTGGACCGGGCGGCGGGCGGCGCGCTGCGGGAGCACCTACCGGAGACGATCCGGGTCGACGCCGGCCTGGAAGCGCCCAGCCCGGCCTGACACCCGCCCGCTGTGGACGGTCGCCGGCTGTCACATCGGCGAGTTAGGTACCCCTGATCCTGCGCTGGTATGACGCCGGTCATACACTCGTCCCGTCTGGCTTGTGAAGCATTTCACGAGCGTGCGGGAGGAGGCGCGAATGACCGCGGTGGAACATGACGCCGATGTCATCGTCGTCGGCGCCGGTCCCGGTGGATCGGCGACTGCGTACCACCTGGCTCGGCACGGCGTACGGGTCCTGGTGTTGGAGAAGACCGAGTTCCCCCGGGAGAAGGTCTGCGGCGACGGACTGACCCCGCGTGCGGTGCGTCAGCTCATCCGGATGGGCGTGGACACCTCGCCCGAGGCTGGCTGGCTGCACAACAAGGGCCTGCGGGTGATCGGCGGCGGCGTACGGCTGGAACTGGACTGGCCCGAGCTGGCCAGCTTCCCCAACTACGGCCTGGTCCGCACCCGCCTCGACTTCGACGACCTGCTCGCCCAGCGCGCGGTCGCGGCCGGCGCCAAACTGCGCACCAACGTCAACGTGCTGGGCCCGGTGCTCGACGAGGACGGTCGGGTGACCGGCGTCGAGGCCGAGGTGGGCCCCGGCAAGGAGCCCGCCACCTTCCACGCACCGCTGGTCGTGGCCGCCGACGGGGTCTCCGGTCGGTTCCCGCTCGCGCTCGGGCTCACCAAGCGGGAGGACCGGCCGATCGGTGTGGCCGTCCGCCGCTACTACCACTCCCCGGCCAAGCACGACGACGACTACCTGGAGTCGTGGCTGGAGCTGCGCAGCAAGGACAGCGGCGACAACCTGCTACCCGGGTACGGCTGGATCTTCGGGCTCGGTGACGGTCGGGTGAACGTCGGCCTCGGCGTGCTCAACTCGTCGTCCGCGTTCGGCAAGACCAACTACCGCCGGCTGCTCACCGACTGGCTGGCCAACACGCCGGCCGAGTGGGGCATGACCGACGAGACCAACGCGGACGGCCCGATCCTCGGCGCCGCGCTGCCGATGGGCTTCAACCGGGTGCCGCACTACACCCGCGGGGTTCTGCTGGTCGGCGACTCCGGCGGCATGGTCAACCCGTTCAACGGTGAGGGCATCGCGTACGCCATGGAGTCCGGCGAGCTGGCCGCCGAGGTGGCGGTGCAGGCCCTCGCGCGTCCGGCCGGTCCGGAGCGGGAGCGGGCGCTACTGGCGTACCCGAACGAGCTGAAGGCCCGCCTCGGTGGCTACTACCGCCTCGGCGGCATCTTCGTGAAACTGATCGGCCGTCCGGAGATCATGCGGATCGCCACCAAACACGGCATGCCCCATCCGACGCTGATGCGATTCGTGCTCAAGTTGCTGGCCAATCTGACCGACCCCCGAGGTGGGGACGCGATGGACCGGGTCATCAATGCGCTGACGAAGGCCGCGCCAGCGGTCTAGACAGGACGGCATCGGTGCTGGTCACAGCCCCGGCGTCGACAAAGATCGACCCCCGCCGGCAGGCACGGCGAGGGACGTGAATAGTGTGATTTTCGTCAAGCACTGACGGCAGGGAAGGACGAGCAGGAGAAAACGATGACGCTCTCGCCTTACGCACCGATCATCGGGCTGTTCGCCCTCGCCGCGGCGTTCTCGCTGTTCTCCGTCGGCGCCGCCCGCTTCGCCGGTCCCCGTCGTTACAACAAGGCCAAACTCGAGGCGTACGAGTGCGGCATCGAGCCCAGCCCCCAGCCGGTCGGCGGTGGGCGGTTCCCGATCAAGTTCTACCTGACGGCGATGCTCTTCATCGTCTTCGACATCGAGATCATCTTCCTCTACCCCTGGGCGGTCTCGTTCGACGCCCTGCCGATCTTCGGCTTCGTGGAGATGGTCCTGTTCATCGTCGCGGTCTTCGTTGCGTACGCCTACGTGTGGCGTCGCGGCGGCCTGGACTGGGACTGAGGAAGGAACGTCAGATGGGCATCGAGGAGAAGCTCCCCGCCGGCGTCCTGCTCACCTCGGTGGAGAAGCTGGTCAACTGGTCCCGGAAGTCGTCCGTGTGGGGCGCGACCTTCGGCCTGGCCTGCTGCGCCATCGAGATGATGGCCGCCGGTGGTCCGCACTACGACATGGGCCGTTGGGGCATGGAGGTCTTCCGGGCCTCGCCCCGGCAGGCCGATCTCATGATCGTGGCGGGCCGGGTCAGCCAGAAGATGGCGCCGGTGCTGCGCCAGATCTACGACCAGATGGCCGAGCCCCGCTGGGTGCTCTCCATGGGTGTCTGCGCCAGCAGCGGCGGCATGTTCAACAACTACGCCATCGTGCAGGGCGTCGACCACGTGGTGCCGGTCGACATGTACCTGCCCGGCTGCCCGCCCCGGCCGGAGATGCTCATCGACGCGATCCTCAAGCTCCGCGAGAAGATCATGTACGAGCCGCTGGGCCCGAACGGCCGCAAGATGCTGGCGGCCCGCCAGGAGCGCGGCGACGTTCCCGTCGTGCCGTACGGCTCGATGCCGTCCTCCTACCGCAGCGACAAGGCCCGGCGTGCCGAGTGGACCCGGGCGGTCCGCGAGGGGCGCGAGGAGCAGTTGCGGATTGAGAACTGGATGAACGCCCAGAACCATCTCCACCCGCAGGCAGGCCCGAAATGACGTCTCCCACGGACAAGACCAACGACGGCGGGGTGCCGGTGCCGGTGACGCCGCCCGGCGCGAGCAGCACCGCCGGAGCCGAGTACCCGACGGCCAGCCCGGCGGGTCGCGGAATGTTCGGCAACCAGGGCACCGGCGACGTGTCCGGCTACGGCGGCCTGGTCCGCCCGCGCCAGCCGATCGAGGAGGCCGCCCGGCCGTACGGCGGGTACTTCGACGAGGTCCGCGACGCGCTGGAAGAGGCGTACCCCGCCTTTGGCGACGCGATCGAGAAGGTCGTCGTCGACCGGGGTGAGCTGACCCTGCACGTACGCCCGGAGCGGATCGCCGAGGTCTGCCAGGTGCTGCGCGACGACATGGCGCTGCGGTTCGAGCTGTGCTCCTCGGTGTCCGGGGTGGACTACCTCGGCGCCGACGAGCGCCGGCTGCACGTGGTCTACCTGCTCACCTCGATGACGTACCGGCGTCGGGTCCGGCTGGAAGCCGCGGTCCCGGTCGATTCTCCGCACCTGCCCAGCGTCACGGCCATCTACCCGACGGCCGACTGGCAGGAGCGGGAGGCGTACGACATGTTCGGCATCGTCTTCGACGGCCACCCCAACCTGACCCGGATCCTCATGCCGGACGACTGGGAGGGCCACCCGCAGCGCAAGGACTACCCGCTCGGTGGTGTGCCCGTCGAGTACAAGGGTGCGGAAATTCCACCGCCGGACCGTAGGAGGTCCTACCAGTGACCACGTCGAACTACGCGACCGAACGCGAGACCACCGAGGGCAGGGTCTTCACCGTCACCGGTGGGGACTGGGACACGGTCGTGTCGGGCACCGACCCGATCAACGACGAGCGCATCGTGGTCAACATGGGTCCACAGCACCCGTCGACCCACGGGGTGCTGCGACTGGTCCTCGAGCTGGAGGGCGAGACGGTCCGCGAGGCCCGCTCGGTCGTCGGCTATCTGCATACGGGCATCGAGAAGAACCTCGAGTACCGCAACTGGGTACAGGGTTCGACGTTCGTGACGCGGATGGACTACCTCGCCCCGATCTTCAACGAGACCGCTTACGCGCTGGCCGTGGAGAAGCTGCTCGGCATCACCGAGGACGTCACCGAGCGGGCCACCACCATCCGCGTGCTGATGATGGAGCTCAACCGGATCTCGTCGCACCTGGTCTGGCTGGCCACCACCGGCATGGAGCTGGGCGCGATCTCGATCATGTTGTACGGCTTCCGCGAGCGGGAGTACATCCTCGACATCTTCGAGACCATCACCGGCCTGCGGATGAACCACGCGTACGTCCGTCCGGGCGGTGTGGCGCAGGACGTTCCGGACGACGCGGTCCGCAAGATCCGTGACTTCCTGAAGATGATGCCGAAGAAGCTCAAGGAGTACGAGGACCTGCTCTCCGGCCAGCCGATCTGGACCGAGCGGACGAAGGGCGTCGCGGTGCTGGACGTCACCGGCTGCGTGGCTCTCGGCATCACCGGTCCGGTCCTGCGCTCGGCGGGGCTCGCCTGGGACCTGCGCAAGACCATGCCGTACTGCGGCTACGAGACGTACGAGTTCGACGTGCCGACCCACCCCGACGGTGACGTGTGGGGCCGGTACCAGGTCCGGCTCGCCGAGATCCGCGAGTCGATGAAGCTTGTCGAGCAGGCGTTGGACCGGCTGCGGCCGGGCCCGGTGATGGTCGCCGACCGCAAGATCGCGTGGCCCGCGCAGCTCGCCATCGGCGTCGACGGCATGGGTAACTCGCTGGAGCACGTCGCGAAGATCATGGGTCAGTCGATGGAATCGCTGATCCACCACTTCAAGCTGGTCACCGAGGGCTTCCGGGTTCCGCCCGGCCAGGTGTACGTCGGCATCGAGTCGCCGCGCGGCGAGCTGGGCGTGCACGCCGTCTCCGACGGTGGCACCCGGCCGTACCGGGTGCACTACCGGGAGCCGAGCTTCGTCAACCTCCAGGCCCTCCCGGCGATGGCCGAGGGCGGCCTGATCGCCGACGTGATCGCCGGCGGCGCCTCGCTGGATCCCGTGATGGGTGGGTGTGACCGATGAACGTCTTCACCGAAGAGACGCGGGAGCGGGCGCGCGAGATCATCGCCCGCTATCCGGCGGACCGGTCCCGCTCGGCGCTGCTGCCGCTGCTGCACCTGGTCCAGGCCGAGGAGGGGTACGTCTCCCCGGCCGGGGTGACGTTCTGCGCCGAGGTGCTGGGGCTGAACAAGGCCCAGGTCGGGGCGGTGGCCACCTTCTACACCATGTACAAGCGCAAGCCCACCGGCGACTTCCTGGTCAGCGTCTGCACCAACACGATGTGCAACGTGCTGGGCGGCCAGGAGGTCTACGACACCCTCGCCGAGCACCTGGGCGTCGGGCACGACGAGACGACCACCGACGGCACCATCACGCTGGAGCACGCCGAGTGCCTGGCGGCCTGTGACTACGGCCCGGTGATGACCGTCAACTACGACTTCTTCGACGGCGTGGACCCGTCCACCGCGGTCGGTGTGGTCGACGACCTGCGCGCGGGCGGCCGGCCGATGCCGACGCGCGGCGCGCGGTTGTGCACGCTGAAGGAGATGGCTGTCCAGCTCGCCGGTTTCGCCGACGAGCGCGAGGGCGCGGTTGCCGACGGCGGGCCGGGTGAGCCGACCCTGCGGGGTCTGCGGCTGGCACAGGAGCACGGCGTCTCGGTGCCGGGCTTCGACCCGAACACCCCGATCCGGAGCAAGGCCGAGGCCGACAAGGCGGCGGCGAAGGCCAAGGCCGACGCGGACCGGGCGAAGGCCGATGCCGAGGCCGCCAAGCCGGCGCCCGCCGAGGCCACCGCGGCCCCGGTCAAGGGTGGCGACGGGGCGTCCGCGCCGACGGGGACGACCGGCGCGGCCGAGCCGACGGCCGTCGAGACCACCAGGCCCGAGGCGGCCACCGGCAGCACCGCGCCGGACGTCAAGGCACCCGACGACAAGTCGCCGCAGGTGCGTACCGCCGAGACCCGGCAGCCCGACGCGCAGACGGCCGTGCCGGACGCGCCCGGCACGAAGATGCCGGCGGAGACGTCGCCGCCGGCCCCGCGCGACGCGCAGGCCGCCGAGGCCGCCGGCACGGCGGCCAACGCTCCGGCCGGCGACGGCAAGCCCGCCGGTGACTCGACCGGCGCGCAGGAGCGCAACCTCACCGAAGCGTCGGCGGACGCGGATGGCACGAACCCCGCCGCCGCGAGCGAAACGGGGGCCCAGAAGTGACCACTCCCCGCCCGGAGACGCTGGCCAAGCTGACGCCGGTGCTGACCAAGCGCTGGCTGTCGCCGGACGCCTGGCAGATCGGCACGTACGAGCAGCTCGACGGCTATGCCGCGCTGCGCAAGGCCCTCAAGGCCCACCCGGACGACCTGATCCAGCTCATCAAGGATTCCGGTCTGCGTGGTCGTGGCGGCGCCGGCTTCCCCACCGGTCTCAAGTGGGGCTTCATCCCGCAGGGCGACGGCAAGCCGCACTACCTGGTGGTCAACGCCGACGAGGGCGAGCCGGGCACGTGCAAGGACCTGCCGCTCATGACCCACGACCCGCACGCGCTGGTCGAGGGCGTGATCATCGCGTCGTACGCGATCCGGGCCAGCCGCGCCTACATCTACATCCGGGGTGAGGCCGTGCACGCCGCCCGGCGGTTGCGCAACGCCGTCCAGGAGGCGTACGACAAGGGCTACCTCGGCCGCAACATCCTGCGCAGCGGCTACGACCTGGAGCTGGTGGTGCACTCCGGCGCCGGGGCGTACATCTGCGGCGAGGAGACGGCGCTGCTCGACTCGCTGGAGGGGTTCCGGGGGCAGCCCCGGCTGCGCCCGCCGTTCCCGGCGACCCACGGCCTGTACGCGAGCCCGACGGTGGTGAACAACGTCGGCACCATCGCCAGCGTGCCGCCGATCGTGCTCGGTGGGGCCGACTGGTGGAAGTCCATGGGCACCGAGAAGTCCTCCGGGCCGATGATATACTCGCTCTCCGGGCGGATCGTCAACCCGGGTCAGTACGAGTGCTCGATGGGCGTCACGCTGCGCGAGCTGCTGGAACTGGCCGGCGGCATGCAGCCCGGTCACAACCTGCGGTTCTGGACGCCCGGTGGATCGTCGACCCCGCTGCTCGCGGCCGAGCACCTGGACGTACCGCTGGACTTCGAGGGTGTGGCGGCGGCCGGCTCGATCCTGGGCACCACGGCCACGCAGATCTTCTCCGACCAGGACTGCCCGGTCTACGCGACGTACCGGTGGCTGGAGTTCTACCACCACGAGTCGTGCGGCAAGTGCACCCCGTGCCGCGAGGGCAACTACTGGATGGTCCGGGTCTACCGGCGGATCCTCTCCGGCCAGGGCACCCACGAGGACCTGGACACCCTGCTGGACACCTGCGACAACATCCTCGGCCGCTCGTTCTGCGGCCTGGGTGACGGCGCGACCAGCTCGGTGACCTCGTCGCTGAAGTACTTCAAGCAGGACTACCTCGACTACATCGAGGGTCGTAAAGCTCCGATGCTGTCGGAGAAGACCCTGGTAGGGGCGCACTGATGACCGACGTAGCCAAGCAGACCGAGACCGTCACCCTCACCATCGACGGCGTCGAGGTCACCGCTCCCAAGGGGGCGCTGCTGATCCGGGTCGCCGAGCAGATGGGCACCGAGATCCCCCGGTTCTGCGATCACCCGCTGCTGGCCCCGGCTGGCGCGTGCCGGCAGTGCCTGGTCGAGGTGGAGGGGCAGCGCAAGCCGGTCGCCTCCTGCACCCAGACCGTCGCCGACGGCATGGTCGTACGGACCCAGCTCACCTCCCCGGTCGCCCAGAAGGCGCAGGAGGGGGTGATGGAGCTGCTGCTGCTCAACCACCCGCTGGACTGCCCGATGTGTGACAAGGGCGGCGAGTGCCCGCTGCAGAACCAGGCGATGTCCACCGGCCGCACCGACTCGCGCTTCCACGAGCACAAGCGGGAGTACGAGAAGCCGATGGCGATCAGCAGCCAGGTGCTGCTGGACCGCGAGCGCTGCGTGCTCTGCCAGCGCTGCACCCGGTTCTCCGAGGAGATCGCCGGCGACAAGTTCATCGACCTGATGGGCCGGTCGTCCGCCGAAGAGATCAACATCTACCGGGACGACGCGTATGGCGAAGAGGGCAACGATGGGGACGTGCCGTTCAACTCCTACTTCTCCGGCAACACCGTGCAGATCTGCCCGGTGGGTGCGCTGACCGGCGCCCAGTACCGTTTCCGGGCCCGCCCGTTCGACCTGGTCTCCAGCCCGAGCGTCTGCGAGCACTGCTCGGCCGGCTGCGGGCAGCGCACCGACTGGCGGCGCGGCAAGGTGCTGCGCCGGCTCGCCGGTGACGAGCCGGCGGTCAACGAGGAGTGGAACTGCGACAAGGGCCGGTGGGGCTTCCAGTACACCCGGGCCGCCGACCGCCTCACCAACCCGCTGGTCCGTGACGAGCGCACCGGTGAGCTGCGGGAGGCCTCCTGGAGTGAGGCGCTGACCCGGGCCGCCGAGGGGCTGCACGCGGCCCGCGAGGGTGGCCAGGGCACGGCCGTGCTGACCGGCGGTCGACTGACCGTCGAGGACGCCTACGCGTACGCGAAGTTCGCCCGCGTCGCGCTGAACACCAACGACATCGACTTCCGGGCCCGGCCGGTCTCCCGCGAGGAGGCCGACTTCCTGGCCAGCTCGGTCGCCGGGGTCACCGATGTCACCTACACCGACGTGGAGAACGCGCCGGCGGTGGTGCTGGTGGGCCTGGAGCCGGAGGAGGAGTGCCCGATCCTCTTCCTGCGGCTGCGCAAGGCGTACCTGAAGAAGACCCTGACGGTGTACGCGCTGGCGCCGTTCGCCACCCGCGGCCTGGAGAAGCTCGGCGCCAAGCTGGCCCGGGTCGTGCCGGGCGAGGAGGCCAGCGTGCTCGCCGAGCACGCCACGGTCAGCGAGGCGCTCAGCGCGCCCGGCGCGATCCTCATCGTGGGCGAGCGGCTGGCCACCGTGCCGGGCGGGCTCTCCGCGGCGGCGGACGTGGCCCGGCGTACCGGCGCGAAGTTGGCCTGGGTGCCGCGGCGCGCGGGTGACCGCGGCGCGGTCGACGCGGGCTGCCTGCCCAACCTGCTCCCCGGTGGCCGTCTGGTCACCGAGCCGGCCGCGCGGGCCGAGCTGGGCGAGGCGTGGGACATCCCGGCCGGGGTGATTCCCAGCCAGGCTGGTCGGGACACCGACGGCATCCTCGCGGCGGCGGCCAACGGGCAACTCGGCGCGCTGGTGGTCGGCGGTGTCGACCCGGCGGACCTCGCCGACCCTCGACTGGCCGAGGCCGCTCTGGACGCGGTGCCGTTCCTGGTGAGCCTGGAACTGCGGACCAGCGCGGTGACCCGCCGTGCCGACGTGGTGCTGCCGGTGGCCCCGGTGGTCGAGAAGGCCGGCAGCTTCCTGGACTGGGAGGGCCGGCTGCGTCCCTTCGAGGCGGTGCTGAACACCGCCGCGATGACCGACGGGCGGGTGCTCGACGCGCTCGCCGCGCTCCTGGACGTCCGCCTCGGCACCGCCGACGTGCCGAGTGTCCGTCGCGAGCTGGGCTCGCTGCCGGCCACGCGGATGTCCCGGCCGACCGCGCCGTCGGTGTCTCCGGCCACCGTGCCGCACGCGGGTGCGGGGGAGGCCGTGCTCGCCACCTGGCACCAGCTCGTCGACAACGGCACGCTGACCGAGGGCGACGAGAACCTCGCCGGTACCGCCCGTCCGCCGGTGGTCCGGCTGGGCAAGGGCACCGCCGAGGCGCTCGGCGTCGCCGACGGTGACGCGGTCACGGTCGGCACCGACCGGGGCGCCCTGACTCTGCCGGCAGAGATCACCGAGATGCCGGACGGCGTGGTCTGGCTGCCGACGAACTCACCCGGTTCGACCGTGCGACGCAGCCTAGGTGCGGCGTCCGGGACGGTCGTCCGGATCTCCGTCCCCGCACCGAGTACGGCCATCCCGGCCGGCCGCGTGGCGGCCGACGAGACCATCCTCAGTTCTGGGGGTAACCAGTGAACTCTATCGTCCTGGCTCAGGACCCGACGCTTGCCGACTTCGGTCGGGACCCGTGGTGGCTGGTTCTCGGCAAGATTGTCTTCGCGTTCGCCTTCGGTCTGCTGGCCACCCTGCTCGGTGTCTGGTTCGAACGGCGCGTGGTCGGTTACATGCAGGTGCGGCCCGGCCCCAACCAGGTCGGCCCGCTGGGCCTGCTGCAGACCCTCGCCGACGGCCTGAAGATGGCCTTCAAGGAGGACATCCTGCCGAAGGCGGCCGACAAGGTCGTCTACTTCTTCGCCCCGACGATCTCGGTGATCTGCGCGGTCACCGCCCTGTCGGTGGTGCCGTTCGGTCCGATGGTGAGCATCTTCGGCCACCACACGCCGTTGCAGGTCACCGACGTACCGGTGGCCGTGCTCCTGCTGTTGGCCTGCTCCTCCATGGGCGTCTACGGCATCGTGCTGGGCGGGTGGGCCTCCGGCTCGACCTACCCGCTGCTCGGCGGTCTGCGGTCGAGCGCTCAGATGATCTCGTACGAGGTCGCGATGGGGCTGAGCATCGTGGCGGTCTTCATGACCGCCGGCACGATGAGCACCAGCGGGATCGTGGCCGCACAGGGCGACGCGACGCGGCTGACCATCTTCGGCACCGAGATCCCGGCTCCGGGCTGGTACGCGATCCTGCTGCTGCCCAGCTTCGTCATCTTCTTCATCGCCACCGTCGGGGAGACCAACCGGGCGCCGTTCGACCTGCCCGAGGCCGAGTCCGAGCTGGTCGCCGGCTTCATGACCGAGTACAGCTCGTTGAAGTTCGCGCTCTTCATGCTCAGCGAGTACGTCGCGATGGTGACCATGTCCGCGGTCACCACCACGCTGTTCCTCGGTGGCTGGCGGGCGCCGTGGCCGATCACGCTGTGGGAGGGCGCCAACTCCGGTTGGTGGCCGATGCTCTGGTTCTTCGGCAAGGTGATCGCGCTGGTCTTCGTCTTCGTGTGGCTGCGCGGCACGCTGCCCCGGCTGCGTTACGACCAGTTCATGCGCTTCGGCTGGAAGGTGCTGCTGCCGATCAACCTGGTCTGGATCCTGGTCCTCTCGGGCCTGCGCTCCATCGAGGACTTCGCGCCGCGGGACCGACTGATCTGGACCTCGGTCGGTGCCGGCATCCTCCTGCTCGCCATGCTCTTCTGGCCGAGCCGGAAGCCGCAACCGAAGCCGACCACGCAGGAGCAGGTCGACAGCCGGCCGTACGGGAGCTTCCCGCTGCCGCCGATGGATCTACAGGTACCACCGAGCCCGCGTATCACGCGCGTGGTCGCCGAGCGGGAGCCGGCCAACATCGTCGCCGGCTCGGACTCCAGGGAGGTGTGACGTGGGCGCGATCACCGGAACGTTCAAGGGATTCGGTGTCACCTTCTCGCACATGTTCAGGAAGGTCGTCACGACCGACTACCCGTTCAAGCCGCCGGTGTCGGCGCCGCGCTACCACGGGCGGCACATCCTCAACCGGCACCCGGACGGCCTGGAGAAGTGCATCGGCTGCGAGCTGTGCGCGTGGGCCTGCCCGGCGGACGCGATCTACGTCGAGGGCGGCGACAACACCGACGAGCAGCGCTTCTCGCCGGGTGAGCGGTACGCCAGCACCTACCAGATCAACTACGCGCGGTGCATCTTCTGCGGACTGTGCATCGAGGCCTGCCCGACCCGTTCGCTGACCATGAGCAACGAGTACGAGCTGGCCCGGGACAACCGGCAGGACCTGATCTTCACCAAGGAGCAGTTGCTCGCCCCGCTGTTGGAGGGCATGGAGCAGCCGCCGCACCCGATGCGGCTGGGTGACAGCGAGAAGGACTACTACGTCGGCGCGCTGGACAACCCGGGCACCTCCGCCGGTGCCGAGACGTCCCCGATGGGCCCCGGCCGCTACCAGGTCGAGGAGCACCCCGGCGTGACGTTCCCGGGTGCCGAGCAGGCCGCCCAGCGCGCGGCGGCCGGCAAGGGAGAGGGAGCATGACCACGTCTGACGTGCTGGCCGCGGCCGGTGAGGTGTCCGGCGGCGAGCAGGTCACCTTCTGGATCCTCGCGCCGCTCGCGCTGATCGGCGCGATCGGGATGGTGGCGGCCCGCAACGCGGTGCACTCGGCGCTCTGGCTGGTGCTGACCATGCTCTGCCTGGGCGTCTTCTACGTGCTCCAGGCCGGGCCGTTCATCGGCATGGTGCAGATCATCGTCTACACCGGCGCGATCATGATGCTCTTCCTGTTCGTGCTGATGCTGGTCGGGCGGGATGCCTCCGACTCGCTGATCGAGACGCTGCGCGGCCAGCGGGTCGCCGCGATCGTCCTGGGGCTGGGCTTCGCCGGCCTCGTCGGCGGCGCCCTCTACCGGGCCGTCGAGGGCACCACCGCAGTCGGCCTGGACCAGGCCAACGCGGAGGGCAACGTGCAGGGCATCGCCCGACTGCTCTTCACGAAGTACGTCTTCGCGTTCGAGCTGACCTCGGCGCTGCTGATCACCGCGGCGGTCGGCGCCATGGTGCTCGCGCACATCGAGCGTCGCAAGCAGGACAAGATGGACCAGCCGGCGACCATGCGGGCCCGCTTCGCACCGGGCAACTACCCGGGCCCCAAGCCCGGCCCCGGTGTCTTCGCGACCTCCTCCTCGGTGGCCACCCCGGCCCGGCTGCCGGACGGGCGGCTCACCGAGCGGAGCACGCCGGCCATCCTGCCGGTGCGTGAGCTGACCGCGCAGGAGACCACTCTGAAAGGTACGGACCAGCGGTGAGCGCGAGGAGTGCAGCGAAGCGGAGCCCCGCAGTCGCGAACGAAAGGCAGGCTCGGTCATGACGCCCGACTACTACCTGGTGCTCGCCGCGGTGCTGTTCACCATCGGCGCCGCCGGGGTGCTCGTCCGGCGCAACGCGATCGTGCTGTTCATGTGTGTCGAGCTGATGCTCAACGCGGCCAACCTGACGCTTGTCACCTTCAGCCGGATCAACGGTGACCTCAACGGCCAGATCATGGCGTTCTTCGTGATGGTGGTGGCCGCCGCCGAGGTCGTGGTCGGCCTCGCGATCATCATGTCCATCTTCCGGACGCGACGCTCGGCGAGTGTCGACGACGCCAACCTGCTCAAGTACTAAGGGGCAAGCTAGTGGAAGAGACTGTGCAGTACGCAGAGGCCACGGGCTTGCTCGGCAGCGTCTGGCTGCTGGTGGCGATCCCGCTGGTCAGCGCGGCCGTCCTGCTGCTGCTCGGCCGGCGGGCCGACCGCTGGGGGCACTGGCTGGGCGTTGCGGCCATCGGTGCCGCGTTCGTGCTCGGGCTGGCGTCCTTCTTCCAGCTGCGGGGTCTGGAGAACAAGTCCGTCGAGCTGAGCCTGTGGGACTTCATCGCCGTCGGTGACCTGCGGGTCGACTTCGGTCTGCTGTTCGACCCGCTGGCCGCCGTCTTCGTGCTCCTGATCACCGGCGTCGGCTTCCTGATCCACCTGTACGCCGTCGAGTACATGGCGCACGACTCGGGCCGCCGCCGCTTCTTCGCGTACTTCAACCTGTTCGTCGCGGCCATGCTGCTGCTGGTGCTCGGCAACAACTACGTGATGCTGTACTTCGGCTGGGAGGGCGTCGGTCTGGCGTCGTACCTGCTGATCTCCTTCTGGTACGGGCGGCCGAGCGCCGCCACGGCCGGCAAGAAGGCGTTCCTGATGAACCGGGTCGGTGACACCGGCCTCGCCATCGGCATCTTCATCATGTTCGCGACCCTCGGCACCACCCAGTACGACGAGGTCTTCAACGGCGTCGGCTCGTTGACCGGCACCACGGTGCTGGTCCTCGGCCTTCTGCTGCTGCTCGGCGCGGCCGGCAAGTCCGGCCAGTTCCCGCTGCAGGCGTGGCTGCCCGACGCGATGGAGGGCCCCACCCCGGTGTCGGCGCTCATCCACGCCGCCACCATGGTCACCGCCGGTGTCTACCTCATCGCCCGGTCCAACCCGATCTTCTCCGCGAACTCGACGCTCCAGCTCGTGGTGGTCAGCGTCGGTGCGCTCACCCTGCTGATGGGCTGCATCATCGGCGCGGCGAAGGACGACATCAAGCGGGTGCTCGCCTGGTCGACGGTGAGCCAGATCGGCTACATGTTCCTCGGCGTCGGCCTCGGCGGTGGGGCGTACGCGCTGGCCATCGTGCACCTTCTGGCGCACGGCTTCTTCAAGGCCAACATGTTCCTGGGCGCCGGCTCGGTGATGCACGGCATGAAGAACCAGGTGGACATCCGCCGCTTCGGTGGGCTGTCGTCGTACATGAAGGTCACCTGGTTGACGTTCATGATGGGCTGGCTGGCCATCATCGGCATGTTCCCGTTCTCCGGCTTCTTCTCCAAGGAGCCGATCATCGTGGCCGCCTTCGAGCGGGAGGACTGGACCGCCTGGCTCTACGGCGGTGCCGCACTGCTCGGTGCGGGCCTGACCGCGTTCTACATGACGCGGCTGTTCGTGCTCACCTTCCACGGCCCGAAGCGGTGGACCGAGGACATCGAGCACCCGCACGAGTCGCCGAAGCTGATGACCATCCCGCTGATCCTGCTGGCGATCGGCTCGGTCGGCGCCGGCTTCCTGCTCTCCACCTCCGTGCCGGACTGGCTGACGTCCACCGCCGGTCTGGGCGGCGAGCACGCGGAGCACGAGCCGGTCCTCTCGCACCTCGTGATCACCACGCTGTCCCTGCTGGTCACCGTGCTCGGTGCCGGGCTGGCCTGGTTCCTGTTCCGGGCCGGTACGGCCACCGCGCCGCAGCCGGCCGGGATCCTGGTCACCGCCGCCCGTCGCAACCTCTACACCGACGCCGTCAACGAGGCGGTCTTCGAGAAGCCGGGCATCTTCCTCACCCGGGCGCTGGTCTTCCTCGACAACCGGGGCATCGACGGGCTGGTCAACGGGCTCGCCGCCGCCGTCGGCGGTGGTTCGGGTCGACTCCGGCGGATGCAGACCGGCTTCGTCCGCTCGTACGCCACCTCGATCCTGGCCGGCGCGCTGCTGGTGATGGCGGCGTTCCTCGCGGTGCAGGCGGGGTGGTTGGCGTGATCGACCTCAATGCGCCCGCCCCCGCCGGCGGACCACGCATCCACGACGGAGGTAAGGCCGCATAATGTCCAACTTCCCGTTCCTCTCGGTGCTCACCGTGGCGCCACTGGTGGGCGCTCTGGTGGTGGCCTTCCTGCCGCGCCGCAACCCGGAGCTGGCCAAGCAGGTGGCGTTCGCCTGGTCGCTGCTGGTGCTGGTGCTCTCGGTGGTGATGTGGGTCAGCTTCAACGCCGGCGGTGACCGGTTCCAGTTCCGGGAGTCGTACACCTGGATTCCGAACTGGGGCGTCAGCTTCACCTTCGCGGCCGACGGCATCGCGCTGGTGATGCTCATGCTGATCGCGGTCCTGGTGCCGCTGGTGATCCTCGCGTCCTGGCACGACGCGGAGTCCTCCAAGCGGTCCATCCCGGTCTACTTCGCGCTGCTGCTGATCCTCGAGAGCACGATGATCGGCGTCTTCGCCGCCGCCGACGTCTTCCTGTTCTACGTGTTCTTCGAGGTCATGCTGGTGCCGATGTACTTCCTGATCGGTAGCTACGGCGGCCACCAGCGGCAGTACGCGGCGGTGAAGTTCTTCCTCTACTCGCTGGTCGGCGGCCTGTTCATGCTGGCCGCGGTGATCGGCCTCTGGGTGGTCGGCGGCAAGACCTTCGACTGGCAGGCGCTGTCGCAGGTGGACATCAGCACCGGAACCGAGCGGTGGCTGTTCCTCGGCTTCTTCCTCGCGTTCGCCATCAAGGCCCCGTTCTTCCCGTTCCACACCTGGCTGCCCGACGCCGGTGGCGCCGCCCCGGCGGGCGCTGCGGCCCTGCTGGTCGGCGTGCTCGACAAGGTCGGCACGTTCGGCATCCTGCGCTACTGCCTGCCGCTGTTCCCCGAGGCGTCGAAGTGGTTCGCGCCCTGGGCGCTGGCGCTCGGCGTGATCGGCATCATCTACGCGGCGCTGCTGGCGGTCGGTCAGAACGATCTCAAGCGGCTGGTGTCGTACACCTCGATCGCGCACTTCGGCTTCATCGGGGTGGGCATCTTCGCGTTCACCACCCAGGCCGGCACCGGCGCGGTGCTCTACATGCTCAACCACGGTCTGGCCACCGGCCTGCTCTTCCTCGTGGTGGGCATGCTGGTAGCCCGGCGCGGCTCGGCGTTGATCAGTGACTTCGGTGGGGCCGGCAAGCTGGTCCCGGTGCTCGCCGGGGTGCTGTTCTTCGCCGGTCTCGCCTCGCTCGCGCTGCCCGGGACCGCGCCGTTCATCTCCGAGTTCCTGGTGTTGATCGGCACCTTCACGGTCAACAAGCCGGTGGCGGTCATCGCCACGCTCGGCATCATCCTGGCCGCCGCGTACGTCCTATGGATGGTGCAGCGCACCACGCAGGGCACGCTCAACCCGACGCTGACCGAGGTCGACGGAATGCGCAGGGACCTCAACCTGCGCGAGAAGGTCGTGGTCGCCCCGCTGATCGCGTTGATCGTGCTGCTCGGCTTCTATCCCAAGCCGGTCACTGACGTGATCAACCCGGCTGTCCAGGCGACCATGGACGACATCGGCAGGTCCGACCCCCCGCCGTCCGTGGGCGGCACCGTCCAGGAGGCAGGCCGGTGAGCGCGAGGAGTGCAGCGCAGCGGAGCCCCGCAGTCGCGAACGAAAGGTCGGCATCGGTGAGCGCGAGGAGTGCAGCGCAGCGGAGCCCCGCAGTCGCGAATGAAAGGTCGGCACAGTGACCGAGTTGAAACTGCCGTCGCTCGACTACGCGGCGCTCGCCCCGATCATGATCATGCTGGGCACCGCGTTGCTCGGTGTGCTGGTCGAGGCATTCGTTCCCCGGCGTTCGCGGCACCTGGTGCAGCTGACGCTGTCCCTGCTGGCCGTGCTCGCCGCGCTGACCATGGTCGTGTTCAACGCCGACGACCGGCTCATCACGGCCGGTCAGGCCATCGCCGTGGACGGACCGACGCTGTTCCTCCAGGGTGCGATCCTGGTGCTGGCCGCCATGGCGCTGCTCCTGATCGGCGATCGCACCGTCGAACGGGGCGGTGCGTTCGTCGCCCAGGCCGCCGTGACCGCGGAGTCGGCCGACGACCGGAAGCAGGCCGAGGGACGCAACGGGCTCACCGAGGTGTACCCGCTCGTCACGTTCGCCATCGGCGGCATGCTGATCTTCGTGGCGGCGAACGACCTGCTGACCATGTTCATCGCGCTGGAGGTCTTCTCCCTGCCGCTGTACCTGCTCTGCGCGCTGGCTCGCCGCCGGCGTCTGCTGAGCCAGGAGGCGGCGATGAAGTACTTCCTGCTCGGCGCGTACGCCTCGGCGTTCTTCCTGTTCGGGGTTGCCCTGATCTACGGGTTCACCGCCGGCGTTCCGGGCCGTTCGGCCGGGGTCGACTTCGCCACGGTCAACGCGGCGGTGAGCGAGTCGCCGGCCAGCCCGGTCCTGCTCTTCGCCGGCATGGCGCTGCTCGCCATCGGTCTGCTCTTCAAGGCCGCGGCGGCCCCGTTCCACGTGTGGACGCCGGACGTCTACCAGGGCGCGCCGACCCCGATCACCGGTTTCATGGCCGCCTGCACCAAGGTCGCCGCGTTCGGCGCGTTGCTGCGGGTCTTCCACGTCGCGTTCGAGGGTGGCGGCTGGGACTTCACGCCGGTGCTGGGCGCGGTGGCGGTGCTGACGATGCTGGTCGGCGCGGTGCTCGCGGTCACCCAGACCGACATCAAGCGGCTCCTGGCGTACTCGTCGATCGCGAACGCCGGCTACCTGCTGGTCGGCGTGCTGGCCCCGAGCAAGGACGGGCTGTCGGGCACGATGTTCTACCTCGTCGCGTACGGCTTCTCGGTGCTGGCCGCGTTCGCCGTGGTGACCCTGGTGCGCGACGCCGACGGTGAGGCCACCCACCTGTCCCGCTGGGCCGGGCTGGGTCGCCGTTCGCCGTTCTACGCCGGGCTGTTCACGTTCATCCTGCTGGCGTTCGCCGGTATCCCGCTGACCAGCGGGTTCACCAGCAAGTTCGCGGTCTTCGGGCCGGCGCTGGAGGGTGGTCAGGCCTGGCTCGTCATCGCGGGTGTGCTGACCAGCATGGTGCTGGCCTTCCCGTACCTGCGGGTCGTGGTGATGATGTGGCTGTCCGAGCCGGGCGAGTCCACGCCGACCGTCACCGTGCCGGGTGGGCTCACCTCCGCCGCGCTGATGATCGGCGTGCTGGCCACCCTGGCGCTGGGTGTCGCCCCGGCGCCGCTGCTCGACCTGGCCAACGGAGCCGCCGAATTCGTGCGGTGACACATGGCTCGACCATCGGGGGTCGGCGCGCGACGGCGTGCCGGCCCTCGCTGCGTATCCCCGACCCGGAGCAGGTAGAACGGGTGTGGCATGGTTGATGGTGTGGTGATTCCGGCTGGCGAGCGTTCAGGTGCCACCGGTTCCGGCGGTCGCCGGGGCCGGGCGAGCATGAGTCAGTTCGGCGCGCTCGGCCTTCATCTCGCCGATCCTCGCGTCGAGGCATCCGTGCTGGGCCTGCTGGAAGCGGTCGAGGTCGAGCTGGGTGCCAGTGTGGCCAGCGCCGACCCGTTCGTCTCCGAGGCGGCCCGGCACCTCCTCGACGCCGGCGGCAAGCGGTTCCGGCCGCTGCTGGTGGCGCTCGGCGCCCAGTTCGGTGATCCCACGGGCGCGCAGGTGGTACCGGCCGCCGTGGTGATGGAGCTCACGCACCTGGCCACGCTCTACCACGACGACGTGATGGACGAGGCCGCCGTGCGGCGAGGCGCGCCGAGCGCCAACTCGCGCTGGACCAACTCGGTCGCCATCCTGGTCGGCGACTACCTCTTCGCCCGCGCCGCCGACATCGCGGCCGACCTGGGCCCGGAGGCCGTGCGGTTGCAGGCGCGCACCTTCGCCCGGCTGGTCCACGGTCAGATCGCCGAGACGGTGGGGCCGCGTGCCGATGACGACCCGGTCGCCCACTACCTGAACGTGATCGCCGAGAAGACCGGTTCCCTGATCGCCACGTCGGCCCGTTTCGGCGGCATGTTCGCCGGCGCCCCGGCGGAGTACGTCGAGGCCCTCGCCGGCTACGGCGAGACGATCGGCGTCGCCTTCCAGCTCTCCGACGACCTGCTGGACATCGCGTCCGAGTCGGTGCAGTCGGGCAAGACGCCCGGCACGGACCTGCGCGAGGGCGTCCCGACGCTGCCGGTGCTCTACGCCCGGGCGGCTGACGACTCCGACGCCTCCTCGGTGCGGCTGCGGGAGATCCTGGCGACGGGTCCGTTGACCGACGACGCGCTGCACGCCGAGGCCCTGGGGCTGCTGCGGGAGAGCCCGGCGCTCAAGCGTGCCCGGGAGACCGTGCGCAGCTACGCCGAGGACGCCCGCGCCTGCCTGGCCCCGCTCCCGGCAAGCCCGTCACGCCAGGCCCTGGAGTCGCTCTGCGACTACATCGCCGACCGCACAAGCTGACCCCACCAGCACCACCCCCCTCCAGCGCGCCCCCAGCGGCGCCGGCCCCCAGCGGCGCCGGCCCCCAGCGGCGCCGGCCCCCCGGCGGCGCCGGCCCCCCCAGCGGCGTTGATCATGAAGTTGTTGCCTCGACACGCCGTGTGATCGAGCAATAACTTCATGATCACCGGGTCGGGGTCGGGGTCGGGGCCGGGGTCAGGCGCGGCCGGGGCCGGGGTCGGCCGGGGCCGAGGTGCGGGGCCGGGGTCAGGGGTGGGTTTGCAGGAGGCGGCTGCCGGCCAGCATCAGGGCTGCGGCCAGCAGCATCGCCACTGACGCCGTGGCCCACATCGCCGGATAGCCGAGGTGGGCGGCGAGCGGGCCGAGGCTCAGCGGGCCGAGGCAGCCGCCCGCGTACACCCCGGTCTGCGTGATCGACGTGGCGGCGGCCGGGGCCTGCGGGTGCAGCCGGACCACCGCGAAGTTCATGAGGCCGGGCCATGCCCAGCCCAGACCGAACCCGAGCACCACGCCCGCCACCAGCGGCACCGGGCCGGTCACCGCGAGCAGGCCCAGCCCGACCGCCCCGATCACCAGCATCGCCGCGATGAGCGCGACGTGACCGTTGGCGCGCCGGTCGGCGAGACCGCCGGCCCCCACCCGGGCGGCGACGCAGACCGCGCTGCCCAGGGTCAAAGTGAGGCCCGCGAGACCCGGTGAGAGACCTCGGGCGGCGGCCGAGTCCACCAGGAAGGTGCCCAGCGCGTTGGCCGCGCCCGCCGCCAATGTCGCCGCCGCGCCGACCACCACCAGGGCCGTCGTGGCCCGGCCCGCGCGGGTCGTGTCGGCCCGACGCGTGCGACCGGGCACCTGCCGGGGTACGGCCGGCAGCGTTGTCAGCGCCGCCACGGCCGCGACCACGAACGCCCAGCGCCACCCGGCGGTGAGCGCGATGGTGGGCACCGCCGCGCCGGCCAGCAGGGTGGAGATCGGGATCGCCGCCTGCTTGACGCCGAACGACAGCCCCTGCCTGCGCGGCGGCACGTGCTCGGCCAGCGCGGCGTTGCTGGCCAGTTGGCCGAGGGCGTTCGCGGCGGCGCTGAGTGCCAGCAGGGCGAGCAGCACCGGGTACGAGCGGGCGAGGGTTGCCACGGCCAGCATCGACCCGGAGGCCAGCACGATGCCGGTACGGGCCACGACGGCCGGCCCGAACCGCTCGACGAGCCGACCCGACGGCACCGAGGCCAGCGCGCTCACGCCGAAGTAGACGGAGACGGCCAGGCCCAGCCCGGCGGGGGAGAAGCCGAGGTCCGTCCCCATCTGGACGGCGAGGCCGCCGAGCAGGAAGACGGGCAGGACGCAGGCCACGGTGGTGGCGACGGCACCGGCGCTGGCCCGGATCGGGCGGGCACCGGCGCGGTCGGGGGCGGGGATGAGGGCGGTGTCGGTCATCGTGCGGCAAACCTACGCGAGTCACTCTCGGGCAACTCCTGGTGACCGCTGGTGTACGAGGAGTGGATGGTGATCTGGCATCCTCGACCCGAACAGGCATTTCGCACTCGGCCTGTTTTTCATATGGTGTAAGTCCCCGGCGGCGGAGGTGGTTGTGCGCGACCCCTTGGCAGAACCCTCGGACCTGATCCGCAGCGTGTCCCGAGCACTGCGGGTGCTCGAGTCGGTCGGTCGCGCCCCCAAGGGCCTGACCGTCAAGCAGATCGCCCGACGGTGTGAGCTGACCGTGGCCACCACCTACCACCTCGTCCGCACACTCGCGTACGAGGGTTACGTGATCCGTCGCGAGGACGGCACGTACATCGTGGGCCTTGAGGTGGCCGACCGTTACCGCGAGTTGGTGACCGCTTTCCGGGGGCCGCCGGTGGTCGGTGAGACGTTGCGACGGGCCTCCGTGGACACCGGCTACAGCCATTTCCTGGGCCGCTTCGTCGGCGGGCAGGTCGCCATCACGGCGGTGGCCGAGGGGAACCGGTCGCCCTATCTGGAAGACCTCGTGCCCGGCTTCGACGAGGGCGCGCACGCGACGGCTCTCGGCAAGTCCCTGCTCGCCACCCTGACCACCGAGCAGCGTTTCCGCTATCTGCGCGAGTACGGCATGCGGCCGTTCACCAGTTCCACGCTGACCACCACCGAGGCGTTCGAGGCCGACCTGGCCGCCGGCGACCGCCGGGGGATGCAGTTGGAGTTGGGACAGTTCCGCCAGGGCGTGGCCTGTGCGGCGGTGCTCGTCGCGCCCGACAAGGACATGGAACGTCGGGTCGTGCTGGCCTGCGCCCTGCCGGCGAGCGAGATGATGACCTCGGCTCGTGTCGTACGCGCCAAGCTGCTCACCGTCGCCCGTACGGTCGCCGACGGCATCGCCGCCGACAACTGACCCGCCCGGCGCGCCAGAGGCCCTCTCCCGGGCTGGGAGAGGGCCTCTGGAGGCGGTCCAGCGCCGAACCGCCAGGGCAACGTCAGCGGCCTGCCGGCGGCGGGGGCAACGTCAGCTGCCCACCGGGCCGCCGTCGAGTCGCCAGGTGACCACCACGCCCGGCTTGGCGTAGTCGCCGTCCGGCCAGTTCGAGGCCGGGTTCTCCACCGAGGCCCCGGTGATCTCACCCGGGTGCTGCACCGCGACGAACACCGAGCGGTTGTCGCCGGTGATGAACGGGCCGCAGGTCTCCGCGCCGAGCGGCACGGTCAGGAACTGCCTGAGGTGGCCCTTCTCCGGACCCTTGACGGCGGTGGCGAAGAGGCCGTCGTTACTGCCCAGCGCGTTGCCGTCGGTGGAGATCCACAGGTTGCCGGTGGCGTCGAAGGCGACGTTGTCCGGGCACGAGATCGGGGAGACCTTGGTCCTGTCGTACCCGGAGAAGAAGGTCGACGGGTCGGTCGGGTCGCCGCAGACGATCGGCAGCGACCAGGCGAAGGTCTCCGCCGTGTTGTCGTTGCGGTCCTCGACCAGTTCGAGGATCTGCCCGTGCTTGTTGGCGTTGCGCGGGTTGGCCTCGTCCGCCGCGGCCTTGCCGGCCTTGCCGCGGTCGGTGTTGTTGGTCAACGCCACGTACACCTTGCCGGTGAGCAGGCTCGGCTCGACGTCCTCGGGACGGTCCATCTTGGTCGCGCCGACCTTGTCGCCGGCGAGCCGGGTGAACGTGAGCACGTCCGCGGCGGTCATCCCGTCCACGAACGAGCGGTTGCCGCTGACCAGCTTGATCCAGCGACCCCGACCGTTGAACGCGCCGTCGGCGGGAAGGTTGCCCGAGCCGTCGATCTCGCCCGCGCTGGTCTGGTCGAGCTTCGCCACGTAGAGCGTGCCGGACTCCAGCAGGGTGAGGTTGTGCTTACGGGCGGCCCAGGAGTTGCCCTTGAGGAACTTCTTGTCCGAGACGAACTTGTACAGGTAGTCGAACCGCTCGTCGTCGCCCATGTACGCGACCACGTGCCCGTCCCTGGCGACGATGACGTTCGCGCCCTCGTGCTTGAAGCGGCCCATCGCGGTGTGCTTACGCGGCCGGCTCTCCGGGTCGAACGGGTCGATCTCGACGACCCACCCGAACCGGTGCGCCTCGTTGGGGTGCCTGGCCAGGTCGAAGCGCTCGTCGGCGCGTTCCCACTTGCGGCTGCCGCTGGGATAGCGGCTGGCGGTGCTGATGCCGTACCGGTCCAGCTTCGCCTTCAGCTCGGCCGGTGCCGCGTCCGCGCCGACGAAGTACTGGTTGAAGTTCTCCTCGCCGGAGAGCACGGTCCCCCACGGGGTGACGCCACCGGAGCAGTTGTTCAGCGTGCCGACGACCGTACGTCCCCTGGGGTCGGCGGCGGTCTTCAGCCAGGCGGATCCGGCGGCCGGGCCGGTCAGGTCGAACTTGGTGCTCAGCGCGGTGACCCGCCGGTTGTACGGGCGACGTCCGGTGCCCACGGGCTTCCACTGGCCGGTGCCACCGACCCGCTCCAACTCCACCACGGACATGCCGTGCGCGGCCATGGCGGTGCGCAGCTGCTCCACGGAGAGCCCGTCCAGGCCGGGGAAGCCCGGGAACATGAGGTCCTCGTTGGTGTACTCGTGGTTGACCACGAGCAGCGCCCGCCTGCCCTGCTTGTCCAGCGGCAGCACGCCCACGAAGTCGTTGTTGTAGCCGAACTGCTTCGACTGCGCGGCGGCGCTCTGGTGGTGCAGGTCGAACGCCGGCGCACCCGGCAGCACCGGGTCACCCCACTTGATCACCACGGCGTGGTCGTAGCCGTTCGGGACGACCAGGGTGTCCAGCTTGTTCGGCGGGATCGGCTTGAAGGTCAACGCGCCGCTGCCGACTCCCGTGGTGGGACGGCCGAAGCCGAAACTCTCCGGCACGTCCGGGGTGGTGGGGGCCGCGACGGCGGGCGCCGCGCCGGCCAGCGCGCCAGCCGCCGCGCCACCGAAGCCGAGCACCAGGGCACCGACCGCGCCGGCCCGGACCACGCCGCGCCGGGAGACCTCCGCGTCCACCACGTCACCGAAGTACGCGTTGTCGGACGTGTTCGGTACCGGGTGGTCACAGGCGTTGCCGCAGCGGTACAGGCAGGTCATGGCGTCACGGGTGCCGTGGCGGTTGCCGGTCAACAGAGGGAGCAGCCGGGGACGGTCGCTCATTTCAGAGGCCTCCAGATAAGTCGGTGGCACGACAGGCGGCGTACCAGCCGGACGCTAGGAGGACGCGGTGAGCGGTCGTCGGCCGCAGTGTGAACCAGTCGTGAACACCTGCACGACCACCAGCGGTCTGACCTCGGGCTGAACCGTTCGACGTAACCGCACGTATTCCCGAGCGGACGCACCGCCGGACACGCGCCGGGAGTGAGGAGACCGCCATCAGCGACCATGACGCCCAACTGCTGCGGGCGCTGCACGACGAGCACGCGGAGGCGCTGTACGCCCACGCCCTGCGGCTCGTCAACGGTGACCGGCAGCGGGCCGAGGACCTGGTGCAGGAGACGCTGCTGAGGGCCTGGCGACACCCCGAGTCCCTCGACCCGCGACGCGGCTCCGTGCGGGCCTGGCTCTTCACCACCGCCCGCAACCTGGCCATCGACGCCTGGCGGCGACGCTCGACCCGGGTCGGCGAGGTGTTCACGGACGAGATTCCCGAGCCGCCCGACGTCGTCGACGAGGCCGAGCGCGCCGTGGAGGCGTGGACCGTCGCCGAGGCGTTGAACCGGCTCAGCCCGACCCATCGTGAGGTGCTGGTGGAGTGCTTCTACCAGGGGCGGTCGGTCGCGGAGGCGGCGTCGCGGTTGGGCGTGCCACCGGGCACCGTCAAGTCACGCACCCACTACGCGCTGCGCTCACTACGGTTGGTCCTGGCCGAGATGGGGGTGACGGGATGACCCGGTGCGAGTTCGCGCACGACGACGGCGCGTACGTCCTGGGCGCCCTGGCCCCCGCCGAACGGGCGGCCTACGAGCGGCACCTCACCGGCTGCGCCTCCTGCCGGGACGCCGTCGCCGAGATCGCCGTCCTGCCGGGACTGCTCGGCCGCCTCGACCCGGCCGGTCTGGAACAGTTCCTGCCACCACCGTCCCCGCCCCGGGCGCCCGCGCTGATCGAGGAGGCCCGGGCGCGCCGGCGCCGCGAGCGCGCCACGTCCCGTCGGCGGTACGCCCTGACGACGCTGGTCGCCGCAGCGCTGGCCCTGGTGGTCGGCGTCGGCACGGCAGCGCTGCTGCCCCGGCCGGCCGCCCCACCGGGCACCTCGGGCGCGCAGGGCACGCCCCGGCCCGCCCCGCAGATCTCGATGGTCACCATGCGGCCGGTGGCACTCGCCGGTCCGGTGCACGCCGAGATCGGGTTGACCGGCAGCAAGTGGGGCACCGAGGTGACCATGCACTGCGGGTACGACGCACGCACGAGCTACGGCAAGGCGTACCCGTTCCGCCTGGTGGCGCGGGGCCCGAACGGCACCAGCGAGCAGATTGGCTCGTGGCTCGCCGCGCCCGGCGACGACCTGGTGTTCACCGGCGTCACCCGCTTCACCGACGCGGAACTGGTCAGCGTGGAACTCCAACGAGCCGACGGCACCCCCCTGCTCACCTACGCGGTCCCCTAACCCCTGTCCCCCGCCCCGCCCCGCGCGCCCCCCTTCCGCGCGATCTTGCACTTTCTGTTGCGTCATACCGGGGTACATGCCGACAAACCGGCGACAGAAACTGCAAGATCGCCGGGCCGGGCTGGGCTGGGCTGGGTTGGGCTGGGGTAGGGCGAGGGCGCTGGAGTGCGCGGGTGGGTCTAGGGGGTTGGGACTGGTGTGGGGAGGCGGGAAGTGCTGCGGGGCCGGCGGGCCTGGCGGATGGCGTCGGCGGTGAAGACGACCAGGGCCAGCCAGACCAGCGCGAAGCCGGCGATCCGGGCCGGTGGCATGGGCTCGTGGAAGATCAGTACGCCGCAGGCGAGCTGGAGGATCGGCGCCAGGTACTGGATCATGCCGAGGCCGGTCAGCGGCAGTCGGTTGGCGGCCCCGGCGAAGAGTAGGAGCGGGATCGCGGTGGCCACGCCGGCCAGCACCAGCAGTGCGGTGTGTCCGGCCGAGACGTGGCCGAAGGTCAGCCCGCCGTTCCGGGACAACCAGGCGAGGTAGCCCAGCGCGGGCAGTGCCAGCACCGCCGACTCGACGAAGAGCCCTTCGGCGGCGGGCAACCCGAGCCGCTTCTTGATCAGGCCGTAGCCGGCGAAGCTGAACGCCAAGGTCAGGGCCAGCCAGGGCAGCCGGCCATAGTCGACGGCGAGCACCGCGACGGCGGCAGCGCCGATGCCCAGGGCCACCCACTGCGCGGTCCGCAGTCGCTCTCGCAGCACCGTCACCCCGAGCAGCACCACGACCAGGGGGTTGATGAAGTAGCCCAGCGCGGTCTCGACCACCCGGTCGGAGCTGACCCCGTAGATGTAGGTGCCCCAGTTGACGGCGATGAGCGCGGCTGCGGCGACGATCCCGGCGACCGCCCCGCGCCGGCGCAGCAGCGCCCGTAGGAAGCCGATGTTGCGCAGCGCGCCGAGCAGCAGGGCCACGAAGAGCACCGACCAGACGATCCGGTGGGCCAGGATCTCCAGCGGGCCGGTGGGTCGCAGCAGCTTGAAGTAGAGCGGAAAGAAACCCCAGAGCAGGTACGCGCCGATGCCGTAGAGGTAGCCCAGGCGGAGTGGCGTCACGACTCCACCGTAAGGGGTTAATCTCCGCTTTGTTCCTTTCCAGTGATCCGGCTCACCGGCTGCCGCCGGTCGAGCTGCATCCACCGCTGGGGTACGTCCAGCGGAGTGAAGCCGACCCGCGCGTACACGTCGTGCGCGTCGCCTGTCGACAGCAGGATCCTGCGTACGCCCAGCTCGGCCAGGTGGTCGCGGACCGCGCCGGCCAGCCAGGTGCCCAGTCCGAGGCCCCGCGCGGTCCGGTCCACGTACACGTCGCAGAGCCAGGCGAAGGTGGCACGGTCGGTGACCACCCGGGCCACCGCGACCTGGCGGTCGTCTCCGGGACGGTAGATGCCGAAGGGCAGCGACCCCGCGAACGCTCGCACGACGGTCTCCCGATCGCGCCCGAGCGCCCAGTACGCGTCGGTGGACAGCCAGTGGTGGACCCGGTCCAGGTCGAGCCGGGCCGGATCGATGCTGAGCAGGTGGCCGTCGGCGCGCGTCAGTGAGAACACGCTGGCGACGCTAACCGGCCCGAGGGGTGCGTCAGCCGGCCAATTCCCGAACTCTGGTCACCGGACCGCCCGACCGTTCGGGGTCGGGCGGTCCGGGACGGTGGTGGTCGGTCAGTCCCGGTCGAGGACGGCCCCGAGGATCCAGGTCACGATGCTCACGAACAGGGCGCCGAGCACGGCGGCCGGCCAGAAGCCGTCCACCGAGAACGGCAGCCCGGCCTGGTCGGCGATCCAGCTCGTGAGCAGGAACAGCAGCCCGTTCACCACCAGCGCGATGAGGCCGAGCGTGAGTAGGTAGAAGCCGCAGCCGACGGTCTTGATGACCGGCTGGAGCACCGCGTTGACGACCCCGAAGATCGCCGCCACCAGGATCAGCGTGGTGACCGTCTCGACGGCCGAGGTCGACTCCAGCTCGATGCCCGGGATGAGCAGCGTGGCCAACCAGAAGGCCAGTGCCGTGGTGGCTAGCCGAATCAACAACCCTTTCATAAAACCCATGGCGGGGATCGTGCCACGGACGATCTCCCGGCGTAACCCGGCGGGTGACCACCGAGGACGGTCCAGCCCGCCGCGCGTGTGGGCCGCCTCAGGCCCGCGCCGGCCGGCCGATCAGCTGAGCCTCGATCGGAGTCGGAGAGAGCAGCGCCCACCGCAGCGCACGGCGGTTCACCACCGCCACCATGTCGTCCCGGCTCCGGGTGAGCCAGTCGGCCGATGGGCCCAGGCCCAGCGCCGAGCCGGCCAGTGCCGCCTCCGCCGGGTGCAGCGGTTGCAGCACCGCCAGGTCGGCACGGCTCAACGTGTCCACGTCGGCCGGCGTCAGCTCGTCTCGCACGACCAGGGTGGACCGCCACGCCGGGCCGGGTTCGGTCTCGACCGGCACCGGGCCGGCGTCGACCACCAGCAGCAACGGCCGTAGCGCGGTGCCGACCGACTCGGCGACCGGCCGACCCGGCGGGATCAGCGGAATCGTGCCGCCCGGCGCGCCCACGCCCCGCACGAACGGTTCCCAGGAACGCGGTCGCGCCGTCTGCACCACCACCAGTGCTCCCAGGGCCATCGCCCGCAACGCGACGAGCTGAGCGGCGCGTACCCCGCCCACCAGCAGCACCCGCGTGCTCTCCGGCCGGAACAACCGCACGGTGACCGCGCCGCCGTGCCGGTTGGTGCCGACCATCATCCCCGCCTCGCCCAGGGTCAACTCCCAGTCGTCCAGCGTCACCTCCGGTCGCCCGGCGGCGATGAGCGCCAGCGGCAGCGTGCCGGCCAGTCCGGTCAGGTGCGCCCCGTCAAGCCGCCGTAGTTCCCCGCCCACGCCCTCGACGAGGCGGCGCAGCGCGTCGACTGCCACGGTCAGTTCGGCCGTCGAGGCGGCGGCCACGCGTACGGTCAGCTCGGTCACGGCCCCGTCGGTGCCACCGCCCGGTGGCGGTCCCACGCAGAGCGACACCGTCGTCGCGGTCGCCGGCAACGCCAGCAGCCGGGGTACCAGCCGCCGCCCGCCCGCCGCCTGCGGCCAGCGGACCAGCCGGAACGTGGCCTGGACCAGAGGGCCGGTGCGCAGCGCCGGCCACGACTCGCGTACCGGTTGGCCGTCGTGGTGGGCCAGCTCGCCCAGGACACGCAGCGCCGCGGGTACGCCGAGTGGCCGGGCGGTCAGCGGTCCGAGCCGGCGGACGATCCGGCGAATCGTGCCGGCGAGCGCCCTGCGCAGCGCCTCCTGCGTCCAGCCGTCCGCCCGTAGCACCCGGACCGCCAGCACCGCCCGCTCCCGCCCGATGAGGCGTCCGTCGGTGAGCTGCCGGTACGAGGTCCCGACGGTGCCGCCCGCCGCCGGCGCGGGTGCCGGCGTCCCGGTGAGGAGGAGTTGGACCCGCACCGGTGGCACCTCCGGCCCCGGTGTCGGCAGCAGCGCGGACGGCGCGGGGATCGCCCGGGACGTGTCGCCGAGCACGTCGCCGGGGTCGCCCAGCTCCAGCAGCACCACCATCCCGCCGGTGTCCTCCAGCACCGCCGCCGGCCCGCTGGACAACTCGATCGGGCGGACCGCGGTGCCGGGGGCGACCAGGCCGAGCAGTTCGTCCGGGCCGGTCCGCTCGCCCAGCCCGCGACGCCGTGTCCCGTGGCCGGCGGCGGTGCCCAGCCACTCGAAGAGCCACCGGCCGCGGACCCGGACGCAGACGACCGCCACGAGCAGCGCCGCGACCAGCAGCGCGGCGATCGTGACCGGGGTGCCCCGGCCGAGGCCGGCGAGAACGACCGCGACGGCGACCTGTCCGGTGACCAGTTGGCCCGCGCGCATCCCCCTGGCGAGCCGACCGACAGCGGCCCTGCGCCCGGTGGATCGTCGACGGAGCACGCCGTCGTCGGCGGGGCCGAGGGTGCTCGGCGCGCTGCCGTCGGCGGTGGTCGATCCGGTGCCGATGCCCGGCGCGGCGCCTGTCGAGGTGGCGGCGGAGGCGCCCGGCCCGGTCGTCGGGGAGGTGGCGGTCGGGCCCCACGCGGCGTGGCTCGCCGGTTGCGCGTCTCCGGCGGTGATCGGCGGCACCGCGCCTCCTCGACCAGTGTGGACGTGCCCGGTGGCCGACGGCCCCGGTTGCCCGTCACGCGGTGCGACGGGACTGCCGCACATCGTAGGCGACCGATGGCTGCCGTGGTTGTCCACAGGGGAGGACGGTGGGGTAGCAGAACCGCTACCGGACCGCTACCGTCAGCCACGAAGTTCATCGCGGACCCGCGTCCGATCCAAGCTCGTCGACCGGGCATCGCGAGCGGTGCGCTCCCACCGCGGGCGCGCTGACAGCCAGGCACGACCGAGGAGACGAGGTGACGTCCGGGTGTCCCAGACCCAGGCAGAAGCGGCGGTGATGAGGCAGACCGCCGGAAAGTTCGAGCAGGTGGATCAGTCGTTGCAGTCCATGCTGACCGGCCTGCTGGCCGAGTTGGAGGTGCTGCAGCAGGCCTGGCGCGGCGCCGGTGGGCGATCGTTCGAGCAGGTCAAGCGGCAGTGGGCAGACGATCAGGCGGCGTTGCACCGGGCCCTGCGGGAGACCGCCGGGGCGATCCGTACCGCCGGCCGACACTACGACGTCTCGGACGACGAGGCGGCCAGCCGGGTTGCCGGCACCAATCGCGGCGGCATCCAGCTGCCGCTCTGACCTGCCGGGAGGGCGTTCCGATGGACAATGGTGTGCTCGTCGTCAACTTCGCCGCGCTGCAACAGGCCGGCGCGGACATTCAGAGGGCGCTGAACACCCTCGACTCGCAGCTCGGCCAACTCGAACGCGACGCCGCGCCGTTGGTGTCGGCCTGGGCCGGTGACGCCCGCGTCGCGTACGAGCAGCGCCAGGCGCGCTGGCGGTCCGCCTCGCAGGACCTGCAGGCCATGCTGCGCGCCATCAAGTTGGCGGTGGACGACTCCGCCGCCGACTATCTCGACACGGAAAAGAAGAACACCGGGCTGTTCCAGTGATGTCGGTGAGCCGGGAGCGCTGACCATGCCCGCGTCGGCGTCCCGGCCACCCTCTGACGAGGGCCGTCGAGGCGACCGGGTCGGGTCAGGCCGGCTCGGCCGGTCGCCAACGTCGGCGCGCGCCCCGGGGCAGCACGAGGGCCAGCACCACCACGGCGACAGCTGTCATGCCGATCACCGCGCCGGTCACCAGTGCCCGGTTCCGGGCGGAGGCGCGGCGAGCCTGTCGGGCGAGCGCCGCCGGATCGGCCCGGTCGTCGGCGAGCGCGGCAACCGGCCGGGGACCACCAGATTGACCACCGCCGGTCTCGGTGACGGCCCGATAGGGGTTCAGCACGCCGGCGCCGTACCCGCCGCCGCGTCCCGGGCCGGGAGCCGGATCGGCCGTGGCGAGGATCCGTTCCATCACCTCGACGGCGGTCAACTCGGGCCGGTACGCGCGCAGCAGCGCCGCGGTGGCGGCCACGAAGGGCGCGGCGTAACTGGTGCCCTCCACGCGCTGGTGACCCTGAGCGGGTGCGGCGACCAGCACCTCGCTGCCCGGGGCGACCAGATCGACGTACGGGCCGGTCTGGGAAAAGGTGGCCCGAGCCCCGTCCGCCCCGATCGCACCCACCCCGAGCACCCCCTCGTACGCGGCCGGGAACGGGCGCGGGTCGCCGCTGTCGTGCAGGTTGCCCACGGCGGCCACCAGCACCACGTCCCGCTCGACGGCGTACCGCACCGCCGAACGGACCTGCGGGTCGTCGGCGTACAGCACCACGGAGAGGTTCACCACGTCGGCGTCGTGGTCGACCGCCCAACGGATGGCACGGGCGAACTCGCCGGCGCTGATCGTGCGGCCCGACTCCCGGCCCTGCACCACCTGCTGCTCACTCACTCGTACCGGCAGGATCCGGGCGGCCGGTGCCAGCCCGTGGAAGGCGACGTCGGGCCGTGGTGCCGCCGCGATGATGCTCGCCACACCGGTGCCGTGCCCGGCGCAGTCCCGGCTGCCGTCCCCGCCCGGTTCGAGCAGGTCGGTACCGGCCAGCACCCGCCCGGCCAGCTGGGGGTGCGCCCGGTCGACTCCGGAGTCGACCACCGCGACCGTGACCCCCGCCCCGGTGGTCAGGGACGCGAGCCGCGCGGGGTCGTACCGCTGCTGGGGCCAGGGTGTGGCCTGGACCGGCCGGACGGGCGCCAGTGGGGCCGCGCAGGCCGGGGCTCCTCGGAGCGCGGCGCCGGCGGTGACGGCCGGACCGGTCGCGCCGGTCAGCAGCGCGACCGCCAGACCGGCCAGGACCGGGCGCGCAATCGACCGGGACATCGACAGCCTCCGTATCGTGTCGGCTCCGGAACGGGATGTTATCGCCTCGCCGCCGCCCCGGCGGACCGCCGCCGGCCAGCCATTGTGATCTTGAAGCCACCTTGTAGGTTGTACGCGATACCTGTGGCCTGTTCTCGGGAGGAGAGGTGGCCGTGACCGAATGGGAGCCGGCCACGGAGGCCGAGGTGGCGATGCGGGACGCGCTGCGCGCCAACGACCAGGAGCTCTACTTCCGTCTCCTGTCCCGTACCGATCTGCTGTTGCCCGTCTCCACTCCGGCGCCGCCCGGTCAGGCCGCCGGCTGGGGCACCTGGACGACCGGCGGCCGGACGCACGTGCTGGCCTTCACCTCCGCCTCGGCGTTGCGGGCCTGCCTCGGCGAGCACGCCGGCACCAATCGGCGTGTCCCGTTCACCGACCTCGCTCTCGGCTGGCCCAACCACGAGTGGTGGCTGGCGGTCAACCCCGGGTTGCCCGTCGAGGGGTATCTGCCGTCCTGGTTCGTGTCCCAGCTCTCCCGTGGGGACGTCCGGCTGCCGGGCCGCGCCATGGGCGCCCGTGCCCGGCTGGAGCGGGCCGAGACCCTGGCCCGGTCCCGAGCGGGTACGACCGGCCGGGACGCCCCGCCCGCCGCCGGTTTCGTGCCGCCCGCACCGCCGGTATCGGACCCGGCATCATCCGCTCGGCCTGGGCCGAGGGGCACTACGCCTCCGGTGGGCCCGCCCCCTGCAACCCCCCCGCGCTCGCCCGGCCCGTCTGACCCGCCGCACCGGTCCTCCGGCGCCCAGGGCACGCCCGCCGCCGCCCCACGACAGTTGACCGACCCGCCGCGCAGCGCCCAGCCGGGCGCCGGTGCCGTGCCGGGTGTGGGCCGTACCGCCCCGTCCCGGTACGTGCCCCTGGCCGCCGATCGCACCAACGCCGCCCCGGCCGACCAGCCGGTCGCCCGCGCGGGCCGTCCATCCGTGAGCCGACCGGCCAGCGACGGTGACGGCCCGGCCGCCGGCGACGGCAGCACCCAGGACGGTCGGCGCTCCTTCTTCGAACCGACGTCCGGTCGTAAGTCGGGCCTGCCCCCGGGCGATGGTCGGTCGGGCGACCGGGCCGTGCCACCGTCGCGGTTCGGGCGGGGCAGCCAGCCCTTTCCGCGCCGGCGGCCCGCCGACGCGCCGGGCGGCGACAGCGCCCAGGCCTTCGCGATGCCCGCGCCGGACGCCAGCCGAGGGCCCTGGCCGCCAGCAGGCGACCTGGGCGCGTCCCGGGTGGTACGAGCCCCTTCGGCCGGCGACGAGGCGACGCAGCCGCTGTCGCCGCGTCGGCCCAACCCGCTGGCCGAGGAACCCACCCACGCGTTCCGGGTGCCCGGTCCGGTCAACGGTGAACCGCCACCGATCCGCACTGGGGGGCCGGTGCCCTCGGCGGACGAGACCCAGGCGATCCCGCGTGGCCGTCCCGGTGACCGGCGGCGCTTCGAACCGGTGGAGGAGCTGCCGCCCTCGGTAGCGGAACCGGTCTCCGGTCCGCCCGCGCCGCGTCGCGGCTTCACGCCCATCGTCATCGAGGGCACCATCATCGAATCCCGGGACCTCCTCGATCCGACCGAGGTCGGCCCCTTCTTCGACACGACGCGGCGGCCCGACCCGACCACCACCGCCCCGCCACCGTTCAGCCCATCCGTGCCCGACCCGGCCGTGCCCGACCCGGCCGTGCCCGACCCATCCGTGCCCGATCCGGGTATGCCCGACCCCGCTGTCCCCGCTGCGGCGACCAGTGGAGCGAGCCTGCTCGATCCGCCCGCCGTCACTCCGGACAGCGACCCCCTCCTGGCCGGCCCAGTCATGGGCAGTGACGCCGGCCTGGGCAGTGACGCCGGCCTGGGCAGTGACGCCGGCCTGGGCAGTGACGCCGGCCTGGGCAGTGACGCCAGTTGGTTGTCCCGATCTTCGGCGGGCTACGAGCCCGAGCCGGTGCGCACCGACCCCGACGCGCAACCCGCGTTCGTGTACAGCGAGCCTCCGGCGCCCGACGAACCGGCGTCGCCGCAGTTCCAGCCGGCGAACACCGTCGAGGAGGACCTGCTCGGCGCTGCCGGGGCCGGGAGCACCGACACGTTCCTGTCCACGCTGCTGCTGGCCCGCGTGCTGTTGCCGGCCGAGGCGAACTCGGCGCGGGGCAGTCGCCCCGGCGACCCGGGCTTCGTCTGGCGTACCGCCCAGATCGACGGTGAGACGTACGTGGTGGTCTACACGTCCCCGGAACGCCTCGCCGACCACGTCGAGGGCGCCGTCGACACCGTCCGGGTGAAGTTCGCCCAGCTGATCCGGCGCTGGCCGGACGAGGACTGGTCGTTCGCCGTCAACCCGGGCACTCCCGTCGGTGCGAAATTGCCCGGCGACCAGATCGTCGCGTTGGCCAACTGGGCCGCCGAGGTGGGGCTCGGCGACGATCTGGAGGTCGACCCGGTGGAGCCGGCGGCCGAGGCCGAGCCCACGGCCCGTCCCCGATACGCCCCGGCGGCGGTCGACCCGGCCCGGCCGACAGTCATGCAGAAGGCGGTCGCGCCCAGCCAACTCGCGTACTACCTGGAGCGGGGGTACGACCGGGTCTCCGGTTTCGTGCACCGGGCCGGTGAGCTGGCACACCTGACCACGCCGGCCGAGCTGCACGGCGCGCTGGGCCTCAACTATCCCGGTTCGCCGTTCGAGCGGGACGCCGAGGAGATCTACGTGCTGCGGTGGCCGGCGCACCGGCCCAGCCTCTACCGGATTCCGTACGGGGGCCAGAACGAGCCGGCGATGCGGGCCATGGAGGGCTGGGTCATCGAGCGTCCGCCCTTCCGGGGCAACGGCTTCGCCCCGGGCGAGAGCAGTGACGTGGTGGCCGAGTTCAAGGTGGACAGCGCCCGCCTCCCGCACGGCGCGCAGCTCTGGCGCATCGGCGGGGACGGCAGCGAGCGGGTGGTCGCGGTGCTCGACACGGACACGGTGAATTGGCGACGGGTTCCGGAGGAGTGATGCGCGACGGCTACGTGGCCCGTTGGCAGGGCCGGGAGTACCAGGCCAGTCCGGACGGCGACGACATCCGCCTCTACCAGCCCGAGCCGGGCGAGGGCTTCGAGGAGGTCCGCGCGGGCCGCTACGTGCGGGTGCTGCCGGTGAGTGAGATCGAGGACCTGGCGTACGTGCGGACCACCTGCACCTGGAAGGGTCAGCCGTTCATCGTGCTCGGCGAGCACGATGCCTGGCTGCGCGTCGAGTACACCGGTGGCCGTTGGCCGGTGGCCGAGGCGATGCGGCTGGAGGTCTTCGATTTCGGCGTCTACCAGGGTTGGGCACCGGCCGCCGAGGTCAGCGACCTGCGCGAGAAGCGGGTCTGACGGGTCACGACTTGGCCCACCGCAGGATCTCGCCGAGCACCACCTCGGGGGCCTCCAGGTGCGGGAAGTGCCCCACCCCGTCGAGTAGACGCCACTCGTAGGGCGCCACCACGTACCGACCGGAGCCCAGAGCGGTCCGGGGCAGGGCGGCGACGTCGGCCGCGCCGTGCAGTTGCAGAGTCGGGGTGACCAGCGGCTTCTGCATGAGGCGGACGAACCGGTAGCCGTGTAGCCGCAGCGCGGAACGGAAGGCCCAGCGATAGCCCTCCAACGCGCAGAAGGCGGCCTGCGGGATGCGCATCGCCTCCCTGCACCGATCGGCGTACGCCTCGAAGTCCGCGCTGGCGGCCCAGCGCGGGCCGGCCCAGCGGCGCAGGATCTCTTCGACGGCCGCCGCGCCGTCCCTGGTGAGCACGTGTTCGTAGCGGGGGAGCTGGAACTTCAACGCCGGGGTGGAGGCGGCGAACTGCCCGCGCGGGTCGGCGAAGATGGCGGCGCGCAGCCGCAGCGGATGGGGTGCTCCCAGGACCACCAGCCGGCGGACCAGGGCAGGGTGGAACGACGCCACCGTCCAGGCCACCATGCCGCCGACGCCGCTGCCGACGAGCGTCGCCGAGCGCTCACCGAGAGCCCGGATCAGGCCGGCTATGTCGGCGGCGAGGGTGTAGCCGTCGTACCCCCGGGGTGGTTTGTCGCTGGCACCGTAGCCGCGCAGGTCCACGGCGACCGCGCGGAAGCCGGCGTCGGCGACTGCGGGAAGCATCTGGTGCCAGGCCCACCAGTGCTCGGGGAAGCCGTGCAGGAAGAGCACCATCGGGCCGGCGCCGGCTTCGACCACGTGGAACCGGGTGCCGTTGGCGCCGACGAAGCGGTGCGTCCACGGCCCTTCGGTGAGGACGCAGGACTCGTCGACGGCTCCGCCGCGCTGGTCGGTCATGGTTGACAGCCTAGGACCCCGTCAGCAGGCAACCGTTCCGCCGGCCCGTCCGTGACGCGCAGGGAGGGTCAGACGACCGGGCTGATGTCGACGATGGTGGCCGGAACGCCCGGGCTACAGTCGGCGGCCGGGTCGGCCGGGCCGATGGTCACCCGGACGGTCGTGCCGACGGCGAAGGTGCCCTTGCCGGTGCCGTGCAGCGCGTACTGCCGACCGTCGTCGGTGACGAGGCCGTAGCAGGGCCCGTCGCCGCCCCGGGTGATCCGCCCGGCGAGTGCGTTGGCCCGGCGGGCGTCGGTCGGCCTGCGCGGCGGGCCGGTCGGTGGGCGCAGGGTGGGTAGCGGGGTCTGCGAGCGCGACGGACGGCCGGCCGGCGACGACGGCGTGGGTTCGACGGGCCCGGTCGGCGCGCCGGAGGGCGACGGCGTGGGTTCGACGGGACCGCTCGGCGCGCCGGTCGAGGGGATGTCGGAGGGCGTCTGCTCGGCGGACACGGTCGCTCCTTCGTGTCGCGGTTCGGCGCAGCCGGCGAGCGCCAGCAGGGCGGCCAGAGCGGCGCCAATCGAAGTGGTGCGGGTTTGCGGTTGCACGGATGATCCGACGCGCGTCACCCGGTCGGCGTTCCCCGGAAAGAGCGATGCCCGGGCAGGTGACCTGCCCGGGCATCGCGGAGGTGCGGGTGTTGCCTGTTACCGAGGATCAGGAGAAGCGGACGTTGGTGTAGATGCCGTCCTGCGACAGAACCTGGATCTTCCGGCCGGTAGCCGGGACCTTGACGCCGTGGTTCGGCAGCTCCGGGTACCAGTACTGCTGGGTGTCGTCGAACAGCGGCTGCGCCGCCTGGCCACGGACGTACTGGGCCTGGCTGTTGATGTGCAGCGTGAACGAGTCCGCCTTCTTCAGGCTGAACGGCGCGTCGTAGACCTGGACTCGGGCCCGCCAGGGGGCGCCGGTCAGGTTGTACAGCGGCCGCGGGTGCGCGTCGATGATCAGGTTCCGACCCTCACCCGGGTGCGCGAACGTGTCGTTGTCCGACCACCGCAGGTTCCAGTACGAGATCAGCAGACCCTCCTGGTACGCGTAGTGGTCCACGTAGTCCGGGCGGGTGTTCTGGTAGCCGAAGTAGTACGGGCCGGTCTTGAGGTACTTGTCGTACGAGGTGTACGACCGGGTGCCCGCGATGTAGTAGTTCGCGAACGCCTTCTTGTAGGTGGCCTCGGCGATCTCGAACTTCCCGCCGAAGGTCCAGCCGTTGGCACCGTTCTCGCCGCCGTCGGTAAACACGGTCTGACCGTCGGCGGTCACGGTGATCGCGTCACCGTAGAAACCGCCCCGGGACACGCCGCCGTCGGTCTGGTAGCGCAGCCGGAACTGCACGACCTTGCCCGCCGCGGAGTTCATCGGGATGTTGACGTCGACCCACTTGCCGCCGCTGGAGCCGTCCAGGGCGAAGCGCCCGGGAGAGATCTCCTTCAACGCCTTGCCGTTGGCGGTGCCGGGCAGGGTCGCCCAGGTCTTACCACCGTCGGTGGAGGCCTCGAAGAACAGGTAGTCGAACCCGGCCTCGATGTTGTAGCGGCCCTTCATGGTCAGGGCAGCCGACGACTTCCCGGTGAGGTCCAGGGTCCGGGTCATCGTGCTGTTGAGGTTGTCCTCGTTGCCGGTGAAGAACTGCTTGCTGCCCTCGAACGGCGCGCCGTTCGAGAAGGTGTACTCGCGTGGCGGCAGGTTGACCACGGCGGCCTGCGCCTCTGGCGAGTTGTACTCCTGCGGGCCGAGAACCACGTCGCGCTTCTCGTTCGGCCCGAGCGTGTCGTAGTCGAGCCAGCCGAGCTGGAGCTTGTTCCACGCGCCGAGGTCACCGCCGCGCTCGCCGATGCCACCGTCGTTGTTGGCGCCGAGCCGGCTCTGGGCCATCAGGGTCCAGTGCTCGTTGTTGTTGTCGCCACCGTTGATGACGTTGTAGTCGTCCGGCAGACCGAGGTCGTGGCCGTACTCGTGGTAGAAGACGCTCCGGCCACCGTTCTCCGGCTGGATCGTGTAGTCACCGATCCAGACGCCGGTGTTACCGATCTGGGTGCCACCACCGAGGAAGGTGCCCGGACCGGTGCTGTTCTGGTCCGAGGCGTACGCGTACCAGCGGTGGCTCCAGATGGCGTCCTCACCCTGGTTCGGGTCGCCGTCGGCCTGGTCGCCGCCGGAGTGGACGATCTGGAAGTGGTCGATGTAGCCGTCCGGCTCGTTGAAGTTGCCGTCGCCGTCGTAGTCGTACCGGTCGTACTGGTCCATCGACTTGACGTCGGCGGCGATCTGCGCGTCGGTGCGACCGGCGGCCTTCTGGTCGAGGACCCACTGGTTGGCGGCGTCCCGGACCAGATCCCAGGTGTTGTCGCAGACATTGCTGTCGCAAACGGCCGGGTCGTTAGCCGGGTTGGCGGTGTCGTCGTCCGCGATCGGGTCGTCGGAGCGCCCGTACCGGGCCTCGTTGTACTTGACCTTGACCCAGTCGGTGACCTCGCCCTCGACGCTGTAGCGACCCGAGGACTGGGCCTCGTAGTACTGCTTCAGCGACTCGTCGCCCGGGTTGGTGCCGAAGTAGAGCTGCCGGTAGTGGTCGGCGGTGTAGTCCGGCTGCCAGACGGTGGAGTTGTCCACCGCCCGGTTGGGCGCCGGGATCTGGTTGTGCAGCGGCCCGTCGAACTTGGTCGGCCCCGCGGTGTCGGGGTCGATGTTCTTGTCCGGGTAGTTCGGGTGCCGCTCGTTGCCGAACTCGGCAAGGATCACGAAGATCTTGTCGGTCTGCTGACGGGCGAGCTCGACGTACTGGTCCTCCGTCTGCGCCGTACCCGCCCCGGCGGTGCGAGCGGCGGCCCCGTCGGACTGGGTCTTGCCGACCTTGACGACCGTGCTGCCGTTGATCTTCTCGGCCTTGGCCTTGCCGGACAGGACCTTGCTGAGGCCCTCCTGGCGCAGCGCACGCCGCTTGTCCTCCAGCGGGTTCGGCAGGTCGTGGTCGGCAAGGGCGGGCTCGGCGACCGAGGGAGCGGCCGGCAACTTCGGCTGCGGCGCCGCACTGGCGGACGGTCCGAACGCCAGCCCCGTCGCCGTCAGTGAAAGCCCGAGCAGACCCACTGCGACTTTGCGCACGTGGTACCTCCGGTGTGAGGGAACCGGCCCAACGGGGGTCGGGGCCGGTGATAGATCGATCCCACTAGTGGGACCAATGGTGAACATAGACACTGCTGCGACGGGTGGGAAGATGTGCGCGTCGATTTGTTGCAAGATTTTGTTGAGAACGCTTTTCGCCGTCACACCCCCGCGCTTCATCTGCGCTCGAACCGGGGCGGACCAGCCGGCATCGTCCGCAGCGATGCATTTCGATCAATAAGATCAGCTGATACGACAGTGGGGCCGGTGGCGTTCCCGCCACCGGCCCCACCATCAGTTGCCGAACCCGCTAAACCGTCACTTCTTCGCCGGGGTGACGTAGATCGTGGCGGACGAGTTGTCCTTCGCGGTCTTCCGGATCGTCAACGAGACGCCGTTCTGCACGCCCGCGTCGCCCGGGTTACCGGTGCCGAGCACGATCGCGCCGCCGCCCAGCGTGACGCCGTAGAACTCCGGTGCCGGGCTGCCGTCCGGGTTGGTCACCCGGGTGGTGTACGGCGCACCGCCGCGCGACGGCACCACGACGGAGGCGTCGTTGTCCCGCGCGTACGGAGCCCCGTCACGCATCTCGATGCCCGGGTACCAGCCCTTGGCGTCGGTGAAGCTCTTCACCGGCGCCTGCGCCTTGAACTTGGTGCAGTACGCGCTGTACGGCTCGTCCGCCGCCTCCAGGCACTCCGTGAAGGGGTACGTCTTCTGGAGCGTGAAGGCCGCGTTCGACGACTGCGGACGGCTCGGCAGGTTGTCCGTCACCGACGGGTCCTTCTCGGCCGCCGTGCCGGTACGCCGCAGCGGGTCGAAGTGCGAGTCGACGATGAGCAGCCCGCCCTTCGCGCCGTAGCTGGGCAGCGCGGTCATCTGCCCGGTGACGTGGTTGACGTCGCCGAGCGCGCTGTCCCGGTACCACACCAGCATGCCCGGGGCGTTGTAGGAGATCCGGTCGACCTTCCACGCCTCGTGCGAGTAGATGGTGTCGTAGGCGTACTTCAGGCCCTTGTCGAAGCCGTCGAAGTTGCGCCACTCGGCCAGGTAGTACTGCGCGTGGACCTCGGTGCCGCCGGAGACCTTCCAGCCCGCGCCGGTGGTGTCGACGAAGGTGCCGCCGCTGGTCGTCCAGCCGTTGTCGCCGCCCTCGACGTCGTCGCTCCACGTGGTCGCGCCGCCGCCGGTGACCGAGAAGTCGTCGACGAACCAGTTGCGCTCCTCGAACGCCTCATCGGTGGCCAGGCGCAGTCGCACCTGGACGGTCTTGCCCGCGTACGCCGACAGGTCGACGTAGTCGTGACGCCAACCGTCGGTGCTGCCGGTCAGGCCGTACTTCTTGCCGCCGAAGTCGTTCATCCGGCCGTTCGGGTCGCCGTAGTTGTCCGGCGTGGTGACCACCGCGCCACCCTCGGCGTACACCTTCTGCTCGGTCCAGGTCGTGCCGCCGTCGGTCGACAGCTCGACGAAGCCGAAGTCCCAGTCCTCTTCGATGATGTAGTTGTTCCACATCCAGAACTTGGCGTCCGCGGCGTTGGGCACGTCGACCGAACGGCTCAGCTTGACGTCGGCCCAGCTCTGGTCGTTGTTGCTGTGCCACATCTTCGTGCCGCTGTGCGGGGTCGCCAGCACCGTCACCTTGTCCGGCAGGTCGACCTTGATGCCGTCCTCGGAGTCGATCGGCGTACGCGAGGTCTGCCCGAGCTTCACCTCACGCGGGTTGGAGCCGGGACGGATGGTCAGCGGGTCGGCCCAGCCGAGCACCCACTTGTCCCAGATACCCATGTGCGTCGGCAGCGCCTGGAAGACCTCACCCGAGTGCGAACCGGAGGCCATCAGGTCCCAGAAGTCCACGTCGGAGTCGGCGTTGCCGGACGTGTCGTAGAGGTCCGGCAGACCGAGGTCGTGACCGAACTCGTGGGCGAAGACGCCGACGCCGGCGTCCTCCGGCTGAACGATGTAGTTCGACACCTTCAGGCCGGTGCCCGGAATGGTGTAGCCACCCGGAACCGAGGAGGAGTGCGCCCACACGGCGTACACGCCCTGGTCGCCACCGCCGCGCGACTTGCCCTGGCCGGCGTGCACCAGCACGAGGTGGTCGATCACGCCGTCCGGCTCGAAGAGGTTGCCGTCACCGTCGCGGTCGGCCTGGTCTTCCTTGTCGTACTCGGCCCACGGGAAGTTGGGGTCCTTGGCGGCGAGCGCGTCGATCGCGTCGGTCGCCAGTCGGCCCGCGCCGGCCGGGTTGTCCGGGTGGCCGTTCATCGACTGCTCCCGGCCGGGAACCCAGTTGCCGTCCTCGTCCTGGGTGCAGCGGTTGGCCGCGTACCAGCCCTCGGAGTGCGGCACGCTGATCCACGGGCTGGCCTGCCCGTCCACCGTGTACGCGTTCTTGGACATCTCCAGGTACATGTTGTGCATGGTGCGACCGGAGATGTCGACACCCTTCTTGCCGTCCGGGCCCTTCAGGTCCTTGCGAACCCGCTCGGTGATGCCCTTCTTGCTGTACAGCATCTTGTCGTAGTGCGACGGCGAGAAGTTCGGCACCCAGAACGAGTTGTTGTCCTCGTGCGGCAGCCGCGACGGGTCCGGGATCTTGTTGTGCTTCGGCCCGTTCTGCACCGTGCCGGGGACGCAGGTCCGGTCCTCGAACACCGTCTTCGGGACCATCACGTTGGTGAAGTCGTCGTTCGCCTTGTCGTTGAACTCGACAAGCAGCGTCAACAGCTTCGCCGTCTGCGTGGTGGGCGACTGCTTGATCTGCCGCGGGCTCTTGCCCGTCTTGATCGACTTGGCTTCGATCTGCGCGAGCTGGCGCGCGGTCACCGGGTTGCCCCGCGCGTGCTTCTGGTCGAACGCGCGAGCGGAGTCGACCGCGGGGGTGTAGATGCCGTTCTTGCCCTTGACCTCACGGCCGGTGGTGTCAGTCTGCACCTCGGGCTCGGCGTAGTTCATGTAGTACTCGTCAGCCCCGATCACCGCCCGAGGGGTGGTGGACGGCTGTGCCGCCGCACTGCCACTCACGGTCAGTGATGTGGCCGCGAGGGCGATGACGGGCAGCGCGACGAGTAGTCGTCGGCGCGACCCCTGATGGGAGTTTCTGTTCATGCCGCTCCGTTTCTCGGGCATGGGCGGAGGAAGCCGGCAGACTCCAGGGCACGCAGCGTCGCGTCGAGGTCAGCCGACCATCGTGAAACTAAATGAGAATCCAGCTGAACAACAGGACCGTGATGCAGGCGTTATCCGTCCGACCTGTCGACGATGGGTGCCCGGGGCGGTCGCAAGTCCACAAAAGAGGACGGTGGGTGACGGTCCGAACGGACCATCACCCACCGATGAGGTACGTCTGTCGTCAGTCCTCGTCGGACTTCGCGCCACTCATCCCGGAGGAGATCAGCTCCATCACCGAGGAGTCCTGCAGGGTGGTGACGTCACCGAGCGAGCGGTTCTCGGCCACGTCCCGCAGCAGCCGGCGCATGATCTTGCCGGAGCGGGTCTTCGGCAGCTCGGCCACCAGCATGATCTGCCGAGGCTTGGCGATCGGGCCGAGCGTCTTCGCCACGTGGTTGCGCAGGTCGGTGATGAGCTTCTCACCCGCCTCGCCGGCGATGTCCGTGCTGCCGCGCGGGATGGCGAACGCCACGATCGCCTGGCCGGTGGTCGGATCGGTCGCGCCGACCACCGCTGCCTCGGCCACCGACGGGTGCGACACCAGCGCCGACTCGACCTCGGTCGTCGAGATGTTGTGCCCGGACACCAGCATCACGTCGTCGACGCGGCCGAGCAGCCAGATGTGCCCGTCGTCGTCCTTCTTCGCCCCGTCGCCGGCGAAGTACATTCCTTCGAACCGCGACCAGTACGTCTCGATGAAGCGGTTGTCGTCACCCCAGATGGTGCGCAGCATCGACGGCCACGGCTCGCGTAGCACCAGGTAACCGCCACCACCGTTCGGCACCGACTGGCCCTGGTCGTCGACCACGTCGGCGACGATGCCGGGCAGTGGGGCCATCGCCGAGCCCGGCTTCGTGGCCGTCACTCCCGGCAGTGGCGAGATCATGATGCCGCCCGTCTCGGTCTGCCACCAGGTGTCCACGATGGGCAGCTCACCCCGACCGACGTGCTGCCGGTACCACATCCACGCCTCGGGGTTGATCGGCTCGCCGACACTGCCCAGCAGCCGCAGCGACGACAGGTCGAAGCCGGCCGGGATGTCCTCGCCCCACTTCATCATCGTCCGGATCAGGGTGGGAGCCGTGTAGAGGATGCTGACCTTGTACCGGTCGACGATCTCCCAGAACCGGCCCTTGTGCGGGGTGTCCGGGGTGCCCTCGTACATGACCTGGGTGGCGCCGTTGGAGAGCGGGCCGTACACGATGTAGGAGTGGCCGGTGACCCAGCCGATGTCGGCGGTGCACCAGTAGACGTCCGTCTCCGGCTTCAGGTCGAAGACCGCGTGCGTCGTGTACGACGCCTGCGTCAGGTAGCCACCCGTGGTGTGCAGGATGCCCTTCGGGCGGGCCGTCGTGCCGCTGGTGTAGAGGATGAACAGCGGGTGCTCCGCGTCGAACGGCTGCGCCGTGTGCTCGGCCGACGCGGTCTCGACCGTCTCGTGCCACCAGTGGTCCTTCTCCGACCAGGCCACGTCCTCACCGGTACGCCGGACGACCAGCACGTGCTCCACCGACGGGCAGCTCGCCACCGCCTCGTCCACGGTCGGCTTCAACGCCGACGGCTTGCCCCGCCGGTAACCACCGTCGGCGGTGATCACCACCTTGGCGCTGGCGTCCTGGATGCGGTTGCTCAACGAGTCGGCCGAGAATCCGCCGAAGACCACGCTGTGCGCCGCGCCGATCCGGGCGCAGGCCAGCATCGCCACCGCCGCCTCCGGGATCATCGGCAGGTAGATCGCCACCCGGTCGCCGGCCGTCACGCCCAGGTCGGTGAGCGCGTTCGCCGCGCGGCAGGTCAGCGCGTGCAACTCGGCGTACGTGATGGTCCGCGTGTCGCCCGGCTCGCCCTCCCAGTGGATCGCCACCTTGTCGCCCCGACCCGCCTCGACGTGCCGGTCCAGGCAGTTGTACGCCACGTTGAGTTGGCCACCGACGAACCACTTCGCGAACGGCGGGTTCGACCAGTCGAGCACCTCGTCCCACTTCTTCGACCAGACCAGCCGGTCGGCCTGCTTCGCCCAGAAGGCGAGCCGGTCGGCCTGCGCCTCGGCGTACGCGTCGACGGTGACGTTGGCGTGCGCGGCGAGCTCGGCCGGCGGGGGGAACTGGCGCGTCTCGTTCAGCAGATTGGCCAATGCCTCGCTCATGCCGTGACTCCTCGTCCTCGGGGTGACCTGCGTCTCGATGGGCACGAGGGTAGTCGCGGGTCCGGCGGCCGGCGACCGCTGCCCACCCCGTCGCGCCGAGCGGCCCCCGCCACGCGCCCGACGGCCCACCGCTCGTTGCTTGATCGACACGGAATCGGCGAAGTGGGGGTATCCGAGCGGCTTTATGCCCCCACTTCGGCGAAGTCGTGTGTCCCGGCTGGGTCGGGTGGTCAGGCTCGCGTTCCGGGCGGGTGTGGGCTGACCGGCCCGGGCGGCTCGCTAGCGTGGCGGGGTGACCACCGACCCGCTCGCCCCGCTGCTCGCGCTCGCCGACATCGCCACCGCCGTCGACCGGGCCCGCGAACGCTTCGACCAGGCGCTCGGGCACCGCGCCCTGCGTCGCAACGGCGGCCAGGTCGCGGCCGAGGTCAGCCTCCGGTCGGCGGTGGCCAGCGCGGCGCTCGAAGGCGTCGTGCACGAGCGCGAGGAGGTCCGGGCCGGCACCATCACCGAGCCGGTCCTCCAGGGGGCGCTACGGGTCGCCGGGGCCCTGCCCGGCCTGAGCGAACTCTGGCCGAAGGCGCCCCGCCAGGCTCTCGCCCGGCTGCACGTCCTCGCCGCCCGCGACATCGTGCCGGAGGCCGAGCTGGGTCGCCCGGTCGCCGACCCGGTGGTCGCCGCCCGCCTCGACGGGCTCGCCGGTCTCGTGGCCGGCGGGACGAAGGTGTCCCCGCTGGTGCTGGCCGCCGTCGTACACGGGGAACTGCTCAACCTGCGCCCGTTCGCCGGACCGTCCGGCGTGGTGGCGCGCGGCGCCGCCCGGCTGGTGCTGCTCGCCAGCGGCCTCGACCCGCGCGGCCTGCTCGGCGTCGACCTCGGGCACGCCGAACGCGAACCCGAGTACGTCGGCTCGGCCGGCGCCTTCGCCACCGGCACCCCGGACGGGCTGCGCTCGTGGCTACGTCACTACATGGCGGCCGTCGAGGTCGGCGCGGGCCAGCTCACCACGATCGGCGACGACATCCTCGCCGCCGCCTGACCAGCTGCGTGGCGGCGCGGATCAGGCGGTGGCGCCGGCGCGGGTCTGCTGGCGGCGCGGGTCAGGCGGTGGCGCCGGCGCGGGTCCGACGGTGCCGGCCGTACCAGGCGATGCCGATGGCCACGCCCACACCGACCCCCAGAGCAGCCGCGGCCACCGGGACGGCGGGCCGCTCCCGCCAACGGCGGCCCAGCGGGATCGGATGCCGGAACTCCAGCACCGGCCAGGCGTTCTCGGAGGCCAGCTTGCGCAACTGCCGGTCCGGGTTGACCACGCTCGGGTGCCCCACGCACTCCAGCAGCGGACGATCGCTGTACGAGTCGGAGTAGGCGTACGAGTCGGCCAGGTCGTAATCGCGGGCGGCGGCCAACTCGGTGACCGCCTCGACCTTGCTCGGACCGGCCGCGTAGAACTCGACCTCACCGCTGTAGCGGCCGTCCCGCACCGTCATCCGGGTGGCGATCACGTCGGTCACCCCGAGCAGCTCGCCGATCGGCCGGACCATCTCCTCGCCGGACGCCGACACCAGCACCACGTCCCGCCCGGCCGCCTGGTGCTCCTCGATCAGGGCGGCGGCCTCGGCGTACACGTAGGGGTTGATCAGCTCGTGGAGTGTCTCCGCGACGATCTGGCGGACCTGTTCCACCTGCCAGCCCTTGCAGAGCGTGGCCAGGTAGTCCCGTGTTCGGGCCATGGTCTGCTCGTCGGTGCCGCCCAGCCGGAACATCAGCTGCGCGTACGCCGACTTGACGACGTCACGCCGAGTGATCAGCCCGTCCCGGTAGAACGGCCGACCGAACGCCAGGGCGCTCGACTTGGCGATGACGGTCTTGTCCAGATCGAAGAAAGCGGCACTTCGGCCCACGGCGCGAAAGTCTAGCCGGATGGTCTATCGTCGGCGGGTGCCCGGGGTCAGGCCACCCCTTGGACCTGCGGACGGGTGCCCCCACCACCGTTCAGCGTGACCGTGCTCACATTCCGCGAGGAGATTTTCGCGCAGAGTGGAGTGAACAACACTCGACGTGACGGGTCCGCTCAGGCAGACTTGTCCGCACGACGTGCTTTCACATCCCCGAAACAGACAGACCCTCGGCGGTTGCACCCCCCGTGACCGCTGAGTGGTTCGGCTCGACCCCCCCGGAGCCGAACCGTAGACGACCCCCGTCTCCCCCCGACGGGGGTCGTCCCTTTCCCGTGGGAGCGCGCCACCGCAGGTCATAGGTCGTCTTCCTGCCCGTCCAGGCCGTCCAGGGACGGCGTTTCTGCGACCGGAGGCAGCAGGGAGGCAGCAGAACCGTCGAATGCCTCCAGGACGCGGGCGGCGTAGTCGTCCGGGGTGTGGGTGTACCGGTTGAGCGTGGTGGACGCTTGTTCGTGGCCCATGACCCGCTGCACCAGGTTGATCGGGACGCCGTCTGTGACCAGCCAGGTGGCGTAGGCGTGTCGCAGGTCGTGGAACCGCATCCCGCCGGCAGCCTTGGCCGCAACGCAGGCAACGGTCTCCCGTTCAGTGGTGAACTCTGCCGACCACTCGATGCCCTCCCGATCCGGCCACGTAGCCCGGTACCGGTGCGGACCGGTGGTGGCGACCTGGCCGAGCAGCCCGGCGCGGACCAGCGAGGGCAGCCAGATCCGGCGGCGGAAGTTCGACCGGCGCAGCGGGCGCCCTACCCGGTCGCGGAAGACGAGCGTGCGCGGGTCCGGGTCGTCGGCGGCGGTGTGCAGCTCGCGGAGCGCGGCCAGGAGGAAGCCGGGCATCGGCACGGTCCGCACTCCGGCGCGACTCTTCGGGTACGGGCGCAGGACGATCCCGGCGTGCGTCTCCTCGGCCACCTGGACCACGCGCAGCGATGCCCGGTCGAGGTCGACCGACGACCACATCAGCCCGGCGCACTCACCCCAGCGCAGACCGGCCCCAGCGGCGGCGGAGACGATTCCCCGGTGCCGAGGTGGGACGGCGGGCAGCAGCCGGCCGAGGAAGTCCTCCCGGCTGATCGTGACCGGCTTGACGTCGCGGGACCGGTCACGGGGCAGCTTCACCCCTTCGGCCGGGTTGGTGGCGATCAGTCTTGCCTGAACCGCCGTCTTGAGGATCATCGATAGCAGTTGGTAGCACTTGGCCACGGTGGCGGGGGCGAGGTCCCGACCCAGGCCGGTCACCCACTCCTGTACCGACATGAAGTCGACCTTGCCGAGCGGCCAGTCACCCCACTTCGGTAGGACGTGCGTACGGAGCATGGAGACGGTGCGCTCGCTGGTGCGCGCCTCGACGGTCCGAGTCGCGAGCCACTGTTGGGCGAACTCGCCGAAGCGGGTACGGCCGGCGTGTGGGTTGACGTAGGTGCCTCGGTTCAGGCCGCTCTCGACCTCGGTCAGGAATGCATTGGCCTCCCGCTTGGTGCGGAAGCTCTTGGACTTCTGGTCACCGGCAGGGTCACGCCAGCAGGCGCGGAAGGTGCCGGCCGGAGTCTTGCGGACGAAGCCCATCAGTGCCTCCGCCCGTGCTCGGTACCGGTGGCGGCGGGTTGCTCAGTGACGCCGTCGAGCCAGGCGTGAAACCGGCTGCGTGGGATGAGCCAACGACCGCCGAGGCGAGTCGCGGGGATCGTGCCGTCGCGGACGAGGGCGTAGGTGCTCCCAAGGGAGAGGCCGAGCAGCTTGGCGACTTCCCGGACGGTGTAAGTGACCGGCTCGACGACGACTGCCCCGGTGCGAGGGACGAGCCGAACAACCGGGCTGGGTCGGGCGATGGTGCTCATGACGGGCGACCTCCTCAGGTCTGTCGGGGTCAGGCAGCGGCCGACACGGTGCCGGCCGGGGTGGTGCCGAGTTCGTGGGCGAGTTCTTCGCGGCCGGTCGTCCGCCGCTCTCGTGCCATGGCGGCGGCAGTGTTGGCGAGCAGCGCGTCTCCGGTGGTGTGCCAGCCGACGCCGGCGAAGGTGAGGGTGCCGACGATGAGCGTGGTGTCGTCTTCGTCGAGGTGGTCGACGGCGCGAAGGGTGCCGGGCTGCTCCTCGGCCCGTCGCTCGTGTTCGTGGCGTCGGAAGGTGACGCGGGTGTCGCGCAGGAGTTGGAAGGTGACGGAGTAGCGGCGGGCTTTGGTGAGGAAGTGGCCGCCGAAGCCGAGCATGTGCGCCCACCGGCGCAGCCGGGCGTAGGGGTTGGCTGTCACCGGTTTCGTCGGTTCGGTGTCAAGGGCGGCTTGACGCTGGGCGATGCAGACGGGGCAGGCGGCGTATCGGGTGTGGGTGCCGCAGTCGGGGCACTCCCAGCGATCGACGAAGCCGGGTGTGGGCCGGTGGTCCCGGGGCCGCTCCGAGAGCGGGACGGGCGTGCCGGTCGGTCGGCCGGTGTGCCAGCAGGCGTCGATGAGGCGGGCGGTGTGGTCGCCGTCGGGGTCGGCGTAGTCGCCGATCGAGTCGGCGTCGAGCCTGACGGAGCGGTGCCCAGTTACCTCGGTGCTCTTGGTGGCGTACTTGGCAAGGTAACCCGCGACCATGCTGTCAGTGACCTCACCGCCTCCGGTCAGGCTGATCGGGCGGATGTCGAGGCCCTTGCCCGGGTCACCCCAGGCGATCGCCCAACCGCCCGGCTGGTCGGGGTGCGTGGGGGTGGTGAAGGCGACCTGCTCGACGGCGGCCCGGATCGCCTCGTCCAGGTCCGCGACGGTGAACCCGGCCGGTGGTGGCACGATGGCGGTGGGGTCGTCGGGGTGGACACCGTCGAGGCGCACCAGGGCGTGGAAGTGCACCGCGCCGCGTGCCTGAAACTCGGCCACCTTCCCGTGCGAGATCCGGACCGGCGGGACGGTGCGGACGCGACCCGAGGCGGTGACGACCTGGACGCGGGGGACACCTCGACGGCGGGCGAGTTTAGCGAGCCAGCGCTCCGCGGCTTGCTTGGTGCGGTGCCACAGTTCGCCGGAGAACAGGTTCCACACCACTTGGTGGGTGTGGTCGTAGCAGTCCAGACACAACGGATGCCCGAGCACCTGGTCCCCGGACTCGTGTCGTGCCCAGCAGACGGCCGGTTGGCCGTGCTCGCACAGACCAGTGGCGCGGCGGGCGTGGCACGGGTCGGGTCGGCAGTCGCAGCGTTTGCGGTTGCCGCAGGTGTGCCGCTTGACCGCGCGGGTGTGGACGCTGCCGAACGAGGGTGCGGTGAAGGTTGCGAACACGGCCGGGTGATGGGTGACGGTGTCGGGGACGCCTTTGCCGCCGATGAGGCCGGCGCGCAGGAGTTGGTAGGCGTCGCGTTGGTAGGTGTGGGCGCAGGCGGGGCAGACGGTGGCGCGGCGGTTGCCGCAGGCGGTGTAGATCGCGGCGTCGGGCATGGCGTCGGTGTGCCGCTGATCGAGGATCCGGCCGGTGGACTGTTCGACGGTGAGGAGTTGGCCGGCGAGGCGGATGGGGCGGGTGCAGCCGGCGGCGGCGCGGACGTGTTCCAGCCAGCCGAAGTAGTCGGGCTTTGTGGCGCGGGTGAAGGCGGAGCCTTCGGCGGTGTAGTCGTGGACGGGGATGGTGTCGGCGTTCGAGCCCACACCCCGGGCCAGAGCGGTTCGGGGTGTGAGGTCCAGCGTCGAGGCCATCAGCCGCCGACCTCGGTGAGGTGATGGGTGGTGATGGTGTGTTCGGTGACGATGACTCGGCAGGCGCCGCATTGGCGTTTGGCCGGTTCGTGCCGACGGCACGCAATGGTGGCGGTGGTGTCGCCGCAGCGGATGGTGACCGGTGTCCGGCAGGGTCCGCCGGGGATGACGTTGATGAGGGTTCGGCGGGTGTCGAACGGGTGGGCGTCGGGGTGGGCGGGGCAGGTGTGGGTGACCTGCTCGATGTCGACCAAGACGATGGTCATCGGGCACCACCGTTGATGGTGGTGAGGAGTTGTCCGGCGATGGCCGGGGTGACGTCGAGGCGGTCGACCAGCTCGGCGGTGGTGATGGGTCGGCCGGTGGCCTGTTCGTGCTGCATCGCCGCGAAGCGGGCGGTGGGCAGCAGGTGGGCGGGGACGTCGACCGGCTCGGAGGCCGACACTGCGACAGGCTCCGGCTCGGGTGCCGGGGTGATGGCTGCCGGTAGTGCCGGCTCGGTGGTGACCTGCTCGGCCACCTGAACCCGGATCGGCTCGACCGGCGCAGCAGTCGGCGCGATGTGCTCCGAGGTGGTAGCGGGGGCGAGGACGAGTTTGACCAGGGCCATGAACGCCAGCGCGGGAACCGCCGAGAGGAGCCACCCGGACGGGCCAGGCTTGGCAACCGCGAGTTGCGCTGCGAGAGAGAGACCGGCGGAGCCGATAAGCAGCAGCATCGGGTAGGTGATCGACGCGCCGACGCGTTGACGGCGGCGGATGGTCAGCAGGGCCGCGATGGGGACGAGTTCAGAGATGACGGCGTTAGCCCAGCCGAACCACTCGCCCGTGCCGGTCGGAGAGTTGGCGAGGGTCCAGTCTTTGACGTGGGTGAACGAGGCCGCTCCGGCGAAGCCGGCGACGGTGAGCAGGATGAGGACCAGGGCGACACCCTCCAGGCGAGGGCCGGTGGTCGGGGTTTTGGCAGGCATCAGTGGCCTCCGTGGCAGTCGAGGCAGCAGCCGTAGCGGCGGGGGATGTAGTAGGGCTTCACCTGCTCGCAGTGCCGACAGGTGCGCCGGGCGAGCAGGGCTTTGGCGATGGCCTTCCGCTGGGCGGGCGTGGCGGTGCGCTTGGGCGCGGCGAGGTCGGTTCGGTAGAGGTAGGCGACCCGACGGTCTTTGCGGTGTCGCCAATAGATCTGCGCGACCGGGTCATGTCCTCCGGGGCGAAGGCCGGCGGCGCGGAGTTGCCGCAGGGTGGCCAGGCCGGTAGGTGCGCAGTGGTAGGGGAAGGTGGGGAACCCGTAGCGGGTGCCGAGCGGGTCGTAGAACTCGACCCGGATACCGGTGCGCTCGGCCAGATCATCGAGGTCGACGGCACGCAGGTCAGTCATGGCTTGTCACCGCCCCAGCGCTGCTGCGCGGCCTGGCGGGAGATGCCGAGGCGGGAGCCGATCTCGGCCCAGGAGTAGCCGAACGCGCGCAGGCCGATCACGGCCTCTCCGATGGCGTCGTCGATGACGCTGGAGAGGGCGATGAGGTCGCGCAGGGCTTCGACGTCGCCGGTGGCGACGCGGCGGCCGTGGGCGCGGATGATGCGCCGAGCGAACGAGGCGAAGGCGTCGTTCTCGACGACGTCCCGACGCCGCTGTCGGGGCAGGTTGGGCGTCAAGGGCTTCTTGACGGTGCTCATGCGATCTCACCTCCGGCAGTGCGCAGGGAGTCCCACTCGGTGGCAGCGGCCTCAAGGGCGCGGGTGACCTGCTCGGCGGTGCGGGTGGGGTCGTCGTTCCAGGAGTAGGGGGAGGTGTGCTCGTCGAGGAGGTAGCCGTCCTCGTCGATGAAGAAGATGGGTGCGGTGGTGTCGAGGTAGTCGACGAACACGCCGAGGGCGGCGAGGTAGTCGGCGAGGGCGTCGGGGTCGAGTTGGGAGAAGTGCTCGACGCGGTGTCCGGCGCAGGCGATGCCGATGGCCCCGGCGGCGCAGGCCGGCGGGGTGAGGGTGTCGGGGTTTTTGGCGTAGTAGGTGCCCTGGTGCCAGCCGTGCCGGCGCAGGTAGAGGGCAGCCATCCGCAGCAGATCAGCAGGTGTGACCTGGACCTGTGCGGGTGGGTTTTGGGTAGCCTTCATGGCAACCACGTCCTTTCGAGGGCTGTTGGTGGAGGTCGGCAGGACCGGCGAGCTTGCGAGGCAGATCCGGTCCTGTCGGCCGATCAGTTGGTGCGTAGCCGCAGGTAGCGGCGGTGGCGGGTGTCGTCGCCGCCCATTGGGGTCGGCGGGGACAGGTAGACGAGTCGGCCGCTGGCCGAGGCGGCGCGGACCATCACCGCGATGTCCTCGGGACGGCCGACGATCCACAGTTCGGTGAACTGGGCGGCGCGCTGGTTGTTGGCCTTGGCGTAGGCGCGTTCGCGGGTAGTCATGCCACGGCCTCCCACTCGGTGGACGTGGGGATGGTGAGTCCGCCGGGTCGGCGGATCCAGGCGGCGTAGTCCGCGATGCCCGCGATCTGGGCGTCGGACAGGTAGGCGACCTTGATGCGGTGGGGGACGCCGCCTTCGGCGATGAGGTACGCCGCACCCTGGTTGCTGGGCGAGATGTCGGTAGCGGAGTAGCCCTGCTCAGCCCACCCATGACCCAGCACGATGTTCGAGCTGTTCGGGGTCGTGCACCGGAACGCGGCCCGGTAGCCGAACAGGTCCCGCAGCGACGTGGGGATGATGTCGAAGGACGGCCGCTGGGTCGCGGCGACGACGGGGATGCCGGCGGCGCGGCCCCGGGCGACCAGGTCGCGCAGGAGCGCGACGAACTCTTCCTGCTCCTGCTTGCTGCCGACGGTCGCGGAGTAGAACGCGATCTCGTCGACCAGGACGGTGATGACCGACAGGCGGTCGGCGGCGGTGAGTTTGCGGCGCCCGTGGGCGCGTAGCCAGGCGTAGCGGTTGTTCATCACCTGCTGGAGCCGTCGAAGGACGGTCAGGGCGGCGATGATGTCCGGGCCGATGAAGGCGTCGGCGCAGTCTTCCCACTGGCCGAGTTCGACGAGTTTGCCGTCGAGCAGCACGAGGCGGGAGTCCACGCACAACGCGGCGTGGGCGGCGATGGCGTTGAGCAGGCCGCTTTTGCCTCCGCCGGGTTCGCCTCCGGCGAGGAGGTTGCGGTAGGCGAGGGTGATGTAGACGGGCTGACCGAACTCGTCGATGCCGACGAAGATGGGGTCGAACATCGACAGGCCAGGCCCCACCGGAACCGCGCCGACAGCGGCGGGTGTCGTGGTGGTCATGAGTGCCCTCCTTGGGCGATAGGTGGGCGCGGAGAGCCACACGAACGAGCCGCAATGGCTCCCCGCGTCCAGGAGTGGGGTGGGTTAGATCCAGTCGGAGACGTCTTCGGCGTCAGGTGCCGAGGAAGCCGCGGGCTTGCTGCCGTTGGCGGTGGTGACCGGCTTCTTGGGCTGGGCCGGCAGGGTGATGGTGGGTGCGTCGACGTCGGGCAGGTCCAGCGCCGTGGGGATGACCGGGGTGGGTCGGTCGGCGGTGGGGGTGTCCGGGTTGATGACGTCGACCAGCGGCGAGTTCACCTGGGCGGTGAGGACTTCGCGGCGTTTGATGTCGAACCGCAGGTAGGCGGCGTTGCCGTCGGAGGCGCGTTCGACCAGGGCGGTCGAGGCGTGGCAGGTGACGGCGATCTTGTCGAGGCGGCCTTCCAGGTCGGCCATGGACAGGCCGGGGCGCAGGTAGACCCAGACCCGCTCACCGACCGGGGTGGGGCGTGCCCACAGGATCAGCGGCAGGCTGCCGGACTGGTTGGCGATGATGAACTGCGCGAAGCAGACCCGCAGCCGGTGCCGGACGACGAGGCACCATGTCCAGGCGATGACCTGGCGGCGGGCGGCGGGGATGGCGGCGGGGACGCCGACGACCAGGGCGACCACGAGCAGGGTCACCACGGTGGGGGTGTGGTTGGCGAGCTGCACCCAGAAGGTGAGCAGCAGGACCGAGAGCACGATTTCGGTGCTCCACCACCACAGCAGCCGGATCACCGGCCAGATCCGCACCAGCAGCCAGGCCAGCGCACCACAAGGGATGCCGATGGCCGCGCCGATGAACAGGCCCAGGATGGGGTGAACGGACGAAGCGGCCACCACGGCCGACAGAAGGCCGACGATGACCGCCGTGAGGACGAACGCCAATCGGGCGTTGCGGGCCGAGGAACGGTGGACCTTGGCCTCGATGACGGTCACCGTTCCGGTGTTCCGGCCGAAGGGACGGCGGGGGCTAGACTTAGACACGACGAGTCCTCCCAATCGCGAGTTGGGGTGGATGAGTTGGAGGGCACGGGGTCGGCAGATGTAGGAGTCGGACCGACCCCGCGCCAGCTCTTGCGGGGATGCCACCACCACTGGTGGTGACGGGCCGGGAATGTAGGAGTCGGAACCACTCCCGGACCTTGGATCTCAGATCAGCGGACCATCAGGCCGCCTTCGTGCGTCAGACACCAGGGCTCACACAGCGCGGTGAGCGAGGACCTACTTCGCCGCCGAGTTACCAGCCTTCGGCTTCAGCGTGATCGCACGGAACGCGACGCCGTTGCGCCCGTTGGTCGCCCACGGAATGGCCTCCAACTGCTCGACAGCGACGAGCTGTCCCACCGTCACGCCCGGCTTCTCACCCGCCGTGGTGATGGTGATGATCTCGCCGCCAGTCTCGTCGAGCACGAAGACCTGGGTCGACCACATGAGCCGGCCAGTGTTCTTCTCCGACCGCTGATTGCCGTTCTGGTCGTTCTTCGGCTCCGGGTCCTTCGTCACCTGAACCTGCTTGCTCTGGGTGTCGACATACAGCTTCATAGCTGCGTCCTTCCTGGATCTGAGCGCGTCCCCTGTGGACGTGTGCTCGATGTGCTGACGCTAACAGTTGATTGGCATCCATAGCAACTGATAGGTGTGCACAATCTGAAACAGGGTCTTGACGTGCAGTTACGAGCACGGGTCGCTGTTAGGCAACTGGTAGGATCTGGTAGTTGGCTACGCCTACCGTGAGGATGCCCATGTCATCGCCCCGACCTCGGTTGACCCGGGGTGAGTCCATGCATCAGCAGATCGCGCGGCACATCCGCACCGAGATCGCAGCGGGGATCCGCCGAGACGGCGACGTCCTCCCGTCCAGCCGCGAGATGGCAGCGGAGTGGGATACAAGTGCGTTCACCATCACCTCGGCAATGAAGGTGCTGGAGGCGGAAGGGTTCATCGAGAGCAAGTCCCGCTCAAAGCGGGTTGTGCGGGTGCCGAACCAGGAACGGCGCGGACCTGTACGGCTGCCCAAGCCGCGCGTCGTCCTCATCGGTGGATACGCCGGCAGCGGCAAGACCGAGCTGGGCCGAATCCTGGCACGGGCCACCGGCTGGCCGATGCTCGACAAGGACACCTTGACGCGGCCCATCGTTGAGGCAGCACTAGAAATCCTGGGCCAGTCTCCGAACGACCGGGAGTCAGAGACCTACATGAAGGTCGTACGGCCCCGAGAGTACGAGGCGTTGAGTAGCGCGGCAGAAGAGAACGTGCAGTGCGGGAACAGCGCGATCGTGACGGCCCCGTTCATCGCGGAGTTCCAGGATGCTCAGTGGTTGGATCGGACCAGAGCCCGGTTCGCCGACATGGGCGCATCCGTGAGCGTGGTGTGGGTGTACTGCGACCCGGACACGATGAACCTCTACATCCGCAGGCGAGGAGCGGCCCGAGATGCGGCGAAGTTGGCGGACTGGGCTGGCTACCTCGGGCGCATCGCCCCTGATTCTCGCCCGCTGGTCGAGCACGTCGTCATCAACAACTGCACCTCGGCCAGGCCGCTACAGGACCAGGCCGAAGCACTTGTGAAGTCGTTGATGGGGCTGGAACTCGACTGATGCAGGGTGTGATCCTTTACGGTGCGCCGGCATCTGGCAAGGACACGGTGACCGCAGCCCTACATCAGCTTCACAGCCAGTACCAGCAGTTCCGACGCCTGAAAGTCGGACGTGGGCGTACCGCAGGCTACCGAATGAGCACCGATGCCGAACTGGCGACACTGCGCGCCTCGGGCGGCGTGGTGTGGGAGAACCGACGGTATGGCTCGGTGTACGTCATCGACGCACCCGGGCTACGTCAGCAGTTCCACCGACAAATCCCCGTGGTGCACGTTGGCCAGGTCAACGCGGTTGATGCTGTCCGCCAGGCCTTCCCCGACGTTCGGTGGATCGTGGTTGCTCTTACCTGCCCCAGAGACGTGGCGGAACGACGCATCGTTGAACGCCAGACCGGCGACTCGGCGGAACGCCTCAGGGTATGGGACGAGACAGAGACGGTCGCTACCGTCGATCTGACCATCGACACGTCCAGGTCTTCCCCCGATGTCGCCGCTAGGTTGGTCGACCAAGCGGTCCGACACAGCCAGGCAGCAGCGGGGTAGCGACCGGCCGACTGCCGGCATGGTTGTTCAAAGTTTCTGTACGTCTTCAAGGCGGCCCTGAACGGGCCGCACGCGCCGCCGCCTGGGCGCGCGTCCGTCGCTCCGCTGGCGCTCCGACTCCGTCCACGCAACACGCCCGGCGGCTGGCGCGGAAGCTGGAAGCCCAAGGGGCCGCCGCAGAACGACAGGCGGCAGACCGGGTGGTGGTGGGCCGGCAGCCGGCCGGGCCGCGCGGTCACGAGCCCGCGCGGCGTAGGAGAGCGCACGCCGGCTGCGTTGGCGAGCTGGCGGTGGTTGCGGGGCTGCACTTACTACGCCTCCGGCGGGGGCGCTCCGGCTCCAGGATGGCCGGGCACCGTCGGCGCGTCACGGTCCGTGGGTGGTTGCGGTAGGCCATCCCGTCTGCCATCGACCCGGGCAAGCCGAGCAGACCACCGCCCGACCCGCCAGCGTGCGTACGAGCCGTCAAGGTCCGCTTGACGTGGCGGGTCGGGCGGCGGCCTGCTCCCCAGGAGGGCGGGCCGACGGCAGACGGGATGGGCAGCATCCCTGAAGCGGAAATCCTCTATCGCTGCGTAGTTTTTTGATCATCTTCGGCTTGTCGCTGCTTAATGATCCTCGTGATTTCTCGTCGCACCCCTGGCCTCTTTTTTGGGAGACCCAGATCGTCCCGCAACCTGTATTGCATCTGCTTCTTCCCATTTGCGGACGGTGCCCGCCGAAGCTCGCTCAGAACCTCATCGAACTCTTTAGCAGCGCGAAGAAGAATCTCATCCCGGTTGAGGGGATCGAGCTGGTCATTGCGTATCAGTAGTTGAGTGTTCCATTCCTCGGCTAGCTCCGCTTCGGCGAAGGGCGATGCGCAGGACTCCACTAGATCGGCAACGCGTGGCGCAAACCGCGTGTCAGCGTGTCCCATTCGCTGATGCAAAAAACCTGCGCCTTCCTCAGAAAGGCATGCAACTCGCTTATCAAGGGTGATTTCCGTTGTTGGGACTCGTCCCCTCATTTCGAAAAGGGCTGCGTAAGAGTCTTCCGGATCCACAGTTTCGTCATCGCTTGACCGCCCCTGAAGATTCGGCAAGGGCATCCTATCGAAGTGCTGCTTCCATGCCGTTAGGTCTATGGCGGGTGACTGCACCACTCGTAGCGCTTGAAGTGCAGGCCGAAGTTCATGGCCATCCCGCATGCTGCACGGGTGCGACACGATCATGGCTAACAGCTCGTCGTCGCCCTCAATTCGCTCTACTCCCGGAATGCTTATGCCTGCAAAAACATCTCCCGTCATGATTGGCCGCAGGAAGGAGACTTCTATGCCACGAGCTATGTATAGTTCGTCGATCGCCCTGGGTGTCTCCAATGGGTCGGACACGCTAGCTCCCGATAGGAACGATCGACAGCGAGCCGTCCTCATTGGGTATTAGTTCCGTGGTCGGCTTCCGGTCGTCTGGCGCAACGCCCACCAGCTGTAGCAGTTGCTCCAGATTTATGTGGTGATCAACGTAGGCGAGAAGGGGGATTGCATTCCCTCGCGAGTATATCGAAGCTTTGGTAAGGGAGCGGTCGATTTCGGCACTGAGAGGTGTTGTAAGCCAGGCCGCAGGATCGGCTACGTATTGGGACGTGAGGATCTTTAGGAAGGCGCAAAGCTGGGCCAAGGAGTGTAGATTGCCTGGCGATATGACACCGCCCCTGCGCCACTTACGGATTGCAGGCACACTTACTCTGAGCAAGCGTGCAATATCCGTCCAGCCAAAACCGTAGTCCTCGGCCAGCTCTGCAAGCAGGCCCTGAAGCCCAATCTTCACCTTCTCGTCTGTCTCTGAGTCAAGGAGAAGCTTTAGGTAATCCTCGTGAAGACGAGCGGTGTCGTTGTTGATGAAGCCGACCTGATCCCGCAAATGCGCCACTCGCTTGGTGGCTTGACTGATTGCGGTAAGGGTTTGATCGTTTGAGCCGGTCCGGATAGCGTTGCTGACACTGGTTCGGGTCATCGACTCTTCGAAGTGGGCGAGATCAGACACGGTCAGCCTCCGAATTGTGGGACTCTACATCACCGCTGTCGCGCGCTTCAACACGTAGCACCTCGTCACGAAGTTTTTCGGTAATACTCCAGTTGAAAACCGTCTCGACTGAATCATGTAGCCGATCAACCACGTCGAGGACTTCCTTCCGCCTGGTTGCAATCGGAGCTTTCGCAGGGCCACTTAAGAAGCTATCTATATCAAGCAAAAAGCATGGCCCGTCAATATTCTTCAACTGAAGTACCCCGTCGGGTTCCACTGATGATCTAGGTAAAGGCCCGTATGCTAGGTACGTGTGTTCTGCGCCATCTCGTGAATGGAAGCCTAGTCCGCCCTGGAGCCAGCTTGGCCGCAAGTCTGGCGGCGGATCATCTAGCGCGGCTAGCAAGCTTGTATGGACATACGACCGCCAGTCACTGATTAGTCCTCTGATGGAAGGAACCTGCAGTTCATTAATGTAACGAAGACCTAGGCGCGTAATTCCTAGTGTCGCGGGTATTGATTCCAATGCCTCTACGGCGGCACCAATGCAAGCTCTAAGATCTTCGTAGGAGATGTACGTCGTCATCTCCACCGTTAGAGCACCATAGCGAAGTGTGACGACTCTGTCTCGCTCCGCTGTGCTCAGGCGCAGCACTGGCTCATTCGGGGAAGCCGGTAGCTGTGTCTCGTCATCTTCTCGAACGAGTAGTTCAACCACGGGCAATTCTGAGCCGAACATAGCCTCGAAGGCGTCCCAGACGCGGCGAGTCGCCACTTTCCGCCGGATCGGGAAGCGTAGCTCGAAGGACACCAAACGTATGGGGTGGTTCGGGAACTTCTCCCCAGATGCCATGCCCATCCCTCCTGGCAGGGGTTGTAGGCGCATACTGTAACTGGGAGTGTAACCGAGACTGTAACCACTGCACAGCAGTATGAACTTCACCGATCGGACAGTCTGCCTTCGTGTCCGTGGGTCAGGGGCGACGACGGCTAGCGCAACGCTGTCGACAGCTGACAGGAGCGGCGGGGGACGGCAGCGTGCTGGCAAGTGCGCGCACGGACGAGGCACCCGACGTGCAGCAGTTGCCGAAGTGCGCGGACGCAGCGTACGGAGCCAAAAGCGAAACCTCGGGCAGCGGCGAGGCAGCAAGAAGGCAGCGCCAGCGTCGACGCAAGTCGACACCGGACGGGAACCGACGACGGTCGGCACCTGCTCGTCGACGCTGGCCGCCACCTGCTGGCAGCGGTCGACAGATTGAGTCCGCATCCCCCCGACGGGGGTCGTCCCTTTGTCGGGGAGCGCTCCCGGGCAGATCGACGTTCACGGGATTTGGCCCTGCACTGGGAGCTTGCTCGCTCGGATCAGGATCTGTGTCTGAGGGCCGCGCCGGCGGCGCGGTAATCGTCGGGCCTTTCGCGACACAAGTCAGGGTGAGGGTCGCCGAGGCAGTGGGGGTTCGGGTGGGTCCACCAGGGGAGCGCGACGAGGTCTGGTTCACCAGCCTCTACGCCGCCGAGTACGCGCACATCGTGAGGTACGGCCTACGCCGCCTCGGTGACTCCGACGCCTCGGCGGAACTCGCCCAGGAGGTGTTCGTCGTCGCGTGGCGGCGGCGTGGCGAGGTGCCGGACCGCAGCCTGCCCTGGCTGTACGGGGTGGCCCGGCGCCTGTTGGCCAACCAGTGGCGGTCGCGCCGCGCTGCGCCCGATGTCCTGCCGATCGCGGACGCCGACCTGACGCAGGTGGCCGATCCCTCGCGTGCGGACACGACGGTCGGAATCGCCGACATCCGAGCCGCGCTGGCCACCCTCAACGACCTCGACCAGGAGGTCCTGCGGCTCGTCGGTTGGGAGGAGCTGACGGTGTCCGAGGCCGCCCAGGTCCTCGGCTGCACCCGTGCGACCGCTGCCGTGCGCCTGCACCGCGCTCGCCGCCGTCTGGCCGTGGCGATGTCGAGTCGGCCGGTCCGCACCTCCCGCCCACTGTTGGCGACCGCGCGAGAGGAGCTGTGATGTTCCCGGTGGCACGTACCCGTACCCTCATCGGCCCGGCCGACCCGGCCCGGAGCGTGACCGTCGCGCCGCCGTCGGTCGCGGCCCGCGAGCTGATCGACCGTGCCGGCGTCGTCGAGCCGGCAGCGCATCGTCGTGCGCGCCCCACCCGCCGGCTGGTCCTGACGGCCGGGACGTTGGCGGCGGCGGCCGGTGCGGTGGCCGTCCTGCGGCCGTCCGGCGAGAGCACGCCGGACGCCCCGGGTGGTCCCGGTGGCGCGGCGGGCCTGGTGCTCGTGCCGGTCGCCTACCAGTTCGACGCCGACCCACCGGCTGCCGGCCCGCGGCTGCGCGCGCTGGCCAACAAGATCAAGGACGCGGGGTACGACCACCGCAGCGGGCGCTACATGTTCCACCACACGAAGGTCTGGGGTGACCCGGTGATGAGCTCGCCCGATGACCGTCACCATGTCGCCTTCGTCGGCGAGACGAAGGTCTGGCAGGCCGCCGACGGAACCGGCAGTCAGGCCAACAGCCAGTTGGAGCCGCAGTACCCCGACGAGGAGTCCCGGGCGTACTGGCAGCGCAAACTCCCCCAGGGCCGGGGGGGTGACGATCCGTCGTTGATCCCCCTGCCGCCGATGGAGCTGTCGCCACCGCCGGCCGATCCGGCGCGACTGCGGAAACTGCTCAAGATCGAGTACGGCCCGGGGGCGGCAAGCAAGGCGGTCAGCACGCTCTATGCGCGGTACGTCATACCGCGCCCGGTCCGAGCGCAGATCCTGCGGGTCCTCGCCGACCTGCCCGGCCTTCGCTGGCGGGGGCAGGTGACCGATCGTGTTGGTCGAGCCGGTGTGGCGGTCACCTACGACGACCGGGAACACGGCGTCCAGTTCCTCCTGATCTTCGACGAGGGCACCGGTGGTCTGCTCGCCCACGAGATGCTGACGCTCGCGCCGGTACGGCTCAGCGCGTACCAGGTGATCCTCGACAGCTCCTGGACCGACCACGTCGGCTGACCGACGTTTTCTGGGGCCGCTCTCTCGGGAGCGGCCCCGTGGCGTTTTCCGGCCAGCGCTGCCAGCTGCGCGAATGCCCGTACGCATAGCAGATCAACCGTCTCGACGGGCGTTGTCCACAGGCCCCGGAGTTATCCACAGGCCACCCGGTCGACCGCGCTGAGCGGGGTCCATCGCGAGCAGGGTCGGCGGTGCATTCGATCCCGACCGCTGGAGGCCGCGATGGCACCCCGTACCTCCGTCCCGCCGATCCGACGGCTCCCACTGGTCGTCACGGCGGACGGCGACCTGCTCGATGATCTGCTCCGGCTCGCCGCCGCCGGCGGCACCGAGGTGGAACTGGCCGCCGACCCCGCTGCGGCTCGCACCCGTTGGGGGCCCGCGCCGCTGGTGCTGCTCGGCGTCGACCAGGCCCAGGCCTGCCTGCGGGCCCGCCTGCCGAAGCGGCCCCGGCTGGTGCTGGTCGGCAGGGCCGGTCAGATCGACCCCGGCTGGCAGATCGCCGAGCTGATCGGCGCCGAACACGTCGCCGCGCTGCCCGCCGCCGAGCCGTGGCTCGTGGACCGTCTGGCCGAGCACGGCCCCGACCAGCCGGACGGACCGGGCGCGCGGGTCGTCGCGCTGTTCGGAGGCAGGGGCGGCGGTGGGGCGAGCGTGCTCGCGGGCGGGCTCGCGGTGACCGCCGCGCGAGCCCGACTGCGCACCCTGCTCATCGACGCCGACCCGCTCGGCGGTGGCCTCGACCTCGTCCTCGGCTGGGAGCAGTTGGAAGGGCTGCGCTGGCCGTCGCTCACCAGCGCGGACGGGCGGGTGGACGCGCCCGCGCTGGTCCAGGCCCTGCCCAGCCGGGGCGACCTGGTGGTGCTCTCCTGGGATCGCGGCGAGATGCTGGCACTTCCCGCCGCCGCGATGGCGGCGACCGTCGACGCCGCCCACCGTGGGCGGGACTTCGTGGTGATCGATCTGCCCCGGCAGTTCGACGACGCCGCCGTGGTCGCGTTGCAGGCTGCCGACCAGGCGTTCGTCGTCGTTCCGGCGGAGCTGCGTGCCACTGCGGCCGCCGCCCGGGTGGTGGCCGTTGCCGCACCACACTGCGACGCGCTCTCGGTGGTGGTGCGCGGGCCCGCCCCGGGCCGCCTGCGCGCGACCGAGGTGGCGCGGGCCCTCGGGCTGCCCCTCGCCGGCACGTTGCGCCCCGAGCCCGGCCTCTGCCGTGGCCTCGAACGTGGCGAGGCCCCGGCGGCAGCCGGCAAGGGCCCGCTCGCCGCCCTGTGCCAGCGGATCGTCGCGGATCTCACCGGCGCCACGACGGGTGCGGCATGAGTGGCCGGCCGGAGGACGCCACGTTCGCCGCCCGGGTACGACAGCGGATCGTCGCCGCCACCGACCCGGTCACCCCGGCGGCGATCGTGTCCGCCGTACGCGCCGAGCCGACGGCGGCGGTGCTGGGCGACACCGCCGTCCTGCGGATCGCCGATCGCGTGCACGACGATCTCGTCGGCGCGGGGCCGCTGGCCACCTTGCTAGCCGATCCGGAGGTCACCGACGTCCTGGTCAACGGTGTCCGCGTCTGGGTCGACCGGGGTGCCGGGCTGCACCAGGTGGCGGTCCCGGTGGGATCCGTCGAGGACGTCCGTCGGCTGGCACAGCGACTGATCGCCAGCGCCGGTCGGCGGCTCGACGACGGCTCCCCGTACGCGGACGCTCGACTCCCCGACGGCACCCGTTTGCACGCCGTGCTGCCGCCGGTGGCGACGGAAGGCCCCTACCTGTCCCTGCGGACGTTCCGGCACCGTCCGTTCACCCTCGACGAGCTGGTGCGTCAGGGGACGGTGCCGCGGCCGGTGGCACCACTGCTCGCCGCCGTCGTCGCGGCGCGGTTGGCGTACCTGGTCACCGGCGGCACGGGCTCGGGCAAGACCACCCTGCTCAACACGCTGCTCGGGTTGGTGCCCGTCACCGAGCGGATCGTCCTCGTCGAGGACGCGGCGGAGCTGCAACCCGGGCACCCGCACGTGGTCGGGCTCCAGGCGCGTACCGCCAACGTCGAGGGGACGGGCGTGGTCAGCCTCGGCGACCTGGTCCGGCAGGCGCTGCGGATGCGCCCGGACCGCCTGGTCGTCGGGGAGTGCCGGGGCGCGGAGGTGGTCGACCTGCTCGCCGCACTGAACACCGGCCACGACGGCGGTGCCGGCACGCTGCACGCCAACACCCCGTCCGACGTACCGGCCCGGCTGGAGGCGCTCGGCATGCTGGGCGGGCTGCCCCGCGCCGCGCTGCACGCGCAGGTGGTCGCCGCGCTCCAGGTGCTGCTCCAGGTGCGTCGCGGTGACCAGGGTCGAGTCCTCGAATCGATCTGTCTGCTGCTGCCCGAGGGGCCGGAGCGGGTGGCCAGTGTGGTGCCTGCCTGGGTACGTGGACGCGGGCTCGGCCTGGCCGCCCGTACGTTCGGTGCGCTGTTGCGGGACCGGGGTGTGGCGGTTCCGCCGATCCTCAGCGAGCCGTGGCCGGGGTCGGCGGGTCCGGCATGAACGCCACGACGATGCTGATGGCGGCGTTGCCGCTGGTCGCCGCGATCCTGGTGGTCTGGCCGGCGCAGCGCATCCGAGCCCGTCGCCGCCGGGTACTGGGGTCGTCGTCCCGGGGTGCCACCGGCGTCACCTCGGACGACGCCCTGGTCGAGTGGATCAAGGAACTCGCCCGCGGCCAGGACGGGCCGACGGATGAGTTCGGCGAAGTGCCGGTCTCGGCCCACCCGGACGTACTCGCACGCCCCACGGGCGCGTCGGCGATCAGCAGCGGGCGAACCGCTGTCGCCTGGTCCACTCGGGACCTCGACGACAGCCCGGGTCGTTCGCGGGCGGCCGGTGGGCCGGAGGGACCCACCCGGCCGGCGGGCCCGGCACGTCCACCGGCCCGCCGGGACTCTCGTCGGCCCGCCGCCACCGTCCGACCGGAGACCCTGGCGGCCGTCGAACACCGGGACCACCTGCCGGTCCGCGAAGCCGGCGGGCTGCTCGCGGAGCGGGCGGGCGAGATGCCCGGAAGACCGCTCGCGAACCTTGCCGTACGCGCCCGACGGTCGTCGCGCCGTGTGTTGTTGCTGGTTGCTCTGGTGGGGGCAGGTGTCGGTGCCGTGGTCGCCGGGCCGGTGGCCGCGGTGGCGGTGGCCGGGTACGGCACGCTCGCCACGCGCGCGCTGCTGCGGTGGAGGACGAACCGGCAGGCCGAGCTGATTCGACGGCACTCCCTCGACCTGCTGTGTGGTCTGGCGGCGGACCTCCGGGCGGGCCTGCCCGTGCCGTCGACTCTTGAGATCGCGGCCGTCGAGGCATCGGCCTCGACCAACCGGCTACGCGACCTGACCTCGGCCGCCGTGCGCCTGGCGGATCGGACCGGCGCGCCACTGGCGGAGCTGATCGAGCGGATCGAGGCGGACGCCCGGGCGACCGACCGCGGGCTCGCCGCCGCAGCGGCGCAGGCAGCAGGCGCACGCGCCACGGCCTGGTTGCTGGCGGCACTGCCGGTCGGCGGGATCGGGCTCGGCTACGGGATCGGGGTCGATCCCTTGGCCGTGCTCCTGCACAGCACGGTCGGTGGGGTCTGTGCGGTCCTCGCCGTCGCCCTGCAGGCCGTCGGCCTGTTCTGGGCCGAGCGGCTGAGCACTGCGCCGGCCCGGGCCGCCTGATGTCCCCGGTGCTGCTCGCCGGCGGCGGGACGGACAAACGCCGACGACCGGATGCGATCCGGCTCGCGGCAGGTATGGCCGGGCTCGCCGTGGCCGTGGTGGTCGGAGGCTGGTTCGGGCTGCTCGGCGCGGTCCCGACCGCAGTTGTGCTGGACGTGCTGCTGCGGCGGATCGAGACTCCCGCCGTTCGTAACCTGCGGCTCCGGGAAGCCGCCGACCTGCCACTCGCCGCTGACCTCCTGGCGGCGGCGATGCGGGCGGGTGCCCCGGTGGACCGATCGGTCCTGGCGGTGGCCGAGGCGTTGGACGGCCCGCTGGCCACCCGACTGGCCCGGGTGGGCCGCACGCTGCTTCTCGGTGGCGGCCCGACCGAGGCGTGGTCGGCGTTGGACGGTGTGCCGGGAGCGGATCGGATGGCCGCGGCGGCGTTCCGCTCGGCCAACAGCGGCGCGGCGCTGGCCGGTGCGCTGACCCGTCTCGCCGACGACCTGCGGGCAGACCGGGCCACCGCCGCGGAGGCGTCGGCACGCCGGGCGGGCGTCCTCATCGTGCTGCCACTGGGGCTCTGTTTCCTGCCCGCGTTCATTCTCGCCGGCCTGGTGCCGGTGATCGTCGCCGTCCTCGGCGACGTGCTCTGACCCATCGAGAAAGGGAAGATCCATGCGCAAACTCATCGCCCGGCTGCGCGGCGACGACGGGATGAACACCGCCGAGTACGCCGTCGGCACGCTCGCCGCGGTGGCCTTCGCCGGCATCCTGTTGAAGGTGCTGACCTCCGGAAACGTCCAGTCGGCGCTGACCGCGGTCATCGACCGGGCGCTCAAGTGACCGGGCGCCGGCAGGCCGACCGTATGCGGAACACGGACGCTCCCGGGCGCGCGTCCGACGGCGGCCGGAGGGCCCACATCGTCGGCGGCGAGCGGGGATCCTTCACCGCCGAACTGGCGGCCGGCCTGCCGGCGCTTCTCCTGCTGCTGCTCGCCGGCCTGACGGCGGTGAACGCCGTCAGCACACAGGCGAGTTGCCTGCACACCGCCCGCGAAGCCGCGCTCGCCGCCGCCCGGGGCGCCAGCGCTTCAGCCGAGGAACAGGCCGCGCCACCGGGAACAGAGATATCGGTGTCGGTCGAGGGTGATCGAGTGCGGGCGACAGCCCGTGCCCCCGTCCGTGCGCTGGGCGGCCGGCTGCCACGGATCACGGTGGTGGCCACCGCCGTCGCCGCGATGGAACCAGGCGCTCAGGAGGTGAGCCGGTGATGCTCCGGCCGGCGGTACGGCCACGCGGCGACAGCGACAGCCATGGCATCGCTCCGGGCCGTGGTCGATTCCGTAGCCGCAGACCCGACACCGAGCGACACCGTGACGGCCGAGCAGACGCGCAGCGTGGTGGCGCGACCGTCCTGCTGCTCGCGCTGGGGCTGGTGTTCGTGCTGGTCGGAACATTCGGTGCCGCCGTCGCCGCAACCGGGATGGCGGCCCAGCGGGCATCGGTGGCCGCTGATCTCGGTGCGCTGGCCGGGGCCACCCGGGCGCTCGACGGTGACGCGGTGGCCTGCGCGTCCGCCGCGGACATCGCCCAGCGCAACGCCGGCCGGATGGTGGACTGCGTCGTCGACGGCCTGGACGTGCTGGTGGCCGTCGAGGTGACGTTCACGCCGGTTCCAGGGCTGACCCGGGTCGCGGCGTCGACGGCCCGCGCCGGTCCGGTACGCGGCTGAACGGCTTAGCCCAACTGGCGAGCGTTGGAGTTGGGCCGGTTACGACGATGCGACATCAGCTCCAAAGGGGTGGACCACACCGACCGTGGGGAGAGGGGACGCCAATCTCATCTGGGCACTGCCGCGGCCGCCGCCCGGGTGGTGGCCGTGGACATCGAGCAGGCAGCAGCCATGCTGTGGGCCGCCCCTGACGGCAGCGCTAGCGATAGCAGATTCAGCAACCGGGGGTTACGTGGTAGTCGAGCCGTGGATGCTGCTGGCCTTGGGGCTAGGCGTACCGGCAACCATGAAGCTGCTCATGCTCATTTGGGCCACGCGAGGCGTGAGCCCGAAGGAGCGAGTTGCGTCATCAAGACCCTTGCGGAACTCTTCCGCGCTGGTTCGGCGCAGCATCGAAGCGCGGGCATCGGACGAGTCCGACAGCGGCGTTAGTCAGTCCGGGATGTCGTCGGTCGGGGCTGGCCTGTTCCTGGCGATCCAAGCGCGGACGGCCTTGCCATCCCAGACGCGGCCCATGCTCAAGGTGGCGAGGGGGTCGGGGAAGCCCTTGCGGCCCACGATGATCGTGGCGCGTTGCTTGCTGATGCCTCCAAGCAAGTCGCGGATCTCATCGAGCCCAAGCAACTCCACATCTCGACGGTAGGAGCCCTTGGAGTTGAACCAGACTAAACTGGGTAGTTCAACCCCCAAGGGGGTTGCCCTCATGCAACCCCTCGTGTTGCCATGGGTGAATGACGCGACGCGTTTCTTTTGCCGAGTATCTGACGGCTGTAGCGATGACCCTGGCTCGCAGGCATAGGCCGGTGTGGTCGTGGATTAAGTGGCGGAACGTTTGCAAGTGCGGGAACGAGTTGCCCTGCCGGGCGAGGCACAAGATCCCGATCAACCGGGGTCACTGGCCAGGTGAGAGCTGATGACCACGCACGGGCCGGTGCTCCCGTTGTGGCTGTGCGAGGTGTGCGACCGGCCCTGGCCCTGTTCGACGCGCCGCCTGGAACTGCTGGGGGAGTACGCCTCGTCGCCGGTAGCCCTCCGGATCTACACGGGGTCGCACCTCACCGCAGCTGCGCAGGACATGACCTGGGCGCCTGCCGACGCCGTGTGCCGCCGGTTCCTCGGGTGGGTGGCGTGAAGCCGGGAGACGTCGTGTTGATCGGGCCACCTGTTCGCCGCAGTTCACGGGGGACCGGGCGCTGATGCTGCGCGTGATGTCCGTTGGCGAGTCCGACCTTGTTGAGTGCGGCAGCTAGTCGCCACGCGGCGGTAGCGCAACTCCAGGGAACTCGGCGGACCGGGCCGGCGGATTCGGCTCACCGGCCCGGCGGACCAAGCTGCCTCTGAGTCCCCTTTGCTCTGCTTCACCATAGGCAACACCCGGTGTCCGGATACCGGACGCCAACTGTTTCCTCGGCTGAAGCAGAGCAAAGCGCAGCGGTCGAGGGGTGGGCGGCGAAACGCCAGCAGGATGCGTCAGCGGGACTGGAGCGCGTCCAGGGCGACGGCCATGGCGATGACGAGGCGGCGGTCGATCTGCGGGTTCTGCACCTCGACCACGTACTTGTCGCGCAGACCCCACTTCTTGATCACCGAGAAGGCGGGCTGGCCGCCGGCGAGGAAGTCGAAGTGGTACGGCAGCCAGGACAGCGAGTCGACGAACCGGCGCAGCAGCGCCACCGGCAGGCTGCGCTCCTGACCCGTCACCTGCGGCAGGCCGGCCTGCTCGACGTGCCAGGTGGAGCGGAGCAGGGACTGGGCGAAGTCCTTGCGGAACAGGCCGATCGGGTTGCCGGCCGCGTCGGTGACGTCGTACGTGGCACCGAGGTCGAGGCGCTGGCGGGCCTTGAAGCCGAGCAGGGGCTGCTGCTTGGAGTCGTCGGTGTAGATCGTCACCTGCTCCTTGAAGGCGAGCCGCTTCTGCTGCGCGAAGGCAAGCAACTCGCCCTCGCTGCCGTCGGGCGCGACCGCCCGGACCTCGTACTGGTTGACCATCATCCGCAGCCGCTGGCGGATGTGGAACTGCTGCAGGGTCTGCAAGTTGTCGAGCTGCATCTAATCTCCTCAAAGGGTGTCGCGCCGGAGTCTCGCACAGCCGGGCAACCACCGTCGGCCCGTGCCCCGACCGACAAATCCGCCGGCCACCCCGACCCTGCCAGCGTCGCTGCGGCTGGCTCACGCTGACCGGCCCGACCCGGCCGGCTCACCCCGACGTGATCGACCCGCCCAGTACACCCTTGATCAGCTGAGCTGACCGGTCCGCCCGGCCGGACCGGTCACACACGGCCTTAGCGGCCGTCCACCGTCGAGCGCAACGACCAGGTGTTGAGCACCTGGTGGATGCCGCGCAGCCGCTCGTTGATCTGCTCCAGCCGCTCTGCCTGAGCCAGCGCGGCCAGCGCGGACCCGAGCGCGATCTGCTGGTCGAGGGTGAGGTGTTCCTGGTCGATGGTGTAGAGCAGGTCGACGGTCTCGGCGATCGTGTCGGCCACGGCTTCTCCTCGGGCACGGGGGCGAACTACTACAACACAAGCATCGATGGAAGCGCTCCCACATCATTGTGCCCAGTGCAGCCGGGATTCATGCAAGATGCCTCAGGCGGGCAGATTTCCCAGCACCACGTCGAGGACCCGGATCGCGTCCGGCTTGGAGAGCGGGTTGTTGCCGTTGCCGCACTTCGGTGACTGCACGCAGGACGGGCAACCGGTGTCGCAGCCGCACTCCGCGATCGCGTCCCGGGTGGCCCGCAGCCACGCCGAAGCCGTCCCGTAGGCCCGCTCCGCAAAGCCCGCGCCGCCCGGGTGCCCGTCGTAGACGAAGACCGTCGGCGCCTCGGTGTCCGGGTGCAGGGCGGTGGAGAGGCCGCCGATGTCCCAGCGGTCGCACGTCGCCATCAGCGGGAGCAGGCCGATCGCGGCGTGCTCGGCGGCGTGCAGCGCACCCGGCACGTCGGCCGTCTGCACCCCGGCGGACGCCAGCGACCGCTCGGACAGCGTGAACCACACGGCGACCGTGCGCAGCTCCCGGGTGGGCAGGTCCAGCGGCCGGGTGTCGATCACCTCGCCGGTGGCGATCCTGCGCCGCTGGTACGACACCACCTGGCTGGTGACGTCCACCTCGCCGAGGAACATCCCGACCGGCCCGGCGTCGACGTAGGAGCGCACCGACACCACGGACAGGTCCGTGACGTCCCGGGCATGGGTTGACCAGTCCGGCTCCTCCACGTGCACCAGCGCGCAGCCGTCGGCGAGATCCAGCTCGTCGACCACGTACGAGACGCCCTGGTGCAGGTAGACCGCGCCGGGGTGGAGCAGGAAGTGGGACGAGCTGCCGTCGACCGTGCCGAGCAACCGGCCGGTGGACGACTCCACCACGCAGACCGGGGCGCCACCCTCGCCGCGCAGGTCCACCTCCGGGCGCTCGCGATGCCGCCAGTACCAGCCGGTGGGCCGCTGCCGCAGCGCGCCGGCCTCGACCAACTGGTCGATGGCCTCCTTCGCCCCGTCGCCGAAGAGCGCCAGGTCGGCCGGGGTGAGCGGTGCCTCGGCGGCGGCGCAGGCCAGTTGCGGGGCCAACACGTACGGGTTGGCCGGGTCGAGCACCGTCGCCTCGACGGGCGCACCGAAGATCGCCTCCGGGTGGTGCACCAGGTAGGTGTCCAGTGGGTCGTCGCGGGCCACCAGCACCGCGAGGGCCTCCTGGCCGGAACGCCCGGCGCGGCCCGCCTGCTGCCACAGCGACGCCCGGGTGCCCGGGTAGCCGCAGATCAGCACCGCGTCCAGCCCCACCAGGTCCACGCCCAGTTCCAGCGCGTTGGTGGAGGCCAGGCCGAGCAGGTCGCCGTGCAGCAGCGCCCGTTCCAGCTCGCGCCGCTCCTCGCGCAGGTAGCCGCCCCGGTAGGCGGCCACCCGGTCGCCGAGCCCGGGCACGGCGTCGTCGAGTGCCCGGCGCGCGTTGGCCGCCACCACCTCGGCGCCCTTGCGGGAACGGACGAACGCGAGCGTGCGTACGCCCTCGGCGACCGTGTCGGCGAGCAGGTCCGCTGTCTCGCGCAGCGCCGAGCGGCGTACCTGCCGGAGGTCGTCGTGGTCGCCTGTCGGCTGCGGGGGGACCGGTGCGGAGGTGCCCGAGTCGGGTGGCAGCAGCGGCGGCTCCCAGAGCGCGAAGGTCACGCCGCCGCGCGGTGAGGTGTCCTCGGTGACGGCGGTCACCGGCAGGCCGGTGAGTCGGCCGGCGGCGGTGGCCGGGTCGCCCGAGGTGGCCGAGGCGAGGACGAACACCGGATCGGCGCCGAAGCGGGCACACTGCCGCCGCAACCTGCGCAGTACGTGCGCCACGTGCGAGCCGAACACGCCCCGGTAGGTGTGGCACTCGTCGATCACCACGTACGCCAGGCGGCGCAGGAAACCGGACCACTGGGCGTGCCCGGGCAGGATGCCGTGGTGCAGCATGTCCGGGTTGGTCAGCACGAAACGCGAGTGCCGGCGGATCCACTCCCGTTCGGCGCGCGGTGTGTCCCCGTCGTAGCAGGCGGGGCGTACCCCCTCCAGCTCCAGGCCCGCGACGGCCCGCAACTGGTCGGCGGCGAGTGCCTTCGTCGGCGCCAGGTAGAGCACCGTCGCCCGGGGGTCGGCGAGCAGGGTGGCCAGCGCCGGGAGTTGGTACGCCAGGGACTTGCCGGACGCGGTGCCGGTGGCGACGATCACGTGGCCGCCCCCGTACGCCAGGGTGGCCGCCTCGGCCTGGTGCTGCCAGGGCGCGACGACGCCGCGGCGGGCGAACGCCGCCCGTAGTTCCGGCTGTGCCCAGTCCGGCCAGGCGGCGGGCACCCCGACGCGGGCCGGCACCCGCTCGACGTGGGTGACCGGGTCGCCGGCGCCCCGGGCGCGCAAGCGGCGCAGCAGGTCGACCGGCGGGGAGGAAGTCACGTCCTGCACTCTCGCACTGGTGTTCGGAGATGAAAAGTCGGGCCCGGGGGTAAGGGAAAGCCTCCGCCGGTGACCGCAGGGTGTCCCGGCGGTAGTGGTTAGATGCCCAGGAGAGTTTACGGCTCTGGCGAGGAGGACCGATGGAGCTGTCGCTGGCGACGCGCACCGTGGGCGAGCACACGGTGCTCGAGGTCGGCGGTGAGGTGGACGTCTACACCGCGCCCCGGCTCCGCGAACGTCTCCTCGAGCTGATCGACGGGGGTGCCCGGCACGTGGTCGTGGACCTCGGGCGGGTGGACTTCCTCGACTCGACCGGGCTGGGCGTGCTGGTGGGCGCGCACAAGCGGCTGCGCACGGCCGGCGGATCGTTCGCCCTGATCTGTGACAAGGAGCCGCTACTCAAGATCTTCCGGATCACGGCGCTGGACCAGGTGTTCCCGCTGCACGCCACGGTCGAGGCAGCGGTCGGTGCGGGCCCGAGCGGCGCCAACGCGTGATGGCGACGGTCCGGCTCTCCTTCTCTCCGGCACCGGTGCACGTGCGCACCGCCCGACTGGTCGGCGTGGCCGTCGCGCGGCGGGCCGGTGTCCGCGAGGACCTGCTGGACGAGGTGCGCCTGGCCATCGGTGAGGCGTGCACCCGCGCGGTCGCCCTGCACCGGCAGTACGGCCTGGCCGATCCGGTGCTGGTGGAGATGTCCGACGGCGGCACGTACGCGGTGCGGGTCGTGGACCGGGCGCCGATCGAGGCCGGCATCGGGCTGACGGCACTGCCGCCGGACGAGTTGGCCGACGAGGCGCTGACCGACGAGGCGCTGACCACAGGCGTCGGGTTCGCCCTGCTCGCGGGCTTCGTCGAGGACCTTCAGGTACGTCCGGTCGACGAGGGCATCGGCACCGAGGTGCGGATGGTGTGGCCCGTCGGGCGCTGAGCCTGCAACGACTGCGCACAAGGCCGTGTCCCCGTCGGGGATGCGGCCTTGTCGTCATGGATCGGGCCCTATATCAGATTTCGTTTCATAACACAGCGATGAAGATCATCACGACACGGTGCTACCTCCGTGTGACCTCGAACACTGTGGAGGGCTACAGTACCCGGGTTGTCAGCAAGTGATCCAACGCGCAGCCAGCGGGTATGGGTGGTTATCGCTGGTCCGCTGGGGTGGGTTGGCGCGCGCTTGCGAGTCCGCATCCAGGCGTCGACCGGTGCGTCTCCACCCGTCGACGCGAGTGTTCGGTAACAGGAGGACGCAGATGTCCGAGACCTTGGCCGCCGATGGCGGCGGGCTTTCCCTTACCGGAAGCAATGTCACGTACGTCGTCATCGCCGCGGTCATCGCGCTGGTGGCGCTCGTCTTCGCGGCCGCGCTGACGAAGACGGTGCTGGCAGCCGGCAAGGGCACCACCAACATGCAGGAGATCTCGGGGGCGGTCCAGGAGGGCGCCTCGGCCTACCTGCTCCGCCAGTTCCGCACCTTGGCGATCTTCGTCGTCGTCGCCGTGGTGCTGCTCTTCCTGCTGCCGGTGCACGACACCGACGGCAGCGAGATGGCCGTGAAGCTCGGCCGCTCGCTCTTCTTCGTGGTGGGCGCCGTGTTCAGCGCGTCCATCGGTGGCGCCGGCATGTGGCTGGCCACCCGCGCGAACCTGCGCGTGGCCGCCGCCGCCCGGGAGCGACAGGGTGGCCGCGAGGCGGCCATGAAGATCGCCTTCCGGACCGGTGGCGTCGTCGGCTTCCTCACCGTCGGTCTCGGCCTCTTCGGCGCCGCGCTCGTCGTCCTGGTCTACCGGGGCGACGCGCCGACGGTGCTGGAGGGCTTCGGCTTCGGCGCCGCCCTGCTGGCGATGTTCATGCGGGTCGGCGGTGGCATCTTCACCAAGGCCGCCGACGTCGGCGCCGACCTCGTTGGCAAGGTCGAGCAGGGCATCCCCGAGGACGACCCGCGCAACGCCGCCACCATCGCCGACAACGTGGGCGACAACGTCGGTGACTGTGCCGGCATGGCCGCCGACCTCTTCGAGTCGTACGCGGTGACGTTGGTGGCCGCGCTGATCCTCGGACGGGCCGCGTTCGGCGAGGACGGTCTGGTCTTCCCGCTGATCATCTCCACCATCGGCGTGCTGGTCGCCATCGTCGGCGTATTCATCACCCGGCTGCGCGCCTCCGACCGCAACGGTCTCACCGCGATCAACCGTGCGTTCTACATCTCCGCCGTGATCTCCGCGGTGCTGGTGGCGATCGCCGCGTACACGTATTTGCCGGCGAGCTTCGCCGACCTGGAGGGTGGCCTCACCGACGTCGACCGCAACCCGCGCCTGGTGGCCATCGGCGCGGTGGTGATCGGCATCGTGCTCGCCGCGGCGATCCAGGCGCTGACCGGGTACTTCACCGAGACCAACAAGCGACCCGTGCAGGACATCGGCAAGAGCTCGCAGACCGGTGCGGCCACCGTCATCCTCGCCGGCATCAGCGTCGGCCTGGAGTCGGCGGTCTACTCGGCTCTGCTGATCGGCGCCGGCGTCTTCGGGGCGTTCCTGCTCGGCGGCAGCTCGATCACGCTGTCGCTGTTCGCGGTGGCGCTGGCCGGCACCGGCCTGCTCACCACCGTCGGCGTCATCGTCGCCATGGACACCTTCGGGCCGATCTCCGACAACGCCCAGGGCGTGGCGGAGATGTCCGGCGACATCGACGAGCACGGCGCACGCATCCTCACCGAGCTGGACGCGGTCGGCAACACCACCAAGGCGATCACCAAGGGCATCGCGATCGCCACGGCGGTGCTCGCGGCGACCGCGCTGTTCGGCTCGTACACGGACACCCTGCGCACCGCGTACGCGGACGCCGGTGTGGGCGACGTCGGGACCGAGATCCTCAACTCGCTCAACGTGGCCAACCCGCGCAACCTGGTCGGGTTGATCATCGGTGCGGCCGTCGTCTTCCTCTTCTCCGGGCTGGCCATCAACGCGGTGTCCCGCTCGGCGGGCGCGGTCGTGATGGAGGTTCGCCGGCAGTTCCGTGAGCTGCCCGGCATCATGGACCGCACCCAGCGCCCGGAGTACGGCAAGGTCGTCGACATCTGCACCCGGGACGCACAGCGCGAGCTGATCACCCCCGGCCTGCTCGCCATCCTGGCGCCGATCGCGGTCGGCTTCGGCCTCGGCCCGGGCGCGCTGGCCTCCTACCTGGCCGGCGCGATCGGAGCCGGCACCCTGATGGCGGTGTTCCTGTCCAACTCCGGTGGGGCCTGGGACAACGCCAAGAAGCTGGTCGAGGACGGCGCGTACGGCGGCAAGGGCTCCGAGTCGCACGCCGCCACGGTCATCGGTGACACCGTCGGTGACCCGTTCAAGGACACCGCCGGCCCGGCCATCAACCCGCTGATCAAGGTGATGAACCTGGTCTCGCTGCTGATCGCCCCCGCCGTGGTGGCCTGGAGCGTCGGTGACGACCGCAATGTCGGCCTGCGGGTCGCTATCGCGCTGGTCGCGACGCTGATCATCGTGGCGTCGGTGGTCTTCAGTAAGCGCAAGGGCATCGCGATGGACGACTCCGACACCGGCGCGGGCAGCGCCGACCACCGGTCGGAGACGGTCAACGCCTGACACCAGCGGCACCGTGGTCCCCGCCCGACGCACCCGTCGGGCGGGGACCGTGGCCATCTGGACCGGTGCCACACCTGGCTGAAGGTCGTACGCTGCAACGCATGCGTACGTGCCGGGCGTCTGCCGCCGGAAAGCTCACGGTGGTCCTGGCCACGCTCGTCGTCGTCCTCGCCGGCTGCGGCGGTGGTCCCAGCCCACGGGCCTGGGCGGCGTCGGTCTGCGGCGCGCTCACCCCGTGGCGCTCCGAGATCAGCAAGTTGACCAGCAGCACCGACCAGCAGATGACGGCGCAGACCACTCCGGCACAGGCCAAGGAGAATCTGGTGCGGCTCTTCGGTGGCGCGGAACAGGCCAGCGAGACCGCGCGTCGCAAGGTCGAGCAGGCAGGCGTCCCGGAGACCGACAACGGCGAGGCCATCTCCGCCGGTTTCCGCGGGTCCCTGGAGAAGATGCGGGACGCCTACGGCCGGGCCCGGGCCACCATCGCGGGGTTGGGCACCGGCGAACCCACCGCCTTCTACGACGGCGTGCGGACCGCCGTCGACACCTTGAACAAGGAGTACGACGCCAGCGCGCTGGACACCAGCAAGCTCAACTCCGAGGAGCTGAAGAAGGCCTTCGACGAGGTGCCCGAGTGTCGCTGAACGGGCTCGGTGACACGCCGGCCGCGCAGTCGCTGCCGGCGCTGTTCCCCGTACCCGAGCCCGACCCGTCGCGCGCCGACCCGTCGGACACCCGCCCGGCGACGTCGGGCCCGAGCCGGCGGCGCGGTGATCCTGACCGGTCGGAGTCGAGCCACCCCGCGCCACCCCGGGCCGACGACGCCGGGCGGCAACTGGTCTTCTTCGGCGCGGATGCCGCCGAGCCGGTGGTCGCCGACCTGGCCGGGCTGCTCGCCGGGCCTGGCGAGGTCGTCCGGATGGGCGGCACCGCCCGCCTCGCGGTGCGGGTGGACGCCGCCTGGCGGGTGCACGTGCTCGTCGCCGAGTTGGCGCTGCGCGGGCTGGCGGCGACCTGGGCACCGACCGAGGACCAGCGACACGCCGTGCGTACGTCGTACACCCGGCTGTTGAAGCCGCTCGCGGTCGCCTGGCTGAACGGTCCGGCGAAGCGTCCGCCGGAGGCCTTCCACCTGACCGGCCGACGGCTGCGGCTCTGGGTCGCCGCCGCCGGGACGCCGGAGCCGCCCAGCGGCTTCCTGCTGGGGCTCGGCGCGGGGGACCAGGAGTCGTGGGACGCGATAGGTGCCGCGCTCACCGCCGCCGGCCTGGCCGGCACGCTGCTCGGCCCCGCCGAGGGCGGCCCGGCGTACCGGATCACCGGTCGACGCCGCCTGGCGCGGCTCGCCGAACTGGTCGGGGGACCGCCGACGGCGGCACCGGCGGACGCCTGGCCGTAACCGTCGCCGCGCCGGGCCCGAGGCGTGCGGGGGCGGCGTGGGGTGGGGTGTCCGGTGTTGGACAGCTGGGCTTGGACGGGCTGGTTGAGGGCCCGCCATCGTCACAGTGACCCGCTTCGAGCCCTACCCACGGTGTACCGTGGCGCCGTCTGGCAGTGTCGAGCACGGCGGACGGATTCGACCGTCGCGCCGCAGCGGATTGCCGCCCGCGAAACCCGAAACGCGGACGGCGCGTTACGTTGGACATCCGGACCGCCGGTGCCACGGCGGGGTCGAGAGCGGTCGCTGTCGTAGGCGCCGGCAGGCCACGAGCAGGAGTGAGGTCGGGGAGAAACGTGCCGAGCAACGCTGGAACCACCCGTCTGGTCATCGTCGAGTCACCGGCGAAGGCCAAGACGATCTCGGGCTACCTCGGCCCGGGGTACGTCGTGGAGGCCAGCTTCGGTCACGTCCGCGACCTGCCGCGTAACGCCGCTGACGTCCCGGCCAAGTACAAGGGCGAGTCCTGGGCCCGCCTCGGGGTGGACGTCGACAACGGCTTCCATGCCCTCTACGTCGTCTCCGCCGACCGCCGGCAGCAGATCAGCAAGCTGGTCAAGCTCGCCAAGGAGGTCGACGAGATCTTCCTGGCCACGGATGAGGACCGCGAGGGCGAGGCCATCGCCTGGCACCTGGTCGAGACGCTCAAGCCCAAGGTGCCGGTCAAGCGGATGGTCTTCCACGAGATCACCAAGCCGGCCATCCAGGCTGCCGTGGCCAACCCTCGCGAGATCGACCGCGACCTGGTCGACGCCCAGGAGGCCCGGCGCATCCTCGACCGTCTCTACGGCTACGAGGTCTCCCCGGTGCTGTGGAAGAAGGTCATGCCGAAGCTCTCGGCGGGCCGGGTGCAGTCCGTGGCGACCCGGATCGTGGTCGAGCGGGAGCGGCAGCGGATGGCGTTCCGCACCGCCGAGTACTGGGACATCCTGGCCACGCTCGCCGTGGCGGACGCTGGCGAGGGGCCGCGAAACTTCAACGCCACCCTGCTCGCGTTGAACGGCGACCGGATCGCCACCGGTAAGGACTTCGAGCCGACCACCGGCCGCGTCCGTGCCGGCGCGGGGGTCGTGCACCTCGACGAGGGCGGCGCCCGTGGGCTGGCGGCCCGACTCGAAGGTCGGCCGTTCACTGTCACCCGGGTCGAGGAGAAGCCCTACCGGCGCCGCCCCTACGCGCCGTTCATCACCTCGACCCTCCAGCAGGAGGCGGCCCGCAAGCTGCGCCTGTCCTCGCAGCAGACGATGCGCACCGCGCAGCGGCTCTACGAGAACGGCTATATCACCTATATGCGTACCGACTCGGTCAACCTGTCGGAGACCGCCATCTCGGCGGCCCGCCGGCAGATCGTCGAGCTGTACGGCGAGCGCAGCGTCCCGCCGGAGCCCCGCCGCTACACCGGCAAGGTGAAGAACGCGCAGGAGGCGCACGAGGCGATCCGCCCGGCGGGAGACAACTTCCGCACGCCGGGCGAGGTGGCCAAGGAGCTGTCCGCCGAGGAGTTCAAGCTCTACGAGCTGATCTGGCGGCGCACGATCGCCTCGCAGATGACCGACGCGGTCGGCTCCAGCGTGTCGGTGCGCATCCGGGCGGTCTCCACCTCCCAGGAGGAGGCCGACTTCGGCGCGACCGGCAAGACCATCACCGACCCGGGCTTCCTGCGCGCGTACGTCGAGTCCAGCGACGACGAGAACGCCGAGGCCGAGGACGCCGAGCGCCGGCTGCCGACCCTGGTCAAGGACCAGCCGCTGACCGCAGACGAGCTGGCCGCGCAGGGCCACCACACCCAGCCGCCGTCGCGCTACACCGAGGCGTCGCTGGTCAAGGCCCTGGAGGAGCTGGGCATCGGCCGCCCGTCCACCTACGCGTCGATCATGCAGACGATCCAGGACCGGGGGTACGTCACCAAGCGCGGCCAGGCGATGATCCCCACGTTCCTGGCGTTCGCGGTGATCGGGCTGATGGAGCGGCACTACCCCCGCCTCATCGACTACGACTTCACCGCCAGCATGGAGAACGAGCTGGACGAGATCGCCGGTGGTGACCACGCCGCTGTCGACTTCCTCACCGCGTTCTACTTCGGCAGCTCCAACGGTGCCGGTGACCAGGACATCGCCCGTTCCGGTGGGCTCAAGAAGCTGGTCACCGAGGACCTGAGCGAGATCGACGCGCGCAGCGTCAACTCGATCCCGCTCTTCACCGACGAGGACGGCCGGGAGGTCGTCGTCCGGGTCGGCCGGTACGGGCCGTACCTCCAGCGGGCGGTCCCCGGCGAGACGCCGGCCGCTCCGCCCCAGGGCGAGGAGGCCAGCCCGCAGGGTGACAGGGCGCCGATCCCCGAGGGCCTCGCCCCGGACGAGCTGACGCCGGAAAAGGTGCACGAGCTGTTCCTGGGCGGTAGCGGCGAGCGCAAGCTCGGCGACGACCCGGCGACCGGCGAGCCGATCGTGCTCAAGTCCGGCCGCTACGGCCCGTACGTCTCCAGCGGAGAGCGCAAGTCCTCGCTGCTGCGCTCGCAGACGCCGGACTCGCTCTCCCTCGACGAGGCGCTGCGGCTGCTGAGCCTGCCCCGGTTGGTGGGCGTCGCGCCCGACGGCGTCGAGGTGTTCGCCAACAACGGTCGCTACGGCCCGTACGTGAAGCAGGGCGAGGAGTTCCGCTCGCTCGAGTCCGAAGAGCAGATGTTCACGGTCACCCTGGACGAGGCGCTGGCCCTGCTGGCCGCCCCGAAGACCCGTGGCCGGCGGGCCGCCGCACCGCCCCTGCGCGAGATGGGCGTCGACCCGCTCACCGAGAAGCCGCTGGTGATCAAGGACGGGCGTTTCGGCCCGTACGTCACCGATGGCGAGTTCAACGCGTCCCTTCGGCGTGGCCAGACTCCGGAGGCGCTGAGCATCGAGGAAGCATCCGAGATGCTGGCCGACAAGCGTGCCAAGGGTCCGGCGCCGCGCAAGAAGGCGGCGGCGAAGAAGGCACCCGCCAAGAAGGCCACGGCCACCAAGAAGACGGCCGCCGCCAGCAAGTCCACCGCCGCGAAGAAGACCACCACCGCCAAGGCGACGGCGGCCAGGAAGGCGACCCCGGCGAAGAAGGCGGCCCCGAAGAAGGCCGCCGCCAGGCCCGCCCAGGAGTGACGATCGCCACCCCTGTCCCTGTGGGTGAAATGTCCTATTTGGGACAGGCGGTTGGTGGAGGTCCCCTAACGTGAGGGGATGTTCGCCTACACTGCCCCACGTCGCCGGGTTCTCGTCGGCGCCTCGGCGGGAGCGCTGCTGCTCGCCGTGGCCGCAGTCGGCTTCTCGGCGATGGATGCCGGGAGTTCCCAGCCGGCCGGGGCCACCGCCTGGCACAATCCCCCGCAGACCGCCGCCGACGCGCCGTCCACCGGGCCGACCCGGGATCCCGCCGGCCGGCGGACCGTGCGACTCGTCGCCGCGGGTGACGTTCTGATCCATCCAGCGGTGACCGACCAGGCGCGCCGGGACGGTGCCCGTGCCGGGGGCATGGACTTCGCCCCGATGTTCGCCGGGGTCGCCCCGGCGGTCCGCGACGCCGACCTGGCGCTGTGCCACCTCGAGACGCCACTGGCCGATCCCGCCGGCCCGTTCGCCGGCTATCCGTCGTTCAACGTGCCTCCGCAGGTGCTCGACGGGTTGCGCACCACCGGATTCGACGGCTGCTCGACCGCCTCCAACCACACTCTCGACCAGGGCGCCGACGGGGTGGCCCGGACAATCCGCGCACTCGACGCCGCCGGGCTGGGGCACACCGGCAGCGCCCGCAGCGCCGCCGAAGCGGCCAGGCCCCGGATCTACCAGGTCGGCGACGTCCGCGTCGCCCACCTGTCGTACAGCCTGAACTTCAACGGGCTGAGCCGCCCTGCGGGCCAGCCGTGGCTGGCCAACCTGATCGATCCGCCCAAGATCCTCGCCGCCGCCCACAAGGCGCGCGCCGCCGGCGCCGACATCGTCGTGCTCAGCCTGCACTGGGGTACGGAGTATCAGCACCTGCCCGACGCCGACCAGCGGGCCTGGGCCCGGCAGTTGATCTCTTCGCCCGACGTGGACCTCATCCTGGGCCATCACGCCCACGCGGTGCAGCCGTTCCAGCGCTTCGGCGACAAGTGGGTGGTGTTCGGCATGGGCAACGAACTGGCCCGGCACGAGGAGCCGATCGACGACAACCGCGAGGGCGTGATGGTCCGGGCGACCTTCACCGAGACCGCCTCGGGGCGCTGGACGGTGACCCGGATGGAGGCACTGCCAACCTGGACCGACCTGGCACCGGCCCTCCGGCTGGTCGACCTGACCGCAGCGCTTGCCGACCCGGGCACCCCACCAGGTCCGCGGGGCGACTATCGGGCGGCGTACCAGCGGGTGATCGGCTACGTCCGGGCCCTGGGTGCCGGCCCGGACCAGGTGGTGGCGTCGGGCGGTTGAGCACCACCGCCGGGGGCGCGGCCCCTCGGGCTCCAGCCCGCGCCGTCAGGCCCCGAGGACGTGGGCCAGGTGCGGGCTGCTGAAGACGCGGTGGGGGTCCAGCCGGTCGCGGACGGCCTGGAAGTCGGCGAAGCGGGGGTACGCCTCGGCGAGTGACGCCGCGTCGCGGTAGTGCAGCTTGCCCCAGTGCGGGCGACCGCCCAGTGCCGCAGCGACCCTCTCGAAGGCCTGGAAGTACGGCTCGTACGGCATGCCGACGTACTGGTGCACGGCGACGTACGCGTTGTCCCGGCCGTAGCCGTGGGACAGCCAGATGTCGTCGGCGGCGGTGAACCGCACCTCGACCGGGAAGAGGATCTTGAACGGCAGCCCGTCCACGATCCGCCGCAGCGCGGTCAGCGCCTCGGGCAGGGCCTCGCGGGGGAGGCCGTACTCCATCTCGACGAAGCGCACCCGGCGCGGGGTGCAGAACACCCGGTCGGAGCGTCCGGTGTACCGCCGTTCGGTGAGCGCGCGGGCGGATACGGCACTGATGCCGGGCGCGAGGGCCGGTACGGCGCGGCCGAGACGGCAGGCGCCGGCGAAGACCCTGTTGGCCAGGAAGTCGTCGTCCAGCCAGCCGCGCCAGCGGGACAGCGGACGGTCGTTCGCGGGCGATCGGTCGTTGGCCTTGACCTGGACCCGGGAGGTGTAGGGGAACCAGTAGAACTCGACGTGGTCGTGCCGACCGATCAGCGCGGGAAGGTCGCCGAGCACATCGGTCAGGGCGGCGGGACGTTCGTGGGCGTGCAGGACGAAGGCGTCGACGCAGCGCAGTGTCACCTCGACCAGGACGCCGAGCGCGCCGAGCGAGACCCGGGCGGCGGCGAAGACGTCTGGGTTGTTGTCGGCGGAGCAGCGCAGCACTTCGCCGGTGCCGGTGACCAGGGTGAGAGCCTCGACGAAGGTGGAGAGGCAGCCGTAGCCGGCGCCGGTTCCGTGGGTGCCGGTGGAGATGGCCCCGGCGACGGTCTGCGCGTCGATGTCGCCCAGGTTGGGCAGCGCCAGACCGTGCCGGGCGAGCAGCCCGTTGAGCGTGTGCAGCGTCATTCCCGCCGGTACGGTGACCAGTCGGCGCGCGACATCGACGCTGACGCTGGTCTCCAGCTCGGACAACTCCATCCGCCGGTCGTCGGCGAGGGCGACGGCGGTGAACGAGTGGCCGCTGCCGGCGACGCGAATTCGGCCTCCGGTGGCGGCGGCGTCCCGGACGGCTTCGGCGACGTCGTCCGGCGAGCCGGGGCGCAGGACGGCGGTGGCGCTGCCACTCTGGTTGCCTGCCCAGTTGGACCAGCGAGCGGTGAGCGGTGCGGTGCCGACCATCTGCTCTCCCCATTCATGAATATGAACTGACTTCATATCAGGAACGTTGTCCCTGGTAAATACCGCAATTGCAGTCCGCTCGTTGTACCGGTAGTCACGGACTCGTGACGTGGAGATATGTTCATCCGTCGAAGGGGGGTGGCACCGAGTGTCCACACCAGCCGCCACGACCGGGCCGCTGCGCCGCGTACCGGTGCAGGGTCGAAGTGTCGCGCGGGTACAGCGCATGTTGGACGCCTGCGCCGAACTCGTCGACGAGGTGGGGTACGAGGGGCTGACCACGACCCTGCTCGCGGAGCGCGCCGAAGTGGCGATCGGGTCGGTCTACCAGTTCTTCCCGGACAAGCGGGCGATCGTGCAGGCGTTGACCCTGCGCACGATGGAGTCCTACCTGCAGCGGCTCGACGAGCGATTCGCCTCCGACGAGATGACCCACTGGTGGGACGGCGTCGACGCGGGGATCGACGAGTACATCACGATGCACCGCACCGTTCCCGGCTTTCGTACCCTGCACTTCGGCGACGTGGTCGACCTGCACCTGCTCGACGAGCAGCGCGACAACAACGGCGTCATCGCCGACCAGTTGGCGCGGGTGCTCACCGAGCGGTTCGGCCTGACCGACGTGCCGAAGCTGCGCTTCGTCCTGGAGATCGCGGTGGAGGCCGCCGACGCGTTGATCAAGCTCGCGTTCCGGCGGAAGTCCGACGGCGACGAGCGAGTCCTGCTCGAGGCGAAGGCGCTGATCCGGGAGTACCTGCACCGGCAGGTCGACGGGTGCGACAGCGAGCGGTCCGCCGAGGCCGCCGAGGCCGCCCAGCCCGCCTGACCAAGCGGCGGCGGGCTGGGCGGGCTGGCCCTCAGAGGAACGCGTGGCCCTCGCCCCGGTAGGTGGGCACGGTCGCCACGATCGCGTCCCCCTCGACCAGGTGCAGCTCGTTGACCCGTTCGCACAGCTCGCCCGCCTTGGCGTGCCGGAACCACACCCGGTCACCGACGCGCAGGGTGGCCGCCGCCGCGCCGGAGAGCGGGGTCTGCACCTCGCCGGCACCCTCGGTGCCGACGAGCTTCAGACCGGCCGGCAGCCACGGTCGGGGCAGCCTGCTGTCGGCGGCCTGGCCGGAGGCGATCCAACCGCCGCCGAGCACCGTCGCCAGCTCCGGCGTCGGTCGGCGGACCACCGCGCAGGCGAAGAACGCCGCCGGGGTGGGCCGCCAGGCGCGGTACGCGTCGAACAGCGTCGGCCCGTACAGGCCCGATCCCGCGGTGACCTCGGTGACCGCGGGATCGGCGCTGGTCGCCGCGACGCTGCCGGTGCCGCCGCCGTTGACGAACTCCAGGTCGGCGTGTTCGCGTACCGCCGCCACCGCCGCACCACGGCGGGCCAGCAGCTCGCGGTAGGAGCCTCGCTGGGCCAGCCTGATCGCGCCGGCCAGCAGCGCCCGCCCCGGCGGCGCGTCGCCCAGGCCGGCGATCTGCGCCTCGTACGACATGAGCCCGACCAGCCGGAAGCCGGCGCGGCCGGCGACGGTGGCGGCGAGCGCGCCGGCCGCCCGGGCGCTGTGCACCGGTGAGCGGCGGACGCCGACGTGCACCCCGCGCAGCGGTCGCCAGGAGGCGTCCAGGTCCAGGCAGAGTCGCAGCTCGGCGCGTTGCCCGGGGGCGCGGACGGCGTCGACGAAGTCGAGTTGGCCGATGCCGTCGATCATCAGGGTGATCGCCTCGGCGAGTGTCGGGTCGGCGGCCAGCTCGGCGAGCGCCGCCCGGTCGGCGCTCGGGTACGCCACCAGCACGTCGTCGCTGAGGCCGGCCCGGACCAGCCAGATCGCCTCGGGCAGGGTGAACGCCATGACACCCCGCCAACCCTCTCGGGCGAGTGCCCGGCCGATCAGGTCCCGGCTGCGCACCGACTTGCTGGCCAGCCGAATCGGCTTGCCGGCGGCGCGGTCGGCCAGGGCCGCCGCGTTGCTGTCGTAGGCGGTGAGATCCACCACGGCGTACGGGGGGTCGAGATGGGCGGTCGCCCGGTCCAGGCGCTCGCGCAGTTTGTCGCTTTCGATGGCCACGTGTGCACGCTAACTGTCCGACGAAGAATGCGAAATACCCTCGCATACGTCCTGGGCTGCGGTCGACGCCTTCGGCAGCCTAGGCTCAGCGAGCAGGAGAATGTCGCCGGTGGGGCGGCCCCCACCGGGTCTAGAGTGTTGCACCGGGGGTGCCCAGCGATGGGCCGGCACGTGGAGGTACGGCCATCGAAAGCCAGAACAGCGGCGAGTCGCCCGGCGTGTCGCGCGCGGGTGACCAGTCGGGCAACGCCGCCAACCAGTCCAGCTCCGGTCAGGTCGACCCGTCCGGCTACGCCGCGATCCGCTCGGTTCTGCGGATCAGGCCGTTCCGGCGGCTCTGGATCGTGCTCGGCGCGGCCTCCTTCGGCGACTGGCTCGGTCTGCTGGCCACCGCCCTGTTCGCCGCCTCCCAGGTGCAGGGCAGCACCGCCCAGGGCGCCGCGTTCGGCGGGGTGACCGCGATCCGGCTGCTGCCCGCGTTGGTGCTCGGCCCGGTGGCCGGCGTCTTCGCCGACCGGTTCGACCGACGCTGGACGATGGTCATCTGCGACCTGCTGCGCTTCGTCCTCTTCGCGTCCATTCCGCTCTACGCCCTCAGCGGTGCCGCGGGCGGCCTGGTGGTCGGCTGGGCGCTGATCGCCACCTTCCTGATCGAGTCGATCACCCTGCTCTGGATCCCGGCCAAGGAGGCCGCGGTCCCGAACCTGATCCCGCGGGCCCGGCTGGAGGCGGCCAACCAGCTCACCCTGATCACCACGTACGGCCTCACTCCGATCGCCGCCGCCGTCGGCCTGGCCGTGCTCGACCGTGGCGTCCGTGGTGCCGTCGGCGGCGACCTGCCCTCCTGGGCCGAGCCGGCCCAGCTCGCGCTCTGGATCAACTCCTTCTCCCGGCTCGCCACCGCGCTTGTGGTGGCGTTCGGGATCAAGGAGATCAGCGAGGCGCAGCGCGGTGAGGTCGAGCGTGCCGAGCAGAGCATGTTCCGGCAGTTCTCCGAGGGCTGGAAGTACATCGGCCAGACCCCGCTCGTCCGCGGCCTGGTGCTCGGCATCTTCGGCGCGTTCGCCGGTGGCGGCATCGTGGTCGGCACGGCCAAGTTCTTCGCCAACTCGCTGGGCGCTGGCGATGCCGCGTTCTCGCTGCTCTTCGGCGCCATGTTCCTCGGGCTGGCCCTCGGCATCGGTCTGGGTCCGATGATCGTCAAGGAGATGTCCCGGCGCCGGTGGTTCGGCATGAGCATCGTGCTCGCCAGCGCCGCCGTGATGACCCTCGCCTTCGCCATCCACCTGTCCATGGCGATCGTCGGCGCGGTGCTGGTCGGCGCCGGTGCCGGCATGGCCTTCCTGGCCGGCACCACGCTGCTCGGCGGCGAGGTGGCCGACGAGGTGCGTGGCCGGGTGTTCGCGGTGGTGCAGATCGGCACCCGGCTGGTGCTCATCCTGGCCATCGGGCTGAGCAGCGTCCTGGTCGGCGTCGGCGGCTCCCGCAAACTGACAATCGCCGACCTCGGCATCTCCGTCTCCTCCACCCGCCTGCTGCTGCTCGCCGCCGGTGCCGCCGGCATCTTCGCCGGGATCAGCGCGTTCGGCCAGATGGACGACAAGAAGGGCGTCCCCGTCCTCGCCGACCTGTGGGGCTCGATCCGGGGTCGCCCGCTGATGCCCTCCGAGCCGTTCGTCTCCGCCGGGCTCTTCGTGGTGTTCGAGGGCGGCGAAGGCGCCGGCAAGTCCACCCAGCTCACCGCGCTCGCCGAGCGGCTGCGCACCGAGGGGCGCGATGTCCTGGTCACCCGCGAACCGGGGGCCACGGCCGTCGGCCAGCGGATCCGGTCGCTGGTGCTGGACACCTCCGGCGACGAGGCGCCCTCCCCGCGCGCCGAGGCGCTGCTCTACGCCGCCGACCGGGCGCACCACGTGGCGGCCGTCGTCCGGCCCGCGCTGGTCCGTGGCGACGTGGTGATCAGTGACCGGTACGTCGACTCGTCGCTCGCGTACCAGGGCGCCGGGCGCACGCTCCCGGTCGACGAGGTCTCCTGGCTCTCCTCCTGGGCCACCGGCGGGCTCAAGCCGGATCTGGTGGTGCTGCTCGACGTCGCGCCGCGGACCGGCCTGTCCCGGGTGGCCTCGCGCAACGCGGGCACCGACCGGCTCGAGGCGGAGTCGATCGCCTTCCACGAGCGCGTCCGCTACGCGTTCCTGGACCTCGCCGCCGCCGATCCGAAGCGCTACCTGGTGCTCGACGCGTCCCAGCCGGTCGACGAGATCACTCAGCTCGTGGTCCGGCGGGTGCGGGAGATGCTCGGCAAGCCGGGCGGCATCGTGCACCCCCGGCCCGCGCAGGGCCCGGACACCTCGGTGCAGCCGGAGTTATCCGACGCGGAGCTGGTGACGATGGAGCACAAGACCTGATGCCGGACGTCTTCGCCGACCTGGTCGGCCAGGACGAGGCGGTCGCCGAACTGCGTCGGGCCGCCGGCGCGGCGGCAGCCGTGCTGGCCGCCGGTGCCGCCGACCGGGCACCCGCGCTGGTCGCTGTCGGCCTTCCCAGCGAGGCTGCTTCCAAGGCCGGTGACGCCGAGCCCGGCGTGCTGGACCCGTCCACCGGGATGACGCACGCCTGGATCTTCACGGGGCCGCCGGGCTCCGGCCGTTCGGTCGCCGCCCGCGCCTTCGCCGCAGCCCTGCAGTGCACGTACGGCACCGGCTGCGGCGAGTGCCCCGGCTGCCACACCACGATGGGCGGGACCAACGCCGACGTCCGGCTGGTGGTGCCGGAGGGGCTCTCCATCGGCGTCGGCGAGATGCGCGCGCTGGTGCTGCGGGCGGCGAGCACCCCGTCCGGCGGGCGCTGGCAGGTGGTGGTCATCGAGGACGCCGACCGGCTCACCGAAGCGGCCGGCAACGCGCTGCTCAAGGCCATCGAGGAGCCGCCACCACGGACTGTCTTCCTACTCTGCGCCCCGTCCACCCACCCGGACGACATCTCGGTGACCATCCGGTCGCGCTGTCGGGTCGTACCCCTGCGGCAGCCGCCGGCTACCGCGGTGGCCGAGGTGCTGGTCCGTCGGGACGGCATCGCGCCCGACGTGGCGCAGTGGGCGGCGTCGGCCGCGCAGGGCCACGTGGGGCGGGCCCGCCGGCTCGCCCGCGACCCGGAGGCCCGCAAGCGGCGTGAGGCGGTGCTGGCCGTACCGCGCCGGCTGACCGGCGTGGGCGCGGCGTTCGACGCGGCGTCCGCGCTGATCGAGGCCGCCGAGGCGGAGGCCGAGGCGTCGGTCGCCGAGGCCGACACGGCCGAACGGGCCGCGCTGGAGACGGCGCTCGGCGCGGGCGGCACCGGCCGGGGCGCGGCCGGCGCGATCCGGGGTGCCGCCGGGCAGCTCAAGGAACTGGAGAGGCGGCAGAAGTCGCGGGCCACCCGGGCCCAACGCGACGCGCTGGACCGGGCGCTCGTCGACCTGGCCGGCTTCTACCGCGACGCGCTCACCATGGCGCTGCGCGCCCCGGTCGACGCGGTGCACACCGACACCGCCGCGCTCGCTGCCGCCGGAGCCCAGAAGTGGGACGCCGAGGGGTCGCTGCGCCGGTTGGAGGCCGTGCTCGCCTGCCGGGCGGCGATCGAGGCGAACGTCAAGCCGCGCATCGCGGTCGAGGCGATGATGCTGACCCTCTGGAAGGGCTGAGCCGCAGCTCCCGCCCGGTTGTCCACAGCCATCGACACGCGCGATTGGTGTGCGGTACGGTCCGGTGTGCCGTGGTGACGGCGACAGCACGCTCAGTGATGGCCCATCCGGGAGGAGTCGCCGATGCCGCGGGGGGAGATCGACGAGGCCTGGATCGAGGAGGCGGTGCGGCGCTACCGCCGTATCGAGTCGTTGCAGGCCGAGTTCGACCAGGCCGTGTCGACGGTCGAGGTCACCGTCCGATCACCGGACGGGTTGGTCGAGGTGGTGGTCACCGCCGGCGGGCGGATCACCGACGTCCGGTTCCTGGGGCCACTGCACGCCCGCAGCCCGCGCGACGTGGCCGGCTCGGTGCAGGCCGCTGTCACCGCGGCGGCGGACGCCGCCGAGTGGGCCCGGGAGAAGCTGCACAACGAGACGTTCGCCGCCTACCGACCGCTCGCGGGGGCCTGAGATGGACACACTGCGCGCCCTCTCCGCCCGCCTGGACGAGGCGAGCGCCACGCTCACCACCCTGTCCCACACCGTCACCGCCAGCGATCCGGCCCAGACCGCGTTCGGCGCGGACGCCCCGGGTCGCCCCGGCGAGATCGGTCGCGCGCTGTACCGCCAGTGGGCCGCCGCCACCGACGACCGGGCCCGCGAGGCGCGAGCCGCCGCCGGCCGGCTCGCCGCCGCCGCCTCGGCGGTCCGCGAGGCCGCCGACCGCTACGCCGAGGTCGACCGCGCGGCACGACGCCGGATCACCGGAGAGCCGTGATGGATCCACTGGACCGGCTCGCCGAACCCGGCCTCGATCTGCTTCGCCGGGTGGACGCGTTGCTCGCGGCCGGCGTCCCCGAAGGCCACCGGGTCTGGCCGCTGCTACGCCGGATGCAGGTGCTGCCGGGCGACGCCGTCCGGGGCTTCCTCGACCTGCACCCGGCGCCGCTGGCCAGCGCCGGGCACGCCGTGCGCCGGTTGGTCCGGGGGTACGACGATGTCGGCGCCGCGCTCACCGACCCGGTGCTCTGGTCGGGGCCGGCCGCCTCGGCGTACGGGCAGGAGCGTGCCGCGCTGCTGCGCCACCTGGACGAAGGTCCGGAGAGCCTGGTCGGCCGGATGGACTCCACCGCCGGATACGCCGACGCGCTCGCCGACTGGGTGGAGGGCAGCCGCCTTGCCCTCGCCCGGACGGTGGCCGACGTGCTGCGCTCGGCCGAGGCGGTGGCCGTGGTCGCCGCCACCGCGGCAGGTCCACCGACCCGCCTGACGCCGGTCGGGCCGGGCGTCGCCGACGCGGCCGAGATCGCCGCGCGGGTGCTGGCGGTGCTCTGCGTCGCGTACGACGGTGCCGAGACCCTGCTGCGCCAGTGGGCGCCGAGCCTGGCCGAGTCCACCTGGCGGCCGACGACCCAGGGCCGCCCCCGCTACGACCAGCCCACCCGGGTCGGCTGGTAGCCAGATCCGGCCACGACGTCGTCGCGCTCCGGCCCTGGTGTGTGGCTCGGTCCGGCCATGGGGCTCGCTCGCGGACAGGCCACGGCGTCGCTCGTGGGCGCCTGAGCAGAGTCGGCGCCCACGGCGACGCCGTGGTCTTCCCCCTGCACCCCCCGCAGGTCTGCCTCCACTCAACGCCGCTCGCGAGCGTTTGTCCCCTCCTGGGGCGCGGATTCAACCGTCTGGGCGAGGGTCATCGGCACGACGGGTGGCTCGGCAATCGGTCGAGTCGACGGTCATGAATGGCGGCCGAGGCATCGGCCGCTGCGTCCTTTGCGGTGATCCGTCGTAGGGTGGGGGGATGGGCATGCTCTGCGCGGTCAGCTTCAACCGGTACGGGCGCCTCTACTACCTCGACCCGGGCGAGTTGCGTCCGCAGGTGGGTGACCGGGTGCTCGTGCCGACCGACGACGGGCCCGAGGTGGCCGAGTGCGTCTGGGCCGCTCAGTGGGTGAGCGAGGAGACCGACGGCTTCCCCCGGCTCGTGGGCGTGGCCGGCGACGACGACCTACGCCGCGACGAGGCACTGCGTCGCCGCAAGGCCGAGGCCAAGGTGGCGGCGAAACGGCTGATCCGCGCGCACGGCCTTCCGATGAAGGTGGTGGCCGTCGACCACGTGCTCGGCTCCGCCGACGGCGGTGGCGAGCGCAGCACCGTCTACTTCACCGCCCCGCACCGGGTGGACTTCCGTTCGTTGGTCCGCGACCTGGGCGCCACCCTGCACTGTCGGGTCGAGCTGCGCCAGCTCTCGGCGCGCGACTCGGCCCGCGTGCAGGGCGGCATCGGGTCGTGCGGCCGGGACCTGTGCTGCGCGACGTTCCTCACCGACTTCGAGCCGGTGACGATCCGGATGGCCAAGGATCAGGACCTGCCGCTGAACCCGCTGCGTATTTCGGGGGCATGCGGTCGGTTGATGTGCTGCCTCAAGTACGAGCACCCGTTGTACCAGCGCTTCCAGGAGACCGCGCCCGCCGTCGGCAGTCGGGTGACGACGCCCGAGGGTGCTGGCCGAGTGGTAGGACACAGCGTGCCCCGTGATGCGGTGACCGTCCGCCTCGACGCCGACGGCTCCCGCTGCTCCTGCTCGCGCGCTTCCGTCTGCGCCCCCCGCCAAGCCCACGACCAGCACTACACCCCCTAACCCCCCCCGCGCCCCCAGCCCGGCTCCCGCTCCCGCTCCCGCTCCCGCTCCCGGTTGATCATGAAGTTATTGCCACCACTGGCGGCGTGTCGGGGCAATAACTTCATGATCAACTAGGCGGGACGGCGGAGTGGGTCAGGTGAGGACCACCGGGGGTTCCGTCAGGTGCGGGGTCAGGGCGGTTTTGGGGAGCAGCCAGCTTGCCGTCGGGGACTGGTCGGGATTGACCTGCCAGTCGCGGGAGACCCGGTCGACGCCGATCGCGTACACGGTCAGCGTGCCGTCCGGGTCGATGCGCAGCCGCAGGAACGACTTGGAGTCCTCGATGCCCTGGCCGGCGAACAGCTCGTTGACGTTGACCCCGAACGCACTCGCCAACAGCAGGTACGCCGCCACCAGTTGGCTCGCCACCAGGCCGATGACCGGGCCGTACAGCACCACTGCGGCGACCGCCGGCAGCGGCCACGGCCAGTCGTAGAACGGCAGGGCCAACCAGACCCAGGCGCCGCCGGCGGCGAGGGCGACATGGGCCACACCGTGGCCGACGCCGAGAAGCCAGTGCCGCGCGTGCCGCTTGCCGCTGGCGCTGGGCGGCTTGGCGAACAGGACCGCTGCGATCACCGTCACGAGCACCATCATCACCAGCGGGACGCTGAACAGTCGCTGATCGCTGCTGTCGGCCCAGTTCGCCGTCGCGCCCGCCATCGCGAGCATCAGCAGGGTGTGCAGGGTGCCGAGCAGCGTGGTGAAGCCGGGATTGCGGAACGGCAGTCGAGGAAAAATGCCCCAGCCGTAGCGGCGCGAGCGAGCCACGTCCGGATAGCGGGCCACCAGGTCGTACTGCTGGGTGCGGCTGGCCCGCCGGGCCAGCGTGTCGCGCGGTGGCACCTCGATGCGCTCGGGCAGCTTGTGCGTCGGGTACAGGTAGGCCCCGCCGCCACCGCAGGTGATCAGTTGCCGCTCGGGTCCGGTGTAGCGGGCGTAGTGGTGCAGGTCGCCGGAGAGCAGCAGCCGTACCTGTGCACCCGTCGGGTCGATGATCGTGCGGACGAAGTAGTCGATCGAGTCGTACGCCGTCGGACTGTCGGCGGCCTTCACCCACGTCGGCGACGGCGTCGCAATTATTACCTTCGACTCCGGGGTGAGGCGCCGGGCCACCTCGTCGAAGTAGGCCAACTGCGGGTCGTCCAGATACGAGCCGGACTGGTCGTCGACGCCGAGCAGCCACCATCCGGCCGGCAACTCGACGGCGAAGTACGACCGCGACTGCCCGGTACGCCAGCCGGCGAAGTTGCGGTCCCGGGAGCGGACGAACAGCCGCAGGAAGGCGGTCAGGCCGTCGTACCAGTCATGGTTGCCCGGCACCGCGAACAACGTGGGACGGTCGGGCGGCGTCGCCGGCAGCGCGGCCTGGTAGGGGCCCTTGCAGCGGTTCTCGTACTCCGCGTAGGCCGCCGACGGGTACACCTGGTCGCCACCCATCACGAGTGTCTGCGCGCGGGGCAGCCGGTGTCCGTCCACGGTCAGCTCCGGCTGCGCCAGCAGGTACGCGACGGAGTAGGTGGCGTGGAAGCCGTCCCCGAGGTCGGCCACGTAGTCGAGCCAGAGCCCACCGTCCGGTCCGGCCTGCCGGAAGATGTCGTCGCCGAAGGCGTTCTGCAACTCGCGCTTGTCGAGGTACGCGCCGAACAGGATCGCCAGCAGCGTCCGGATGCCGGTGCTGATCAGCAGGAACGGCGCCAGCCACGGCACCGGCTTGCGCGGGGTGAAGCCCAGTTCGAGCGGATCGGTCGAGCGCGGGCGGCGAGGAGCCGGCTCCCCGTCGGGTTGTTCCTCCGCCGGTCCTGGGTGATCGTCGCGTTCGTCAGTCACCCGCCGCAGCGTAGTACCGGTCTGGATGCAGCGCTGTCCGGTAATTAGCCGGATGGGGGTGGTTGTCCGTTTGGTGCGGACCGGAGCGTCGCAGGGGTATCCCGCTCCGCCCGGGGCCTTCGGGTGCCGTACACTTCCTGATCGTTGCCGCCTTAGCTCAGTCGGCTAGAGCGACGCACTCGTAATGCGTAGGTCGACGGTTCGATTCCGTCAGGCGGCTCAGAGGATGCCCCGATCAGCGGAGACGCTGATCGGGGCATTTTTCATCGATGATCAGTCAGCCTCAGCTCATGGTGGGCGGTCTGTCGCGATCTTGACAGGGTCGACCGGTTCGGGGACAGTCAGTCCACTAGTCAATTGATGGATTGGTGGTCACGGTGATCTTCCGGATCGACCGGCGGACCGGGACCGCCGTGTATGTCCAGCTGATGCAGCAGGTCCGCCAGGCGGTCCGGATGGGCCGGCTGGCACCCGGAGATCAGCTGCCGCCCGCCCGGGAGGTCTCGGAGCACACGGGCATCAATCCCAACACCGTTCTCAAGGCGTACCGGGAGCTGGAGATGGCGGGTCTCGTGGAAGCGCGGCAGGGTTCCGGCACGTTCGTGCGGGAGCACCTGACGCCGCTGCCGCAGAACGGGCAGGTGCTGCGTCGCGAGCTGGCCGCCTGGTCTCTTCGCGCCCGAGCGGCGGGTCTGGACGTCTCGGACATGCAGGCTCTGCTCGCCGAGGTGACGGCGGATCCCGAACCGGTCGTGGCGGAGCTTGACCGTGTCGGCTGACCGCGTGCCTCCGGCGCTAGACGTCGCGGGGGTCACCTCCCGCTTCGGCGGGCGGCGCGCCCTCGACGACTGCTCGCTCACCGTGCCGCCTGGTGCCGTCACCGCGATCGTCGGACGCAACGGGGCCGGCAAGAGCACGCTTCTACGCGTCGCCGCTGGGCTGCTGCGGCCGGACCGCGGCGCGGTGCGGGTGTTCGGCGAGCCGACTGGAGACCGCGCACTTCCCTCGATCGGGTATGTGGCCCAGCACGCGCCGCTCTACCCGATGCTGACGGTGGCGCAGACGCTGGTCCTGGGCGGCAGGCTCAATCCGCGCTGGGATCACGCGTACGCACAACAGCTCGCCGACGACGCCGCGTTACCGCCCGCAGCCCGGGTGGGTGACCTCGCCCCGGGGCACCGCACCCGCCTGGCGCTGGTGATGGCGCTGGCCAAGCGCCCCCGGTTGCTGCTGCTCGACGAGCCCTTGGCGCCGCTCGACCCGGTCGCCCGGGCCCAGGTCGCCGGGGTGCTGATGGCGGACGTCGCCGACCGTGGCACGACTGTGGTGCTCTCGTCGCATGTGGTGGCCGATATCGACGGCGTCTGTGATCACCTGGTGGTGCTGGCCGAAGGTCGCACTCGCCTCGCCATCGAGGTGGAACAGGCGCTGGCCGGCCACCTGGTCGCGGTGGGCGCTGGCCGCGAGCTCGGTGCGCTCGACGGCACGGAGGTCATCGAGGTCCGCGCCGCGGGCCGCGACGCCGCTGCCCTGATCCGGTCGGCCGGACCCGTCCCGACGGCTGGCCTGGCATGGCACCGCCCGGCGTTGGAGGAACTGATCCTGGGTTACCTGCGGGCGGCCGGCCCGCAGCCGGAGCGAAAGGTGCCCACCGCATGAACTGGCTCGCCCTGCGGCTGCTGCGCCCGTACCTGATCATCGCGGCTGCGCTGAGCGTCGCCTCGGCCGCCTTCGTGCTGGCCGGTGCGTATGTCATCCGGCAGCAGGCCGACGTGCACGGCATCGTGATCGGGGATTACGCGGCTGACCGTACCGGCCTGTGTGAACCGCTCGTCAGCTGCCTGCCCGCCGGTTCGGCGACGAACCTGGCCCAGGCCATCGCACTGGTCGCCGCGTTCGTGCCGTTGCTGCTCGGGCTGATCCTGGGCGTGCCGCTGTTCGCCCGGGAACGGGAGGAGTCGACCGACGACTTCCTGCTCACCCAGTCGGTGCCCCGGCTACGCTGGCTTATCACCAAGCTCCGTTGGGCGTTGGTGGCCGGCGGGATCGGCGCGGTCACGGTAGCCGTTCCGTTCCGCCTGGCGGCTGCCCGGTACACGTTGATCCTTGACGATGCCGGCTTCGCGGTGCTGCGCGAGCTCCACCGGAACAACATCGGCTTCATGGTGATGCAGACCGTGTTCATCACCGCCCTGGCCGGCATCATCGGCCTGGCCGTCGGCCGCACGCTGCGTACCCTGGCTCTCACGGTCGCGGCGTGGCCCGTGGCGCTGGTCGCCGCGCAGATCGGCGGCCTGCTGCTCGGCCTGCTGGCCGTGGTGCTCACGTCGTGGTCCGGACCCCTCTCCATGATGTTCGGCACCCTGACCGAGGACGAGACCGCGACGTTCGCGGCGCTCGCACTTGCCGCCGGCACGGCCGTCACGGTGCTCCTCGGACGGCGGATCATCGCACCGTCCGGTCCGACCCACACCTCTGCGGAGGGCGTCGAGCAATCCCGTGCGTCTTGAGGTCGACGGACAGCGGATCGTGCACCCGAAGAGCCACGGCACATCGTCGTCGGCCGGACCCTCGTGCAGTCCAGGGACGAACCTCGATGATCGATGACAGGTCGGGGAGCGCGACCTTCGAGGCGTAGGTCGACGGTCGGGTTGCCCGTTGGCCTATCCGGCAACCACCCACAGTTATCGACCTGTGTCGAATCAGTTGGCGTAGATGTGGCGCGAACCTCGTAGCATTGATGGCGGACGTTGGACCGATGACCGGGAGGGGTGGCATGAAGTTCGACATGGGGGCGCAGACGCTCGGCAGTCTGACCAAGCAGACGCAGGGGTCATCCGATGATCTCGGTTCTCTGATCAAGCAGTTGATCACCGCGGCGGAGCCGTTGCAGGGCAACTTCAACGGGGCCGGACGTGTGGCGTTCGATTCGTTCAAGGCCAATGCCGATTCGATCACCGCCGAACTCAACTCGGCTCTCGGTGCGATTCTCGGCGGCCAGGGTGGGATGGACTCCTCGTTCGGCCAGGGTGACACCGAGATGTCGGACAACGCCAGGTCGTCCGAGGGCACCGCGAACTTCGACGCCGCCAGGTTCTCCAGCAGCCGCTGACACGGGGAGTGACAGTCATGACAGACCGACGCAGTTTCGACACCGGCACCTCGCAGCAGGTTCAAGGTGACCTCGCCGGCATCATCGGGCGGCTCGAGTCGTTGATCTCGCAGCGCAGCTCCGACGTCGCCGCCGCCATGGCCGACTTCCAGGCCGATGGGGTGTCCGAGGAGTACCGGACAGTCGAGGACCGGTGGAACCGGGCAGCGGGCGAGGTCCGCACGATCATCGACCTGGTCAAGACCACCATGACCAAGAACGACGAGACGGCGAACAGCACGCTGTCCCGGGCCCGCTCTGCGGTGCAGTCGATCGGTTGAGTCGTTATCCGACGAGTTGTTGACGAGGGAGCACGAGCGTGAGCGCGTGGGATATCTCCCCCGGTGGAGTGCGCGACGTCCTGACTCGTACACATGCCGCGGCCATGCCCTTCGAGGGGCAGATGACGAGCTTGAACTCGGCGTTGGAGGGATCCGCCACCGAGTCCAGTTCGGAGATCGTGGGCCAGGCGCTTCAGGGCTTCGTCGAGTCGATTCGGACGGATCTCGAGTTCGTGTTCACTCGCACGGGGGCGTGCATGCAGGCAGCGGCGCAGGCGACGAACGCCTACGTCGAAGGTGATCTCGAGATGGCCGCGAACGCGCAGCGCAGCGCCGCGGCGGCACCCGACCCGTCGGCCACGATGCCGGGGCCGGGCCGCGGGGCGGTGCCCCGATGATCAACCCTGGGGAGATTCCGCAGATCCCCGGCAACATGGACACGCTGGCTACCCATGCCCAGACGGTCCGGACCGTCGGCGTGGACTTCGCCAACACCGGCCAGGCGGTCGACAGCACCTGGCAGGGGCTGGCGGCGGTGTACAAGGCGCCGGAGGCGGCGCAGCTCTTCGCCGCCACCGGCCCGGTGCGTACGGTGTCGGCCTCCGTCGGCGAGGACATCCAGGCCGTCGGGGCCGCTCTGGCCACGTACGCCACCGAGGTCAAGGAGATCAAGGCTCAACTCGCCGCGCTGAAGAGCCAGGCGGAGGAGTTCGTCGGCTCGATCAAGGACGACGAGGACTGGCGCGAGGACCAGGGCAAGGTCGACAAGCACAACGGCCTCATCACCGCCGTGGACACGCAGGTGGCCGCGTTCTTCGAGGCGCAGCGCAAGTGCGCCAACACAATCAACGCGCTGTACGGCGGCCGTCAGTATCGGGCCGACAACGCCGACGGCCAGGCCGAGGACGGCGAGTACGGCTTCACCGCCGACACGCTGAACGCCGCCGCCGGTGAGGACGGCGCTCTGCCGTGGGGCAGCACCGAGGAGCACGACCGCGGCTTCTTCGGCGACGTGGGGGCGTACTTCGTCGGCATGGGCATCAGTTTTGTCACCATGCTTCAAGACCTGGGCGGGCTGATCGGCCGCGATCCCACCACCGGCGACTGGAGCTGGGGCACCGCCGGTCAGTCGTGGCTGGGGCTCGGCAAGTTCGTGTGGGCGGTCTCCATCTACGTCAACCCGGTGACGATCGTGATCGACCAGACGGTCGGCATGCCGTTCATGGAGCAGCGTGAGGCGGGCAATCTCCTGCTCAACGCGGGAAAGACCATCATCGCGTACGACACGTGGGGCGAGGACAAGTCGAAGGCGGCCGGCATGGCCACCTTCAATATCGTCTCGGCGATCGTGGGTACCAAGGGTGCCGCCTCCGGGCTGCGTGGCGCGGGCGCTGCGGTCAACACCATTCGGGGCAGCGCCACCGCCGCACGGATCAGCGCCGCGCTGGTCCGCACCGGTAACTGGATCGACAAGCTGCCCACCGTCGGCGAGGTGGCGATCAACTTCGCCAGGAAGTTCGACATCAAGATCCCGCAGCTCGGGCTGGTTCCGGCGATCGCCGGCGACGTGCCGATCGGGCGTGGCTTCGATGTCGACATGCCCCACGTCCGCGGTGGCGACGCGATGCACATGGACGGCGGCAACGGCCCAGGCGGCCACCTGCCTGGCGGGAACACGCCAGGCGGTCACGTCCCAGGTGACCTGACGCCCGGTGGGCACATCCCGGACGGCAACGCCCCCGGTGGGCACATCCCGGACGGCAACACCCCCGGTGGGCACATCCCGGACGGCAATACTCCGGGTGGCAACCTGCCGGAGGGTAATACTCCCGGTGGCAACCTCCCGGACGGTAATGGGCCTGGTGGCAACCTCCCGGAGGGCAACGCCCCCGACGGGAACCCGCCGGCCGGGGGAATCCCCGATCGCGGGCGAGATCTCACGCCGGATGAGCAGCAGCGCTTCGTTGATCAGGCCGAGCGGCTCAATCCGGCAGCGAGGGCCCAGGCGTTGGAGTTGCTCGCCCGTACTGACCTGCCGGAGGGTGTGGCCAGCCGCGCCGTCCGGGACTTCGTCGACCTGCAGGATTCCGGGCGATTGGCAGGCAGTGCGGATCGGCAGGCCCAGGTTCTGCGCGACATGATGGAACAGTTGGGTGGAGACCGTTCCGCCGCAGCGGGAGCCGCCGCTGAGTTGCGCGCCGCGAACGACGTCCTCAACAGCCCCGACCTGATGCCTGGCTCGAAGATCGGTATCAGTGTCAAGAACGAGCCTGTCGATTTTGGCACCGGCACGGTAATCCATACCGGTGACGTCCCCGAGTCGGATCTGGTGTATCAGACCAGGGACGGCAAGGTGCATTTGGACGAGGTCAAGGCGACCGCGCAGACGGTAGCCAATAAGCTCAGTGAAAAGCCCGAGCAGTTGGACCGGATGCTTGAATGGCGGGCGGCGGATCCCGCAGGGCGAGCAGTGAGCTACCGAGTCGGGACCGACGAGGGGTTGAAGGGCTTGTTCAGCATGACCAACCCTCAGCCGAAGCAGTATGCGCTCGACCGGATCGCCGATGCTGACGTGCCGGTTCAGATCGGCGGGCGTACGTTGACCCCGGACCAGCTGCGCCAACTGCGTGAGGCGGCGCTGGAGGCGTCAGTGCATCCAGCGCACCCCATGAAGAGGGGCCAGTCGGCGGCCTGGTTCGACGAGCACATGCCGAACCTCGCTGCGGCACGCGACTTCCTCGAACCCTTTGGAGTTAGGTTCCTGTGAGCGATCTTTTGGTAGAGCCCGAACTGTTGGCGAGCCTGCCGCCCTCGTGGCAGGCGGCGGAGTCAGGTCGACGTCACCCCGTGATCAGGGACCTGCCGCCCGATCCTGAGCAGCGGGCGCTGGCGCTCTCGGCCCTGGAAGCGTGTCTGGCTTTCCAGGTGAACTCGGCCGCTCGTTACGGTGAGGAGCCGACCTGGGGGCTGCCTGAGGCGTTCTTGAACGACGACTGGTTTCTGTTGCAGGTGAGGATCAAGCGGCGGCTGCCGACCCTTGCTGACGTGACGCGTACGAACGTGCGTGACTGGCTGCAGGAGGGCGACGTGGCGGAGATTCTCGAAGCCACGTGGACCGAGCCCTCGGATGAGCTCATCGAGGCGGTCGGGCAGATGTGGGCGACTTTCATCGTCAATGGTCTGGCCGTGGATCTGCTCCGTTGGTTCGGGTGGGTCGCACGGGATCATTTGGATGTCGTAGAGCGGGCCAAGGCGCTCGACCTCCTCAAGGCGGCCACGCGGCGCCTGCCGTGGCGTCACACGATCCACACCATTCCGGCGATTCTGAATCTCGGCGGGTCGGATGAGCGTGCCTATTTCGACCAGTTGGCGAATGATCCGGACCTGCACGAGAAGACGCGCGCAGAGGCGGCAAGCAAGCGGTGGCTCATCGATAGCGAGCGCGCACGAACCTAGATCCATCGCTGCTCTCAAGACTCAGACAATATTGTCGGCCGTTGACAGCGACCACCCGGACAGCCAGTTCATCCCGGAGTAGCGCCATGCGAGTCGAGTACGACAACGTTGAGACCGAGGACGACCTGCGGATGACCTACCAGGGTGAACCTTTCACCGGCGAGGTCGTCGAACGGCCACCGCAGGGCCAGGACATCGCCATCACCATGTACTTCAACGGTATGGAGGATGGCCCTGCACGGAGTTCTACCCGAGCGGCGAACGCAGGGCCGAGGGCAGCGCGTGATGCGGCACGGCTGTCGGCGTTCATCATGAGTGGCAGTGGCATCGTGATGGCAACCTCGCCGCCCGCCTTGAGTTCGGCGAACAGGGCAAACTGCTCAGCCGCTATCAGTTGGGCTGAAGATGGGGCCCCAATCGAAAGCTTCGTCGCGGAAGTTGAGCGAGACAGGTTGGTGCCCTATGGAATCGGTTGGTGACTGAGCCCTGGGTTGTCGCTGAGGTGCTGGCCGCCGTGCCAGTTCCATGGCGGCTGGCGGATCCCGTCGAGCGCGGCAAGGCGACGCGTGAGTTGCCGCCCGACCCGCTGCACCGGGTCGAGGCCCTGACGGCGTTGGAGACCTGCCTCGCGTACCTGATAGACGTCCGGGACCGTTACGGCGACGAGACCGACTGGGGGCTTCCGAAGGCATTCTTCGACGACTACTGGTTCATCCTGTACGGACGGCTGAAGCAGTCGATGCCGACTCTCGCCGACGTCACGCCGGAGAGGGTGCGCGAGTGGGCCGAGGCCTACCTGGACCCGGAGGACGTCTTCGGGGTCACCTGGGCGACGCCACCGGACGAGGTGATCGACAGCATTGGTCGGTCATGGGTCTTCTTCATCCTGCAGGGAGCGGCGGAGAGCCTGGTCCGTTGGTTCCGTCGCCTGGGCCCTGATCAGTTGGTCGATTCGGAACGAGCTCGGATGGTCGAACTGCTCAAGGACGCCACGCCTCGTCTGCAGTGGCGCCTCACGATCATCACCATCCCGACGATTCTGGAACTCAACGATTCGGGGGAGAAGGGCTACTTCGATCGTCTGGCGAACGATCCGGGCCTCCACGAGAAGACCCGCGCCGAGGCGGAGAGCGTAAGTTTGTTCATCGACCGCCAACACGAACCGATCTAGCGGAGACGCCCGGCGGGTGGGGCACACTCGGACAATGCGGAGACGCGCCTTGGTCCGCCAGTAGCGGCAGACGATTCTTTCAGGACTTCTAGGGTTGACTTGCTGTGAGCAACTCTCTGGTAGAGCCCGAACTGTTGGCCAGCCTGCCGCCCTCGTGGCAGGCGGCAGACTCAGGTCGACGTCACCCCGTGATCAGGGACCTGCCAGCCGATCCTGAGCAGCGGGCGCTGGCATTCTCGGCCCTGGAAGCGTGTCTGGCTTTCCAGGTGAACTCGGCCGCTCGTTATGGCGAGGACCCGACCTGGGGGGCTGCCCGAGGGTCGGTTCCGCCCTGGGTGCACAGTTCGAGCCGTCCGACAAGCCTTACGCCGATTACCTGGGCAGGACGGAGGATCTCGCGCTCGACTTCAAGGCGGGTCACGACCTGGAGGACGACGCGGGGATCCCGTTCGAGGACATGCCGTACGTGTTGACGGTCCGGGACTTTCACCGAGGCCAGTTGGACGAGCCGGCCGCGCGGAAGATGTTCGCTCAGTTGGAAGGGCTGGGCAACCGACCCATGTATTTGGTCAGAGGCCTCCAGGAGATTCTCGAGTCCATCGACTAAGCCGCCGATCAGCGGGGGACGTTCAGGCCGTAGCGGCGCACCACCGCGCCGAGCGTCTCGTACGGCGCACCAGGACCACCGTCGAGTCGATACCACCACGCGCGCCGAGCACCCCTCCCGAGGGCGCGGCCCACGACGAGTTCCTGTTCGGACTCGACGGGCCTCTCCTGATGGCCGACCAGAATGCCCCACGGCAGCGCCGGCATGCTCGGCGTGCTGGAGCGCAGCCCACCGGACCGGCCCGGATGCACGGACACGATCATGCTGCGGGCGGTACCGGCCAGTTTCTCGGCGAGCCCTTCGATCGTCGTCGCGTCGACGACCGACAGTGGTGGGCCAGCCAGTCGGAGCTGTTCGCGGACACCGACGTCGACCCGCTCGACCGTCAGAACTCCGAGCGTCGTCGACTCGCGCTCGCCGCCGACGATGGTCAGGCTGGTGGGTGCCGGTGCGCGGGTACGACAGAACGCCGTCAGCTCGTTGCGTGACCACGGCTCGGTGACGGGTTCCGCGACGCCCCAGCCGGCCGGATCTCCGCCGGTGAGGGCGCGGACGGCGGCTTCCGCGCTGGCACCCAGCCGGAGGGCCTCGGTGGCCGGGTGCACGGTGACGATCTGGACTTCCAGGCCGCCCGTCCACGGTTCGTCGGTGGGCAACGAATCGGCGGGCTGCGCGGCGTCTGACCTGGCGAAGCGTTGGCCGTCCCACTGCAACGGCAGCCCGGTCAGCCCGTCGCGGTACTGGTCGCCCGCCCGCACGATCCACTGCCCCTGTGCCTGGGCGAGCGTCGTCTCGAACGGGTACGTGATGACGCCGTCGGCCGGCGTGACGACCTGGAGCAGCAGACCGTCGCGTACCGCGTCGACGGCGGCCTGCGCGAGCCACGGCGCAAGGCCGACCACGGCACGGTCCTGGTGCAGGACGACCGCACGATCGGTGATCGTGTCGGTCGTACCGTTCATCGGCTCTCCCATGTCAGCCCTCCCGTGCTCTCGACCAGCGCGGCGGTGAAGCGACGGGCGACCTCCGCCGCCTGCGGGTCCGCGCCCGGCGCCCGGCTCTCCACCCACCAGATCGGCTGGGGTACGTCGTCGGTGGCGGCCAGGCCCAATAGCCGCTGTGCCTCGCCGGGTACGCGCATCAGACGCGCGGCCTCGACGCTCAGCAGCAGCCGGCCGTCGACAGGGTCGAACAGTTGCACCAGTCCGGCCGCCTCGACGGTGTCCATCTTCAGCTCGGAGCCGGCCGCGAGCAGGGCACCGAGCATCGTTGCGGCATCGGGTTCGGCCCGGCACAACGCCACCGTGTCGAATGTCATCAGTGCTCCTTGGTCTCGCCGGTGTAGGCGGTCTGCACCACGCGGGGGGTGTCGCCGGGACGGATCAGTTGCGCGCGGCCGGTCGGCAGGACCATGGGCCGCACGCCGGAGAACAGTTGGCCCTCCGTCCGGTCGCCCGACATGAGCAGGCTGAGGCAGCCGGCCTCCCGTACGGCCAGCGGGAAGGGTTCGAACAGGCCGCGTGAGGCGCCGGCCACCCGTCGGGCCATCACGACGTGCAGACCGGTGTCGCGCCCGGCCGCCACGTACGGGACCAGTGCGCCGAGCGGCTGCGTGGCCGAGGCGGCGAGGATGTCGTAGTCGTCGATGAGCAGCACGATCCGGGTACGCGCCGCCTCGGGCGACTGCCGTTTCGCCAGTTCGTCGGTGACGGCTCGGGACAGTTGCTGGGCGAGCGCCGGGTTCGTGGCGTACCCACCGCAGTAGGAGTCGGGCACGACCTCGGCGAGGGCGCGGCGGGGGTCGAACACGGCGAAGACCAGTTCCTCGGAGTCGTACTGACTCATCAGCTCCTCGGCGACGAGCCGCAGCAGGTTCGTCTTGCCCGTCCGGGGGTCCCCGAGAACGAGGAGGTGCTGGTCGCGGCCGAAGAGGTCGAGGGCTGCGGGGGAGAAGTCGTGCTCGTAGCGCCCGAGCGGAACCACTCCGTGGCCGGAGGGGGTACCGGCCAGGTCGGCCACCGGGAGCACGGCGGGCAGGACCCGCACGGGCGGCGGTAGCGCGCCGGTCCAGGCTTCCCGCACCGATCGGGCGGCCGCGACCAGACCGGCGTTGGCCGGGTCGGCGACTCCGTCCAGGCGGGGTAGCGCGACCTGCGCGAACAGCTTCTCGCTGGTCAGCGCCCGGCCGGGCTGATCCTTGGGGACGGCGCGAGCCTGCCGGCCGTCGATGCTCGACTCGGCGGGGTCCGTGAGCCGCAGCTCGACCCGGTTGGCGAAGGCGACCTGCTGCGCCGCGCGGACCTCGCTCCACCGTCGGGCCGTGCCGATCACGTGGATGCCGTAACGGCCGCCTCGGGCGAGCAGGGCGTGCACCTTGGTCTCGAGGCTCTCGAACTCCGCGTTGAGCTGGCCGTACCCGTCGATCAGCAACACCACGTCGACGCAGCCGACCTCGGTCCGCACGCTCTCGTCGGCCCCGCGCAGGTCCTCGACCGTGTCGAACTGGTGCCGGTTGAAGATGCGCTGTCGCTGGGCGAGCATCGCGTGTACCTCGTCGACGACACGGCGGACGCGTTCACGGTCCTCGCGGCTGGCGACGCCGCCGACGTGGGGCAGTTCGGTGAGCCCGGACAGACCGTTCCCCAGCAGGTCGATGCCGTAGATCCCGACGTCGGTGGGGCGGTGGGTGGTGGCCAGGCCGAGCGCGAGGGTCCGCAGCGCCGTCGTCTTGCCGCTGCCGGGCCCGCCGAGGATGAGCAGGTTGCCGCCGCTCCCCGCCAGGTTCAACACCCAGGGCCCCTGCCACTGGCGGGCCGGATCGTCGAGACGGCCCAGTGGAACCGGCAGGCCACCGCCGGACGCAACGGCGACTTCCAGACGTACGCCGTCCGGTGTGGTGATCACTCCACCGCCAACCTCGTCGAGGGTGAGCAGGGGCGGCAGGGGCGGAAGCCAGATCGCCGCCACGCTCTGCCCGCTCGCCGCCATCTGGCGTACCACAGTGGACAGCAGAGTCGGCCCGGTGGTACGTCGGGTGGCCCTGGGCTCGTCCGGCACGTCCTCGACGTCGGTCAACGCGGTGCCGAACATCGGCATCGGCTTCGCCAGCGGCCCGACGATCGGGGCGAGTTCGTCATTCGCGCCGTCGTCGAGTGGCCCGGACACGTAGGCCGCCTTGAACCGCTGGTAGATCGACACGTCGACCTTCAGGTAGCCGTTACCGGGCAGCGGCGGCAGGTGGAACGCGTCGACCGTGTCGAGCACCGTGCGCGACTCGATCTCGGTGAGCGTACGCAGGCCGATCCGGTAGGCGAGGTAGTTCTCCAGGCCGCGCATCTTGCCCTGTTCGACGCGCTGACTGGACAGCAGCAGGTGGACACCGATGGACCGACCGATCCGGCCGATCCGCAGGAACAGGTCGATGAACTCCGACTTGGCGGCGAGCAGTTCACCGAACTCGTCGATGAGCACCAGCAGGTGGGGCAGCGGGGGCAGGTCGGTCTGCTCGCCCTGCGCCGCGCGGAGCATGTGGTACTCGGTGATGTCGGTGACCTTGCCCGCGTCGGCGAGCATCTGCTGGCGGCGCTGCACCTCGCCGTCGAGGCTGGTGTACATCCGTTCCACCAGCGCCGCGTCGGCGGCCAGGTTGGTGATCAGCCCGGCCAGGTGCGGCAACTCGCCGAACGGTGCGAAGGTGGCACCACCCTTGTAGTCCACGAGGACCATCGCCATCCGCTCCGGCGGATGACTCGCCGCCAGGGCGAGCACGAGCGTACGCAGCAGTTCGCTCTTGCCCGAACCGGTCGCTCCGACGCATAGTCCGTGCGGCCCCATGCCGAGCTGCGCGGGCTCCTTGAGGTCGAGCAGCACCGGACGCCCCGCGGGATCGACCCCGATCGGGACGCGGAGGAAGTCCCGCTCGCCGCGGGGCCGCCAGAGGCTGACCAGATCCAGGTCGGCGAGGTCGGACAGGCCCAGCAGTTCCTGGAAGTCGGCCGGTGGTGTGCCGGTGCCGTCGTCGTAGGAATCGGCGGACAACCGCAGTGGAGCGATGCTGCGGGCCAGTCCCTCCACGAGCGGACCCGGTGCCTCGTCGAGGGTGCCGCGTACGGTCACCGCCGGGGACGCGCTCAGGTCTTCCAGGGTGACCGAGTCGCCGTCGACGGTGATCCGGCGGGAGACGTCGCCGGGTTCGTGCAGCCGGTCGGAGAGCAGGTGTACCACGGTGACACCGAGGCTGGCCAGACCGACCGTCGGGTCGGGGCTGGCCAGTACGCGGGCCAGCTCGCCGTGTGCGTCGTCGATGACCAGCAGGCGCGGCCGGGCCTTCGCCTCCGTGCGTCCGACACCGTGGCGGAACGACTTGAGGGCGCTCGTGGTCCGCTCCTCCAGGTCCTCGCGGAGCAGTTCGGCGAGCGTCTGTGCCGTGGTGACCAGCAGCGGCGTCGGGCCGGACGGGCCGATCGAGGTCCGGTCGAGCAGGTGTGGCAGCCACCGGGCCCACCGCCAGTCCCGGGCACGCTCCGGAGTGGTGATGATCGCGAGGGTCACGTCGTCCGGCGCGTGGAACGTGGCGACCTGCACGAGGATTGCCCTGGCGAGGGCGACGGCCTCGGCGTGGTTCGGCGCGATCACGCTGACATCCCCGGCGCAGTCGAGGTTCGCCCGCAGTGGTAGCCCCGGTGTCAGCGCGAAGCGGCGCATCAGCGAACGCGCCTCGTGGCGCATGAAGGGATCGAGCGGATTGGTGGGAGTGCTCTGCTCGCGCAGCTCGATCGGCCGTACGGGCAGCGCGCCCATTCCCAGTCGTACGTGCAGGAAGTCGATGTCGGCGCGTCGGCGCTCCCACAGCCGGGCCGGGCTGCGGATCACGTCGAGCAGGCGGTTCACCGGCGGGTCGAGGAGGTTCGCCTCATCGCGGAGACGCTGTTCGGTCTCGCGCAACTGGTCGCGCAGTTCCTCCAGATAATCCTGGTAGCGCTCACGCTGCGCCCGGCGCTGTCGGCCTGCCTTGCCCAACTGGGTGAGGTACATCGCCCCGGCCGCGCCCAGCGCCGCCACCATGACCACAGCGCCCAGCGCCGCGAACCCGGAGCCGCGCAGGAACATCATCATGCTCATGGCCACACCCGCACCGGCCATGGGCAGCAGCGCCTGGATCCCCATCGCGGATTTGCCGTCGGGCAGTTGCGGGGGCGGGTCCAGGACGAGCGGGTCCATGGTGGACATCGGGCGGGCCATCCGGGCGGGGCGATGAACCATGCGCGTCGACATACAGGGGTCCTCCGGTCACATCTGCCGAGCGCGGGTCAGGGCCAACGCGGCGGCGCGGGTCACCTCCACGAGCGTCGCCTCGCCGATCCGCGACGGTGTGATGAGCGCGCCGGCGGCCAGGTGACGGTCGTAGGGCAGGACCACCACCGGCACGCCGGTCTGCCCGATCAGCTCACGTGCCGCACCGTGGATCAACGTCGAGCGGCCGTGCGGGTTGCCCGCGCCCAGTACGACGACCACCCGCTCCAGCCACGTCCCGTACCCGTCGTCGACGATCCGGCGCAGCGCCTGGTAGGTGCCCCGAACCCCGTCGGGTGTCGCGGCCGCGACGAGCACCACCGCGTGCGCGTCGGCCATCACCCCCGCCGGGGTGCGGGCCTCCAGGCCGGGCGGGCAGTCGGTGACGGTGACGGCGAAGAGGCGCGACAGCGCCCGCGTGACAGCGGTGCACAGGTTGGGGTTGGTGGTGCCGCCGGGCAGCACCCACAGACCCGTACCGGTGCGGGGGAGGAGTGGTTCGAGCGCGCGCAGGTCGCTGCCCCGTGCCGCGAGCAGGCCGGGTGCGAGCTGCTGTAGGGACGGGTCGCTCGGCACCCCGAGCCGCCAGGTCAGCGAGCCCTCGTACGGGTCGGCGTCCGCGGCGAGCACCGGATCTGCGCGTCGCGCCGCGAACACCGTTGCCAGCAGCGCCGCAACCGTGGACTTCCCCGCGCCACCCTGGACGGAGGCCACCGCGATGCGCCGGCCGGTGTGTACGGGCGCCTGCACCTCGGCGGCGAGATCGGCGAGTTCCCGGGTCTGCTGCCCGCTGGTGAACATCTGGCTGGCGCTGCGCCACGTACGCCGTAGCGCGGAGTCGCCGGAGGGCGGCCTGCGCGAGATCGGCAGGTCGTCCGGCTCCGCCGTCGAGGGGCCGGTCGGCGGCGCAGTGCGCGGCACCGGTGGAGCGCTCATGCCACCGCCTCCGTCAGAAGGTGTCGAGAAGTCGCGAGTAGAGCCCGAACACCCCGACGGCGACGGGCACCAGTGCCATCACGGTCAGGGCCTCGACGCGGTCGGCGATCTGCCGGCCTCGCGCCAGGACGTGTGGCGGTGGCCGGTACGCCAGGATCGCCAGGGTCACCGCGCAGACGCCGAGGGCCGCTACGGCGGTGGCCCACCAGGTGTCGGGCCGCTGGCGTATCCAGCACAGCAGCAGGCCGCCCACGACGGCCAGCGCGCCGGTCACCAGCGCCACCACCTCGGCCGCCAGCGGGAAGGCGCGCATTCGCAGCAGTAGGGCGGCGGCCACCAGAACCGCCAGCGCCAGCCGCCACGGGCCGGGCGTCGACGCCAGGGCGAGCCCGGCGAGTGTTGCCGATGTCGCCGCCGCGATCGCCGCGACGGCCAGGCCTCGATGCGCGGAGTCGACGGCGGCCTGTACCGATACGCGGCTCACCGGCTCGTCGTTGCTGCGTCGGTCGTCGAGACGGGTGAGGCCCGACGCGATCATCGCGAACCGGGGTAGCAGCCCCAGCACGCCCACCGACACGATCGCCATCACCGCCGCGGCCCGCTCGGCGGACATGCCGAGCAGTAGGGCGATGCTCCAGCCCGCGACCAGGACCACTGCCGTCCCGCCTCCGAGGACGCCGGCACGCCCATTGCCCGTCGCCGTGCCCACGGCCAGGACCGTGCAGCCGATCACCACGGCCCACAGAGCCCAGCGGGCGGTGCGGTCGTCGGTCCAGCCGGGCACGGCGGTCATCACCATCGCGGCACCGCTGAGCAGCACCGCCACCCCGACGGTCCGTCGCCCGAGCATCGAGACGAGGAGGCCGGACAGGGCGACCACGCCGCCGACGAGGCCGATCACCGCGGGGCCGAGCCGTGGGCCGGAGAGCAGTGCCGCCATCGTGGCGGCCACCACGCAGGCGGTGGTGGCGGTCCACGTTCGCGGGACGTCGCCCCACCGGCCGTGTCGACGGGTGAGGTCGTCGCCGACCTCGTCGGAGACGTCGTGGACGATCGCCGCCGGCGGCGCCTCGGAGATCGGGTCGACCCGTAACAGCGAGCCGTCGGGGACGGCAGCCTGTCGCAGGCTGCCGGCCGGGTCGAGCACCGTACCGTCGAGGGTGCTGATCTGGTAGCCGCGCGAATCGTCCGTCGGCGGGTGGCCGACGAGGACGACGACCTCGGGCAGCAGCAGGCCGAGCGGCTCGTCGGCGGGCAGCACGAGGTCGATGCGGCGGTGCGGCCCGGCGAGGGTCACCCGACTGAGGTGACCGGCGGATGCGAGGGTCTGCGGGCCGGTCATCGCTGGCCCGTCGGCTGGACCGCTGGCGGGTTGCGTGCCTTCTGCTGCTCGGCGACGACGTTCTGCAGGAAGGACCAGCCCACGCACACCGCGCAGGCCACCGCCGACAACACGAGACCGGTGCGCAGCCACCGGAAACCGTCGCCGGTGGCGCGGACCCGGCGCTGCCTGCCCCACAGCAGCAGCTCACGCATGCGGGCGCGGCGAACCGCGACCGACTCGATGAGCTGAGTGTCGAATTCCCGAGCCACGGCTAGATTCTATCCACGATCGCTAATCCGGTCGGGGGCGGCGATCACGCGCCGCCGGGGGCGCCCGCCACGCCGGTACGTCGATGGCGATCGTCGCCTGGAAGCGGGCACCTGCCCATGTCGCTGCCTACGGTTGGTTGGTCGTGGCGAGGGCGGCGGCCACGCGGGGCGCCTCGCGCCGGCCCTGGTCCCGTCCGGCGGCCACGAGGGCGGGGACGACCGACCGGTCCATCACGCTCGTGCCCTGCGCCCGCTTGGACGCGGTGTCGCGGAGCAGCAGCTCGACCCGGCGACCCGTGCCCAGGGTGGCCCGCTGTTTCTCGACGCGGGCCCACGGCCCGATGGCGGCGGTGCTCGGCACGAGGGCGATCACCGGGCCGTTCCCGGGTGCGAGGTCCAAGTTGAGGGCCGACCGCATGCCGCCGTCCATGTACCGACGCCCGTCGACCGTCACCGGAGCCGCGGACAGCGGCATGGCGCAGCTCGCGGCGACGGCGTCCACGAGGGGTACGCCGTCGTGCCGCGTGAAGACGCGGAGGGTGCCCGACTCGACGTCGACGGCGGTGACGCGGAGATCGGCGTCCTTCCAGGTGTGGTCCGGCAGTCGGGCCTCGGCGATCCGGCGCTGCCGCGACGGGTCGTCGATGTGCACCGAGAGGGCGAGTCGGCCGAGGCGGCGGGCGGCCTGCTCGGGGCTGCGGGCGAACATCTGTGCCCGGGCGAGCCGCAGGAGGCTGAGCAGGCCCAGCGCGGGTGCGGTCTCGTGGGGCACGCCCTGTCGCTGGCGCTCGTACAGCTCGGGCAGGGGTGTTCCGCTGGCGATCTGGGCGCCCACCACGGCGCCGGCGCTCGTGCCGAGGAGCACCGCGTCCGCGTCCACGGTCAGCCCCTCGTCGGCGAGACCGGCGAGGACACCGACCTCCCAGGCGATGCCGACGACCCCGCCACCACCGAGAACCCAGACCGGCCGCGTCTCGTCAGTCATCGCTTCCCCAATCCCCGTTCCGTTATTGCTAACGGTGTTCGCAGTTTCAAGGTAGCAGGGGCCGCGGAGGGCTGCCAACGGGTGTGTCGGCTCAGGGCTTCCGTCGGCCGAAGGTGATCCCGCCGAGCTTGCTCTCGGGCGAGGTCACGGTCATCTCGGCCTCGACCGCGAACCCGTTGTCGCGCAGCCAGGCCGCCACCTGGGCCGGTCGACGACGATGCACGTGGATCTTCATGGGATGACCGCCGTACCCCTCGGTCTTGAGCGTCGACTCGTCACCCACGTGGAAGCCGACGAGGAGCGGGCCACCCGGGCGCAGCACCCGGTGGAAGTGCGCGAGGACCTGACCGAGCCGCTGGTCGGGAATGTGGATGAGCGAGTACCAGGCGATCAGGCCGGCCACCGAGCCGTCGGCCAGGTCGAGGTCGGTCATCGAGCCGACCTCGAACCTGAGGTGGGGGTTGTCGCGCCGCGCCACCGCCAGCATTCCGGGGGAGAGGTCGATCCCGAAGACCGCGAGGCCCAGGTCGTGCAGGTGCGCGGTGATCCGGCCCGTTCCGCAGCCCACGTCCGCGACCGGACCGTCGCCGGCGGCGCGCACGAGGTCGGCGAACAACGCCAGCGCCGCCCGCTCGTAGGGCGCGGTCGCCAGGAAATCGCGGACGAGGTCCGCGTAACTGACCGCTACCGTGTCGTACGACGTGCGCGTGTCTGCCAGCCAGTCGTCCGCGTCCACCAGGGAAGGTTAGACGCTCCACAGTGAGCGGATCTGTCGGTGGTGCGACGTACGGTCCGCGCGTGACTGTGACCACCGATGCCACCGGGACGTTGCCGACCTCCGCCGACGAGGCCCGACTGTGGGCGCTCATCGAGTCCGCCTGGGCGGAGCTGGGCGCGGAGCCGCAGGCGCTGCGGCGAGCCCTGGTCGAGCGCGATCCGGCCGACGATGACGACGAGCCCGACGACGATGAGCGGTCCTCGGCGATCGACCGGTGGCTGCCCCCCTTCCTGGACCGCCTCACGCACCTCTCCGCCGGACTGTCCACGCAGGAGTTGACCGACCTCGACCGGGTGGTGGAGCGCAAGTTGCACGACATCGACCGCGACGACATCCACGAGGTGACCGACGGCTCGGACGACGGCTTCCTCTACTGCCGGGGCTTCATCGTCGCCCTCGGCCGTGACTACTACGAGGCGGTCCGGGCCACGCCCGCCCTCGCCGTGTTCGACGCCGAGTGCGAGAGCATGTGCTACTTCTTCGCCCACCTGCACAACGACCGGTTCGGGTCGTGGCCGGAGACCGGCTCCGGCATCTCCCGTGAGTCGTTCGGCAACCCGGCCGGCTGGTCGAGCTGACCGCCTAGACGTAGATCTTCTTGGCGTACTCCGGGCCGTAGTGGCTCTCCAACTCCTCCAGGCTCTCGACGGGCGCCTCGACCTCCTTGATCAGGCGGGCGCGGGACGGCAGGACGTCGGGCTGCCAGGTCTCGGGCTGCCACAGCGCGGACCGCAGGAACGCCTTCGCGCAGTGGTAGAAGATCTGCTCGATCTCCACCACGACGGCCAGCACCGGCCGGTGGCCCTTGACCACCATGTCGTCGAACCAGGGCGCGTCGCGGACCAGGCGGGCCCGTCCATTGATGCGCAGCGTGTCGGTGCGGCCCGGGATCAGGAAGAGCAGCCCGACATGCGGGTTGTCCAGGATGTTCTGGTAGCCGTCCGCGCGCTTGTTGCCCGGCCGCTCCGGCAGCGCGATGGTCGTGTCGTCGAGCACCAGCGCGAACCCGGCCGGGTCGCCCTTGGGCGAGACGTCGCAACTGCCGTCCGCGCCGGCCGTGGCCAGCAGGCAGAACGGCGCGGCGGCGAGCCACTGCCGGTCCCGCTCGTGCAGGCGGGGGCGGTCCTTGTTGGCGGCCCGGGAGTGCGGTGTCCCGAGCAGCTCGCGCAGTTCCTCGTGCGTGGTGATCTCCACCGTCACGTGATCCTCCCTGAGCCGTTGACCAGGGTGGCGGGCGCGCCACCATCGCCAGCCTAGGCCCGCGTGGCCATCGAGGTTTGCCCCCCGACCGCCGGGGGTACGGCCTCACGCGACACGCCCGCCGCACGTACCGTTCGCGAAAGCGCCCACCAGTGGAGGCCGGGACATGGAGAGCCGACTCAAGGTGCTGGGTCACCCAGTCCATCCGATGCTTGTCATGTTCCCGGTCGCGTTGCTGGTCACGGCGGTGCTCTTCGACATCATCGACACCGTTGGCGGGCCCGACTTCCTCGGCGAGGTCGCGTACTGGAACATCACCGTCGGGTTGATCGGCGGCCTGCTCGCCGCGGCGGCCGGCTCGTTCGACCTGCTGGCGATTCCGACCGGCACCCGTGCGAAGCGGGTGGGTCTGCTGCACGCGGGCGCGAACGTCGCGGTGATCCTGCTCTTCGCCGCCGTCTGGGCGGTCCGGCTCAACGCGGACTCGCGGGCCGCCGGTGGCGCGCTCATCGCCATCGAGATCGTCGCGGTGGCGATTCTCGGCATCAGCGCCTGGCTCGGTGGCGAGCTGGTCGACCGGCTCGGTGTGGGCGTCGACCGCGACGCCGATCTGAACGCGCCCAGCTCGCTGCGACCCACCACCCAGCGGATCGGAGACGCGCGATGAGCGAGCAGCAGGCCGGTGGTTTCGGCCGGGGATGGCGCAGCCGGCAGCAGGGCTGGGACCCGATGGGCGAGTTGCAGTCGCTGCGTGCCGAGCTGAGCCGGTTGGTCGGCGGCCGGGCCGGGGCGTCCGACGTCGAGCTGACCGAGACCGCCGACGGCTGGCAGGTCGTCGTGCGGCTGCCCGGCGTCGCGCCCGAGGAGGTCGCCGTCGAGCTGGACGACCGTGAGCTGTGCGTGCGGGCCCGCTCCGAGGCGGAGGTCAACGCCGACCAGGGCATCCCCGGCGGTTTCGAGACGCGCGGTTTCGAGTACCGCGTCGACCTGCCGTCGCGGGTCGACCCGGAGGGCATCGACGCGGTGATGGACCATGGACTGCTGCGGGTCCACCTGCCCCGGGCGGCGCGACCGACGCCGCGCACCATCACCGTCGGCCGCACCGGGCCGCGCTCCGGCGGACTGTCCGGGGGTACGCCGGTGCCGGCCGACCCCGCTGCGGACCGGGAGCTGCACCACCCGGACACCGCCGGCGAGATCGACCGGCCGTAGCGGGCCGCGTGGTCACCCCGTCCCTGCTCGGCCCGACGGCCGGGCGAGTCGACAACGTGCGGCGGATCGCGGTGCTGCGCGCCAACGCCCTTGGCGACTTCATCTTCGTGCTACCGGCGTTGGACGCGCTGCGTGCCGCGTACCCCTCGGCGGAGATCGTGTTGCTCGGTGCGCCGTGGCACGCGAAGCTCTGGCGCGACCGGCCCGGCCCGGTGGACCGGGTGCTGGTGGTGCCGCCGGGCCCGGGCATCCGCGAGCCGGAGGCGGACGAGTCGCCGTCGACGATGGACGACTTCGTGGCGGCGGCCCGTGCCGAGGGCTTCGACCTGGCGGTGCAGATCCACGGCGGGGGCGCCAACTCGAACCCGTTGATCAGCCGCCTCGGTGCCCGGGTGACCGTGGGGCTGCGCGCCGAGGACGCGCCGCCGTTGGACCGGTGGGTCCGCTACGTGTACTACCAGCACGAGGTGATCCGTTACCTGGAGACGGTGGCCCTGGTGGGCGCTCCGGCGACCACGATCGTGCCGACGCTGGCGGTCACCGACGCCGACCGGGCGGAGGCGGAGCGGGTGCTCGGTCCGCCTGACCGACCCCGGGTGGCGTTGCATCCCGGTGCCAGCGACACCCGGCGACGCTGGCCGGCCGAGCGGTTCGCCGAGGTGGCGGGCGCCTTGCACGACGACGGCTACGAGGTGCTGGTGACCGGTACGCCGTCGGAGCGGGAGGTGGTGGACCGGGTGGTCGCGGCGGCCGGAGTGCCGGTACGGCCGCAGGTGGGCACGCTCAGCCTCGGCGCGTTGGCCGGCTGCTACGCCGATTGTGCGCTCGTCGTCTCGAACGACACCGGTCCGCTGCACCTGGCCGCCGCGGTGGGCGCTCCCACGGTGGGCATCTTCTGGGTCGGCAACCTGATCAACACGGCGAACCCGCTGCGGGGCCGGCACCGGCCGATCGCTTCCTGGATGGTGCACTGCCCGGTGTGCGGCGTGGACTGCACGCCGGGCATCTACCCGCACCGGCCGGGCGACGGCGAGTGCCCGCACCGCGACTCGTTCGTCACGGACGTCCCCGTGGCCGAGGTGCGGGAAGCGGCCCGCGAACTGCTCAACCCGTAGTCAGGCCCTCGTCGGCGAGGACGACCTCCCACGCCTCCACGTCCCGCTCGGTGACCGTGGTGGGCGTCTCCAGGTGGTACGCGCCGCTGGGCAGGATGCCCGCCCCGCCGTGCCGGGCCAGCACCGCGAGCTGGGCGGCCACGTCCTCACCCTGGTGTCTCTCCTGCACCCGACGCCAGAAGTCGAACCCGCCGGAGTCGAGGAGCTTGGCCCGGTCGTAGAGCACACACCCGCCGATCCAGGACACCTTGTACGCCCGCCACCCGCCCGGCGGAAGTCCCACGGCGGACGTGACGTGCAGCAGGTTGGCCGCCGAGTGGATCCGGGCGCGGTCCCATTCGAGGGTGCCCGGACGCACCCGCTCCGGGACGGGCGGCCCGGTCCACTCCTCGTAGTGCCCGTGCGTGTCCGGCCGTACGTCGTCGGTGTACGACAGGCCGTGCACACCGTTGCCGACGAACCCGCAGCCCAGCTCCCCGATCGCGGTGACCAGCCGGCGCAACGCCCCGGGCTCGAGCCAGACGTCGTCGTCGAGGTTGAGCACATACCGGGCGGCCGACGCGGCGAGCAGGTACGCGCGGTGCTCGGCCAGGCCCCGGCGTGGCAGCCGACGGGTCAGCAGCACCGGGTGGCCGCCGTGCCGCAGCGCCCGGACCATGGTGGCCGCGGCGGGGTGCGCGTACGCCGGCTCGGAGTCGGACTGGTCACTGACCACCACGCCGAAGCCGGGCACCCCCTCCTGCGCGGCGAGCCCGGCCAGGGTGACCGCCAGTTCGGTGGGCCGGTTACGGGTCGGGATCAGCACGTCGACCAGCCGGTCGGCGCGGAACTCCGCCGGGGTGCCGAGGTCGAGGGGCCGGTTCACGACGACTGGGTGCGGGTGCTCAGCGACGGGTCGGAGGCGTAAGACGACGGGTCCTGACCGTGTGACCGGATTCGCTCGATGATCGCGGAGGTGGACCGGTCCGGCACGTACCCGAGGGTGCGCACCTGGCCGCCCAGCCGCCGCACCAGCGGCGCTTCCGGGACCAGCTCCGGTGGGTAGTCCCCGCCCTTGACGTAGACGTCCGGCCGGACCGCCTCGATCAGCGCGGCGGGCGAGTCCTCCTCGAACACCACCACGTGGTCCACGCAGGACAGCGCCGCCAGGAGGGTGCCACGGTCCTCGACCGGGTTGACCGGCCGGTCCGGACCCTTGAGCCGGCGGACGCTGGCGTCCGAGTTGACCGCCACGATGAGCAGGTCACCCAGGGCGCGAGCCTGCTCCAGGTAGCGCACGTGCCCGGGGTGCAGCACGTCGAAGCAGCCGTTGGTGAACACCACCGACCGTCCCGCCTCGCGGTGTTCGGCGACGATCGCGTCCAACTCGTCGGTGCCGACCACGGCCGGGTGCCCGGTGGCCTCCGGCGGCATGTCGAGGGCGGCGAGCAGGTCGTCGCGCAGGCATACGCAGGTGCCGGTGTCGGAGACCGTGATGGTGGCCGCGAGCTGGGCGAGCTGCGCGGCGGTGGGCAGGGGCGCGGCGGCGGCCAGGGCCAGGGTCATCGCCGCCAGGTACGCGTCTCCCGCCCCCACGGCGTGACTCGCCGGCACCGGCGTGCTGTGGCTGCGCCGCCGCTCGCCGTCCGCGCCGCCGACCACCGCACCGTCGGTGTCCAGGGTCACCGCGACGACGTCGGCGCCCGTGTGGGCGTGCAGTTCGGCCAGGCGCGACTCGGCCAGCACGGCCCGGTCCACGCCCGCGCCGGCCTCGGTGTTCACGGTGACGCCGGTGCCGGTGACGCTGAGACCGTCGCCGGTGAGGGCCACCCGACTCTCGCCCGGCGTGGGCTCGCCGACCGGACCGGGTCGGTCGTCGGCGCGGGCCCCGCCCGGGGCTGCCCCGACGCTCAGCTCGGACGGCCCGTCGGCCGGATCGTTGTCGGGGTGTTCCAGGTGCAGGTCGGCACCGGACGTCGGACGGGTCGCGCCACCGGCGCGGGCCAGCAGCCGGGTGGCCTCGGCGAAACTCGGGGTGACGACTGTCGGCGCGAGCCCCCGCCAGTCGGCGAGGTCGTGGGCGTCCAGCGCCACCGTGGCGTACCGCTCGCGGTGCTCGACCAGCCACGCGCGGACCGGCGCGGGCAGTGCTCCCAGACCGTAGTCGCAGACCACCAGCGTGGGCGCCTCGCCGCCGGCGGCGGCGCGCAGCTCCTCGGTGGCGCAGTCCAGCGCCGTGAGCAGCCGGGTCACGCCCTCCGGGTCGAGCGCGTCGTCCGGGTCGCCGGAGTCCTCCCGGAGCAGGATCTGGTTGCCGGCCAGCATCCGCCGCTTCACGGGGGTGGGCCTGCCGGGTTGGTTGACGGTACGGTCCCAGACGCCGGCCCGGTCCAGACAGTCGTGCAGTTCGTCTCCGGCCACGTCGGCGCCGACCGGCGCGACCAGGACGGCCCGACCGCCGAGGGTGGCGACGTTGACCGCGGTGTTCGCGGCCCCGCCGGCTGCGGAGATCCGCCGGCGCAGGGTCAGGACCGGGGCGGGCGCCTCCCGGCAGAGCCGGTCGGAATCGGCGAACCGCCACTCGTCCAGCATGGCGTCACCGACGATCAGGACGGGACGCCCGAGCCAGCTCTCCACGACGGTGGCGAGCCTGCGCTGTTCCGCTGCTGCTCCTGCCATGCCTCCCCGGGTCCCCAGCGGCCCTCGGGACAAACCTGGGCCGCTGGCGTGATGCCCGTCGTGGGGTGTTTCGGTCGGTAGGGCGCGGGAAGGACATTGACGTACCCCCGAGAGGAGATGTACCGACATGGCAGCGACATTGCAGGGCAAGAGGATCGCCTTCCTGGCCGCCGACGGCGTCGAGGAGGTCGAGTACGTCCAGCCGCGCGAGGCGGTCGAGAACGCCGGCGCGACGGCCGAGCTGGTTTCGCTCAAGCCCGGTTCCATCCAGTCCTTCAACCACCTCGACCAGTCCAAGACGTACGACGTCGACGTCACCGCGGACAAGGCGGACGCCGCCGGATACGACGCGCTGGTGCTCCCCGGCGGTGTGGCGAACCCGGACTTCCTGCGGTCGGACCCGGACGCGGTGCGGTTCGTGAAGGCGTTCTTCGACGCTGGCAAGCCGGTCGGGGTGATCTGCCACGGCCCGTGGACGCTGATCGAGGCGGACGTGGTCCGAGGCCGACGGATCACCTCCTAACCCCTCCCCCCACGCCCCCTCCCCCTCCCGCCCCCTCCCGACCCCGCTTCACCCCGTTGATCATGAAGTTATTGCCGTCGAGTTCGGCGTGTCAGGGCAATAACTTCATGATCAACGCCGATATGGGCGCGGGTTGCGTGCATGTTCTGGGGTGTGGCGGATAGAAGGACGTATGACTGCCGACGCCTCCGCTGCACCGGTGTTGAACCGCCAGCAGATCAGACTCCTCATGCTGGGCCTGATGACCGGCATGCTGCTCGCCGCCCTCGATCAGACGATCGTCGGTACGGCCCTGCCGACGATCGTCGGTGAGCTGGGCGGCATCAACCACTATTCGTGGGTGGTCACGGCGTACCTGCTCGCCTCGACCGCCTCGACGCCCCTGTACGGCAAGATGGCCGATCTGTACGGGCGTCGCCCGGTCTTCCTCTTCTCGATCGGCACGTTCCTGCTCGGGTCGCTGCTCGCCGGGCTGTCGCAGAACATGACCCAGCTGATCATCACGCGGGGCATCCAGGGTCTCGGTGCCGGCGGCCTGCTGACGCTGGCGTTCACGATCATCTCGGACGTGGTCTCACCCCGGGAGAGAGGCCGCTACCAGGGCCTCTTCGGGGCGGTGTTCGGCATCGCGTCGGTGGCCGGCCCGCTGGTCGGTGGATACTTCGCCGAGACCGACTGGCGATGGATCTTCTACATCAACGTGCCGCTGGCGATCCTGGCCATCGTGGTCTGCTACCACGTGATGCGGCTGATCCCGTTCGAGCGCCGGGACCACGCGATCGACTGGCTCGGCGCCGGCCTGCTGGTGGCCGGGGTGAGCAGCCTCCTGCTCGCGCTGAGCTGGGGCGGCAACGAGTACCCGTGGGGTTCCGGGTTGATCATCGGTCTCTTCGTCGCCGGTGCGGTGCTGGCCGCGCTCTTCGTGCTCCAGGAGGCGCGGGTCGCCGAGCCGATCCTGCCGCTGCGGCTGTTTCGCAGCGCCACCTTCGCCCTGGCCAACTCGGCCGGCTTCGTGCTCGGTCTGGTGATGTTCGGGTCGATCATCTTCATCCCGCTGTACCTCCAGATCGTCAAGGGCGCCTCGCCGACCCGCAGCGGTCTGCTGATGCTGCCGATGATGGCGGGCATCATCGTCACCTCGATCGTCACCGGTCGGGCGATGAGCCGGATCGGCCGCTACAAGTGGTTCCCGGTGGCCGGGGCGGCGACCCTGCTGGTCGGCATGCTGCTGTTCACCCGGTTGCAGGTGGGTACGTCGCTCTGGGTGGCGTTCGGTTTCATGGTGGTGATCGGCGTCGGCCTCGGCCTGTGCATGCAGTCGCTCGTCCTCGCGGTGCAGAACGCGGTCTCCGTCCGGGACCTGGGTGCCGGCACCTCGTCGGCGACGTTCTTCCGGTCGCTGGGTGGTTCGTTCGGGGTGGCGATCCTCGGCACGGTGCTCTCGTCGCGGCTCAACTCGCAGCTCGCCGACCGGCTGCCCGGTGCGATCGCCCAGCTCCCACCGGAGCAGCGGGCCGCGGTGGCGGCGAGTGGCGGCACGAACATCTCGATCAACGACCCCGCGACGATCATGGCGCTGCCCGGTGCCGTCCGGGCCGCCATCCAGGCGTCGTTCGTGGAGTCGCTGCACCTGGTCTTCCTGACCGCAGGGCTCGTCGCCATCGTGGCGGTGCTGGTGACCCTGGCGATGCCCAACAGCGAGTTGCGGGGTGCCGGCCCGCAGGGTGCCAAGGGCGGGGCCGACCCGCTCGGCGGCGAGGCGCCGGCACCGGGCGGCAAGCCGCTGACCCGCGAGTCCAAGGAAGAGGCCGCCGCCGACATGGAGGCCAAGTCCCAGACGATGATCTGACCGCGCGTTCGCCCGGGCCTCTCCGCCAGGGCGGGCAACTCCCGAATGAGCGTGATGCCTCTCAGTCATCTTGATGACTGAGAGGCATCACGCTCATCAGCAGATCCGCACCCGATTCAGCCGTATCAGAGCTACTTCTTGAACATCACCGAAGCGGCGTCCGCCAGCAGGACGCCACCGCCGCGCTACTTGAGGATCAGCCGGTTCGTCTTCTCGAAGACGTCCAGATCGGCAAGGGTCTCCAGGACCGATGCGGAGAGTGGGGCGGGGAAGCGGTCGCGGGCGAAGAAGCCCGCGTCGGTGGTCTCGTCGGTGACCCGGGTGAGCTGCCCGTCCCAGTCCTCCACCTTGAACGCCGTGGTGAAGACCTGGTACGTGTGCCCGTACATGTTGGTGCTGGTCCGGTCCGGGCCGGTGTAGAGGGCGAACGCGCAGACCCGTAGCGCCCGCAGTCCGGTCTCCTCGCGGACCTCGCGTACCGCGCAGTCGGCGATGGACTCGCCCAACTCCATCGCCCCGGCGGGCATGGCCCACTGGCCGTTGTCGGAGCGCTGGATCAGCAGGATGCGCCCCACGTTGTCACTGACCACGGCACGGGCGCCGACGAACATCAGCGTCCGGTCCCCAGCCAGCGCGCGTAACTGCCCCACGTACGAGTCGGCCCAAGAGATGCTCACCCGCGACAATTTACGGGGGTTCCCAACGTGTGACCGCCGACACTAGCTTGTTACCCATGCGTAGCACGATGATGGACGCCCCCCTGCAGGTCTCGCGGATCCTCGATCACGGCGCAGGGGTGCATGGCACGGCCGAGGTGGTCACCTGGACGGGCGCCGAGCCCCGCCGGATGACGTACGCCGAGGTGGGCCGAGTGGCGGCCCGGCTGGCCCACGCGCTGCGCGACGAGTGCGGGGTGACCGGCGACGAGCGCGTCGCCACCTTCATGTGGAACAACAACGAGCATCTGGTGGCCTACTTCGCGGTGCCGAGCATGGGCGCGGTACTGCACACGCTCAACATCCGGCTCTTCCCCGACCAGGTCGTGTACATCGCCAACCACGCGCAGGACCGGGTGGTGCTCGTCGACAGCACGCTCATACCGCTGCTGGCCCGGGTGATCGGCGAGTTGGCCACCGTGCGGCACGTGGTGGTGGTCGGCGGTGGCGATCCGACGCCGCTGGAGGAGGCGGCCGGCGACCGGATCACCGTGCACCACTGGGACGCGCTGCTCGCCGACCGGCCCGACGTGTACGACTGGCCGGAGGTGGACGAGCGGGATGCCGCGGCGCTCTGCTACACGTCCGGCACCACCGGCAACCCCAAGGGTGTCGCCTACTCGCACCGGTCCATCTACCTGCACTCGTTGCAGGTCTGCATGCCGGAGGGCTTCGGTCTCGGACCGACCGACCGGGAGCTGGCCATCGTGCCGATGTTCCACGCCATGTCGTGGGGTCTGCCGTACGCGGCGTTCCTCTCCGGCGCGTCACTGATCATGCCGGACCGGTTCCTCCAGGCCGCGCCGATCGCCGAGATGATCGCCGCCGAGCAGCCCACCCTGGCCGGCGCGGTGCCGACCATCTGGACCGACCTGCTGGCCTACCTGGACGGCCACGACGTGGACACCTCGTCGCTCACCGAGGTGATCGTCGGCGGGTCGGCCTGTCCGCCGGCGCTGATGCACGCGTTCGACGAGCGGCACGGGATCGACGTCATCCACGCCTGGGGGATGACGGAGATGTCGCCGCTGGGGTCGGTTTCGCGTCCGCCCGCCGGGGTGTCCGGCGACGAGGCGTGGCGCTACCGCTACACGCAGGGCCGCGTGCCGGCCGGCGTGCAGGCGCGGATCGTCGGGCCGTCGGGCGAGCCGCTGCCCGCCGACGGCACGGCCGTGGGCGAGCTGGAGGTCCGTGGGCCGTGGGTGACCGCCCGGTACGTCGGTGAGGACGCCCCTGATCCGGAGAAGTTCCGCGACGGCTGGCTGCGCACCGGCGACGTGGGCACGCTCTCCACCGACGGGTACATCACGCTGACCGACCGCGCGAAGGACGTGATCAAGTCCGGCGGGGAGTGGATCTCGTCGGTGGAGCTGGAGAACGCGCTGATGGGTCACCCGGCCGTACTGGAGGCCTGCGTGGTGGGCGTACCGGACGAGCGGTGGGACGAGCGGCCACTGGCGACCGTGGTGGTCCGGGAGGGCGCCTCGGTGACCGCCGAGGAGCTGCGGGACTTCCTGGCCGGCTCGGTGGCACGCTGGCAGTTGCCCGAGCGGTGGGCGTTCATCGACACGGTGCCGAAGACCAGCGTGGGCAAGTTCGACAAGAAAGTCGTCCGTTCGCGGTACGCCGAAGGTGAGCTCAGTGTCCGGGAGCTGACAGCACCGTAACGTTTCAACGGGCACCGTCGCCTATGGGCAGAGGAGTACTCCTGACATTCCTCCCCAGAGGGCGGCCCCGGCGTTCGCACCGCGCCGGGGCCGCCCGCTCCATGCGGGTGACCCCGCACCGTCATTGTTGCGAAAATTGTTCGCCTCTGTCCCGGTGACGGGGAAATCGGGTGTCCGTCGACCCGTTCAGGCGTCGCTGGTGGAGATCAGCACCTTGCCGACCGCCGAGTCCTCGACCGCCTGGTGCGCCGCAGCGGTGTCGGCGAGCGGGTAGCGGTGCAGCGGCAGGCCGGCATCCGCGCCCACCCGGATGCCGCCCTGGTTGGCGGCCGCCGCCACGTCGACCACGCCCTGCGCCTTGGCCGCCTTCGGCTCGGTGTAGACCAGCACGAACTGCCACCGGGCGTTCACCACGTACAGCGGTCGGATCGGGAGCGTCATCTCGGTTCCGCCGTTGTCGGCGTACACGCAGACCGCCCCGCCGTTGCGGATCATCTGCGCGTCCATCGCCGAGTTCTTCGCCGGGGCGACCTCCACGATCGTGTGGACCCCGTCGGGGGCGATCTTGCCGACCTCCTCGACCACGTCCTGCTCGCGATAGTTGATCACGTACGAGGCGCCGGCCGCCGCCGCTAGCTGCGCCTTCTCGGCACTGCTCACCGTGGCGATCACCGTGGCGTCGGCCCAGCGGGCGAGCTGGATCGCCGCGTTGCCGACCGCGCCCGCGCCGCCCTGCACCAGCACGACGTGGTCGGCCAGCGCGCCGGCGCGCAACGCGTCCGGCATGAACTCGCCGGCCGTCAGACAGCGGTGTGCGGTGAGGAACGGAATGCCCAGGCTGGCACCCAGCTCGAACGAGGCGTCGCCCAGCGGCACCGCCTGCCGGACCGGCACCAGCGTGTACTCCGCGCTGGTGCCCCACTGCCGCTGCCAGGCCGCCTCCCAGATCCAGACCCGCTCGCCGATCAGCTCACGGTCGACGCCCTCGCCGACCGCCTCGACGACGCCCGCGCCGTCCTGCCCCGGGATCTGCCACCCGTCCGGCGGGAAGGCCCGCCGCGACTTCCAGTCCGTCGGGTTCACACCCGACACCGCCATCCGGACCAGCACCTCGCCCGCACCCGGCTCGGGCACCGGCCGATCCACCAGCTCCAGCACCGACGGGTCGCCGGTGCGCTCGTACACGATGGCCTTCATCAGTGATCCCCTCGCTGGCCGGCGCGGCACGCCGCCGGCGTGCCGTCTGCTGCGGTACCCCGCACCGTTCCCGTCATGCCAAACCGTCCACCAGCTCGGGGGTCAACTCACCGACCGACCCGAGCGTCACGGCCGCGAGCCCGGCGGCGTCCGGATCGAGGGGGTACGACCCGTGCGGCACCGCCACCACCCGCATCCCCGCCGCCGCGGCGGAACGCACGCCGTTGGACGAGTCCTCCACGGCCGCGCAGCGGGCCGGGTCGACGCCGAGGCGCTGCGCCACGCTCAGGTACACGTCCGGTGCCGGCTTTCCCCGCTCGGTCTCCTCGGTGGACAGGGTCGCGCCGAACGCGTCGGTCAGGCCGGTGGCGTCCAGCGCCGCCGCGATCAGCCGCGTCGGCGACGAACTGGCCAACCCGAGCGGCCACCGCGCGGCCAACCGGCGCACCACGGCGTCGGCGCCGTCGATCAGCGGCACGTGCTCCCGGTAGCGCTGCGCCATCTCCCGCACCACCTCGTGGGCGACCTGCTCGGCGGTGCGCCGCACGCCCAACTCGCCGCTGAGGTAGTGCGCCCACTCGCCGGTGCTCATGCCCATCAACCGGCGCTGGGTGTCGGGCTGCCACGTGCCACCGTGTGCCGCCACGTACGCCCGCCGGACCTCCTCCCACACCGGTTCGGAATCCACGATCACGCCGTCCAGGTCGAAGACCACCGCATCCACCACGCGCCCATCCTGCCCGACGGAGGGGCCGCCGGTCAGGCGGCCAGCGCGGGCAGCCCGATCGGGCTGTCGGGCGGGATCACCCCGTGGCAGGCCCGGGCCATCGGCTCCAGCAGGTCACGCAGGCGTCCGGTGTCGTCCGGGCCGAGCGCCCGCCACGGATGCCCGGCGGCCCGGTCGGTGGCATCCTCGATCGCCTGGAACCCGGCACGGCCGGCTTCGGTGGGCGTGCCGTCCCCGGCCAGCCAGCCGCGCCGCGTCAGCCGTTCCCGGGCGGCCCGCCACTGCTCCTCGGACCAGCCCCGCCCGAGCAGGCTCTGGGCCGACATGTCCACCGCCACGCGCCAGGCCAGCGTCTCCACCGGGTCCAGGCCGGCGGCCACCAGGGCGGCGATGTGCCCGTCACCCCGAAGTTCGCGCAGCGTGGTGGCGGCCTGCCAGAGCCGGGCCAGGGGGTACTCCCCGACCGGCAGCGCCGCGTTGGCCGCGCCGAGCACCCGACCGGCGGTCTGCGCTGCCGAGGCGGCCCGCTCCAACAGGTCGGCGGCCTCGGCCAGGTGCCCCTCGGGCAGTTCGTAGGTCAGCTCCGCGAGAGCCTGCACCGCGCCGGTGAGCCGGGCGCGCAGCGCCTCCTGCGGAGCGGCGAGCTGCCAGATCGCCGGCAGCGCCCGGCTCACCATCGGCGGTGCGAAGCTGAAGAACGCGGCGATCACCGGAGGCGCCTCGGCGGCGCCCAGCGGCGCGGTACGGCCGGCGAAGTAGCCCCGCCAGTAGCCGCGCAACCCGACAGCCTCGTACGCGGCGCGGGCCCGGGGGTGAAAGTAGGTGACCGCGTGCACCGGCTCGAAGTACGTCCACATCACCCGGGCGGTCCGCCCCGGCTCGTCCAGCGCCGTCACACGCACCTCCGCCGTTCCGCGTCCGCATGGTCACCCCGGACGGCGGGCCGCCCGGGGTGACGCCGAACCTACTGCCGGAGGGTGACGGGCAGGAAGCCCCATGTGAACAACTCCATCGCGCCGCGGCGACAACCGGGACGATCCGGGCGGGTCACTGGGCGGCGAGCACGTCCACCACGAAGCGCAGCGGACCGGTCGGACGACCGCCGGCCTTGGCCTCGTCGTTGCCGTACGCCAGCTCGCCCGGGATGTCGAGCTGCACACGGCTGCCCACGGTCACGCCCACCAGACCCTGATCCCAGCCGGGGATGACCTGGCCCACACCGATCGGGAAGGTGGCCGGCTGACCGGCGTTCCAGGACGAGTCGAACTCCTTGCCGTCCTTGTAGAAGACGCCCACGTAATTGGTGGTGATGTTCTGCCCCTTCTTGACCGCCGGGCCGGTGCCCTTGATCACCGGGGTGACCGTGAGCTTCTTCAGCTCGCCGGTGCCCGCCTTCACCGTCGGCTTGGTGCCCAGCGCCGGGTCGGAGCCCTCGGGCAGCTGCGGTGCGGGCGGCGCGGTGGGGGCGTCCGGGGCCGCGGCGGAGGCGGACGGGCTGGCGCCGGAGGCGGTGGAGGGCTTGTCGTCCCGGTTGCTGTCGATCCAGACGAAACCGCCGATCAGCAGCGCCATCACGGCGACACCGGCGAGCCCACCGGCCCACGCCTGGCGGCGGCGCTTGGCCTCGGCCGCCTTCTGCGCCGCCAGTTGGGCGGCCAGCCGCCGCCCCGCCTTCGTCGCCGGGCTCTGGCCCTCCGACCGGTTCTCCTGCGTGCGCTCGCTCACGTCGTCGACTCCCTGCTGCGAAGGTGTGGCCGGCACCCGGTGCCGGGGGGAAAGCCGACGCACACGGTACCCGCCCAGCGGCCCGCCGTGCCCGCCCCGGACGCCTCGGATCGCCCAGGAGCACCTTCGCCGGGGCGTTACTCCGGGATGACCATGAAGTCGGTCACGAACGAGGTGGGCCGCCCGTCGGCGGTCCGGCCGATCCAGGTGCCGTAGCAGCCGTCCCCCCAACCCGTGGACACGGTGACGACGTTCGCGCCGGTGGCCTCGTCGAGGACGGCCGTGATCAGCCCCGGAACCGGTGACGACGGCAGCTCGGCGGGGATGAAGACGTCCTCGATCCGCTCCTCGTCCCAGTTCTCCAGGGCGGCGAGCGCGGTCGGGTCGGCCAGGGTGCCGGCGCCGGCGTCCACGCCGTACCCGAAGTAGTCGTCGGCACCGAGCGCGGCGACGTCCTGGTCGCCCACGATGGCGGGCTCCCAGCGGGTCGTCGGCTCGTCGGAGATCACCAGTTCCAGCGCGGCGACCCGCCGGTCCACCTCGGCGTCCTCCCGCAGCACCACGGCCACCCAGGCGCGGGCGCGGTACCGCCCCGGCGTCACCTCGACCGTGTACGGCTCGGCCTCCGGGCAGACCAGCGGATCGCATCCGACGACCCGCCCGGTCGGCAGGACGACGTCGCCCACCGGGTGGGGCTCGACGAGGTACGCGCCGTGCTGGTCGGTGAAGCGCGCCCCGGGCGTCAACAACCGGTCCAGGTCAGGGGTGTACGGCATGGGTCTCCTCCGGTGGCCGACGGCCGGCGGAGCGTACCCGGTGCGGCGGACACCGGCGGTGCCGCGTACCTCAGGCGCTCTTGCGGGGTGTGGTCTTGCGCGCTGCGGTCTTCTTCGCGGGCTCGGCCTTCTTCGCGGGGGTCTTCTTGGCGGCGGTCTTCTTCGCCGGCTCGGCCACCTTCTTCTCGGCGGTCTTCTTCGTCGCGGCCTGCTTCGCGGGCGCCTTGGCGGCCTTGTTCTCGGCGGCCTTCTGCGCCGAGCGGGCTGACGAGATGGGCGTCGGTTCGCCGCCGCCCCCTCGGGAGGGCTGCTCGCCGCGGGCCGCCCGGGCTCGGTCGACCGATGCCTTCAGCGCGGCCATCAGATCCACTGCCGCGGCCGGGGCCTGCTCGGCCTCCTCCGGCTGTACGACCTCCCGACCCTCCACCTTGGCGTCGATGACCTCCTGCAACGCGGCCCGGTAGTCGTCGGTGAAGACGTCCGGCTCGAACTCGCCGGTCATCGAGTCGATCAGGGAGCTGGCCATCGCCAGCTCCGGGGGACGGACCTTCAGGTCCTCGTCGAGGAATCCGAAGTCGGGGTTACGGATCTCGTCCGGCCAGAGCATGGTGTTGAGCAGCAGCACACCCTCGCGGACCCGCAGCGTGGCGAGTTGCTCGCGCTGGCGCAGCGCCACCTTGACGATGGCCACCCGCTCCGAGTCGAGAAGCGCGTCGCGCAGCAGCACGTACGGCTTGGTGGCGGTGCCCTCCGGCTCCAGGAAGTACGCCTTGTTGTAGAGGATCGGGTCGACCTGCTCGGCGGGAACGAACTCCAGCACGTCGATCGCCCGGGAGCTGGTCAGCGGCAGGTCGGCGAAGTCCTCGTCGGTGAGGATCACCATCTCGCCGCCGCCGATGTCGTAGCCCTTGGCGATGTCGTCGTAGGTGACCTCCTCGCCGCAGACCGAGCAGGTGCGCTTGTAGCGGATGCGCCCGCCGTCCTCGCGGTGCACCTGGTGGAACCGAATGTCCTTCTCCTCGGTGGCGGAGTAGAGCTTCACCCCGATCGAGACGAGCCCGAACGACACGGCTCCCTTCCAGATGGCACGCATCCTGCGCTCCCTTCCCCGGTATCGACCATGCTCGCATCCGGAAGAACCTGACGCGAGGTGTTCGGCCTGCTACTACAGTCGGGTCGTGCCCGGCGCGCCGCTCAAGCCGATGCTCGCGATGACCGGGCCGCTCCCGGCGGGTGACGGCTGGGCGTACGAGTTCAAGTGGGACGGCGTCCGTGCGCTCGCCGACATCTCCGGCGGAGCCCAGCACCTGTATGCCCGCTCCGGCGTGGAGATCACCGCCGCCTACCCGGAGCTGGCCACCCTGCCCGAGCAGGTCGACGACGCGCTGCTCGACGGCGAGGTGGTGCTGCTCGGCGAGGGTGGGCAGCCGTCGTTCACGGCGCTGGCCGAGCGGATGCACGTGCGGGACCGCAACAAGGCGGCCCGGCTGGCGGCGGTCATGCCGGTCACGTACATGATCTTCGACCTGCTGCGGCTGAACGGCGACGACCTGACGGGTTGGCCGTACGAGCGCCGCCGGGAGGCCCTGGACGCGCTCGCGCTCGGCGGCGCGCGGTGGGCGGTGCCGCCGATGTTCGCCGACGGTCCGGCGACGTACGAGGCGGCCGGCGAGCACGGCCTGGAGGGGGTGATGGCCAAGCGGGTCGGCGCGGTCTACCGCCCCGGGGTGCGTTCCCCCGACTGGGTGAAGGTCAAGCTGGAGGTGACCGGCGACTTCGTGATCGGGGGCTGGCGGCCGGGCGCGCGGCGCATCGGCGGGCTCCTGGTCGGGGTGCCCGGCCCGGACGGCCGGCTGATCTACCGAGGTCGGGTCGGTGGCGGGATCGGGGCGGCCATCGAACGGCAGCTCCTCGCCGAGTTGGAGCCGCTGCGCTCGGGCGCGTCACCGTTCGCGCCCGGGGTGCCGCGCGAGGATGCCCGGGGCGCCATCTGGGTAGAACCACGGGTGGTGGTGGAGGTGAAGTACGGCCAGCGCACTCCCGACGGCCGGCTGCGCTTCCCCCGGGTGCTGCGCCTGCGCCCGGACAAGCCGCCGGAGGAGGTCGACGATGCCGGCTGAGAAGCTGCGGGTGGACGTCGAGGGCCGCGCGCTTGAGCTGTCCAACCTGGACAAGGTGCTCTATCCGGCGGTCGGCTTCACCAAGGGCGAGGTGATCGACTACTACACCCGGATCTCGCCGGTGCTGCTGCCGCACCTGGCCGACCGGCCGGTCACCCGCATCCGCTTTCCCAACGGGGTCGACGACAAGTCCTTCTTCGAGAAGAACAAACCGGCCGCGACCCCGGACTGGGTACGCGTCGAGACGCTGCCCGCGCCCGGGTCGACCAAGGGCCGGGAGACCATCGACTACGTGGTCGCCGACGACCTGCCCACCCTGGTCTGGCTGGCCAACCTCGCCGCGCTGGAACTGCACACGCCCCAGTGGAAGGTCGACGAGAACCCGGACATGATGGTGGTCGACCTGGACCCGGGGCCGCCCGCCGGGCTCGCCGAGTGCTGCCCGGTCGCCGTGCTGATGCGTGACCGGCTCGCCGACGACGGCATCGACTCGTACCCGAAGACGTCCGGCAAGAAGGGCATGCAGCTCTGCTGCCCGATCGCCGGCACCCAGTCCGCCGACGACGTGTCCGCCTACGCGCGTCGGGTCGCCCAGGAGCTGGAGAAGGCCCACCCGAAGCTGATCGTGTCGAAGATGGCGAAGAACCTTCGCCCCGGCAAGGCCTTCATCGACTGGAGCCAGAACAACGCGGCGAAGACCACCGTCGCGCCGTACTCTCTGCGCGCCCAGCGGACGCCGTCGGTCTCGACGCCGCTGACGTGGGACGAGGTCGAGGCCGGCGCGCGCGGCCGGAAGCCAGCCGTCCGCCAGTTCACCGCCGCCGAGGTCCTGGACCGGGTCGAGGAGTACGGCGACCTGCTGGCCGCGCTCCTCGATGGCGGCCCGGAACTGCCCGGCGGACGCTAGCCCAGCCCGGTCATTCGGGTCGCCCACAGGTGCGCGACCGGCACCGTCGCCACCTGTCGCTCAGTGTGATCGCCTCCGCTGCCCCCGCCCACCTTGCTCGACCCCTTTGCTCTGCTTCAACCGAGGAAACACCGGCGTCTACCTGCTGTTCTGCATCTTTGGCGAGAATGAGCGCCCAGGTGTGCCCGCACGGAGCGTGTGTGTTTCCTTGGCTGAAGCAGAGCAAAGGACGCGAAGGTGGGGCGGCCCCGCACGTGCAAGTCGCGGTATGCGGCCCTCCGCCGACCGAGATCAGCGTGCCGCCTCCGCCGCCCCTGCCGCCCCTGCCGGATGGGCTGGGACGAGCGACCGGGCCAGCCTGGCGTAGCTGTCGCCTCCGTGGCCCGCCGCGATGGCCCGTTCGATGATCGATTGCACGGCCTGTAGTGGCGCGGGGTCGACACCGCGCACGGCCGCGGCGTCGCGGACGTGCGCGACCGCTGAGCCCGCCGACGCGATGCTGGAGATGTCGGCGGCAAAGGACCCGGACGTGAGTTGATCGGCGAACCGGTCGGCCATGTCGGGCAACAAGCCACCGATTCCTCTGGCGAAGCGAGCGAACGCGGTCGGGGCGATCCCTTCGGTCATGGCCAGGGCGAAGGCGTGCGCGAGCCCGCCGACGGACATGGTGAACAGGTCGAGCAGAGCCATCTCGTACGCTGCTGCCGTCCCGGCATCCGCGCCGAGGTAGGCGTTGGTGCCACCGAAGCTCTCCAGCCAGGGAAGGCTCTCGTCGAAAAGGGTTCGCGAACCGCTGTAGAGGATTGTCGCGGCCGCTGTCCCGATGGTCGGCGCGGGCGTCAGGATGGCGCCGTCCAGGTAGTTGACATTCCGCTGCGCCGCCCAGCCCGCCATGTCCCGCGCCTCGGCGGCGTGCCCGCTGCTGAGATTGACGAACGTCCCGCTCGGCGGTCGTTTGAGCCCCGACAGGATGGCGCGGACCGCCTCGTAGTTGATGACGCAGGCGATGACGACAGATGCCCGGTCTGCGGCTTCGGCCACCGTCGGAGCGAATATCGCCCCCTGGGCCACCAACGCGGCCGCCTTGGCGGGTGAGCGGTTCCAGAGCACGGTGGGGTGGCCGGCGGCGAGCGACGCAGCGGCCAGCGCCCGGCCCATCGGGCCGAGCCCCAGGACGGCGACGGCGGCGGATTGATCGTCCAGGTTGCGGTGTGTCACAGCGACGACGCTAAACCTTTACGTTGACGTGAAGGTCAAGCCCTGATCTGCTGTCGGTGTGCGGATCAGCGAACTGGCGCGGGAGGCCGGCACCACCCCACGCGCCCTGCGCTACTACGAGGAGCAGGGCCTGTTGCGACCGGCCCGTCTCGCCAGCGGCTACCGTCACTACGACCCCCAGGCGCTGCGGGTGGTGCGGCACATCCAACTGTTGTTGTCCGCCGGCTTGAACACCGCAGCGATCGCCGAGATCCTTCCCTGCATCCCGGATGACGCCACCGTGCTGGCTCCCACCTGCCCCGAGCTCCTCGACGCTCTCGCGGTGGAGCGCGATCGAATCACCACGTCCATCGACCAGCTCGCCGGTGCTCGCGCGGTTCTGGACCGGCTCATCCAGGCCGGCGCCCGGGCCCGCGACCAGTTCTGAACACCGTCCGGCCTGTGAAGGGTGGCCGCCGCGACAACCTTCTGCGGGGTCGCCGCGTGGTAGGGGCGTGACCGACCAACAGAAACCCCTGTCCGCGACGGACCGGTCCTACGTCGCGTTCGTCGAGGTGGCGTGGGAGCGACATATCCGGCTGGCCATGCTGCTCTGCGGCGACCGGTGGCGGGCCGAGGAGTTGCTCCAGGACAGCCTGGTCCGGGTCTACGAGCGGTGGCGGCGGCTGTCCCGGCTCGACGACCCGCACGCCTATCTGCGCCGGGCGCTGGTCAACAACCACACCTCGGTCTGGCGGCGACGCCGACGCGAGAGCCTCGTCGCGGACGTCCCCGACCGGGCCGCCCTGGGCGACGGCGGCGACCCCGACGCCGACGTCCTGCGCCGGGCGCTGCTGGCGCTGCCGGCGAAGCAACGCGCGGTGGTGGTGCTGCGTCACTACGAGGACCTGAGTGAGCGCGAGGTCGCCCAGGTGCTGGGTTGCTCACTGGGGACGGTCAAGAGCCAGAACGCCCGCGCACTGGGCACGTTGCGACACCTCCTGGACAACTCCTTCGACTCGGTGAGCAGGTGACAGTCATGAACGACATCGACGACCGTCTGGTACGCGGACTGCACGACCTCGTGGACGGCGAACCGGATTCCGCCCCGGACGTGCGGGCGCTGATCGAGCGCGGCCGGCAGGGTCGCCGCCGCCGGGCCACCGCATTGGCCGGTACGACCTGCGCACTGCTGGCGTTGGGCGTCGGCACCGCCGTCACCGTGACGACGAACGCCCCACCCGAGCGCCCCGGCGTCACCGCCCAGGCCGCACAGCCGGTCCCGCCGGCGCTGCGCCTGGTCTCGGCGGCCACCGCCAGCGAGAACATCAGCTACCGGATGCGCCTCACCAACTCGGGCCCGGGTGGGCTGACGTACGAGGGTGCGTTCGACCCGAGGACCGCCACCGGGTACGTCCGCGTGCCGCACGACGACTCCATCCAGGTCGAGCTGCTGATCGACGGCACCCGCTACGAGGGCGCGGAACGGCCGCAGGGCGAGCTGCCGGCCGACAAGGGGCCGGGCGAGACGTACGGCCGCTACGGGCAGTACCCCGGTAGGTACGACCGCCTCTCGCTACAGGGCGACGGGAATGCCGTGCTGGGCGCCGCCGCACCCGACCCGGCCGCCCTGTTCGCGGCGCTGAGGAGCGCGAACGCGACGGTCACCGAGAACCCGGACGGCACACTGCACTTCGCGTACACGACGGCGGATCGGGACGGGTCGACCAGCACGGCCGGGGACGTCACGCTGGACCGCGACAGCCGGATCGCGATGGTGGCGCTCACCTTCAGCTGGCAGTCGACGGCGAAGGGCCGACTGGACCAGGGGACGGGCACCTCGACGCTTCAACTGTTCGACTACGGCGTCCCGGTGCAGGTCGAACGCCCGACCGACATCGTCATGATGTCGAAGTAGCGGCGGGTGGCCCGGCGTCCACGCTTGTGGACGCCGGGCCGGAAGTGGCAGGGCGCAGCCGCCACCACGCGCCGCAGACCAGGGCCACGGTGACGACGGTGACCGCGACGTCGCCGGCCAGGGCCGCCGCCGGACTCGCCGGGGAGTAGGGCGGCACCAGGTACGCGAAGGCGGCGGCGCTGACCACGTTCGCCGAGGCGGCGGCGAGTACGTGCCGCTGCCCCCAGCGCGCGCCCCTCGACCAGTACGCGACAAGTGCGCCGACCGCCGCCGCGAGTGCCAGCGCGACGAGCACCCCTGCCCAGCCGGGCGTCACGTCGGTGAAGAAATGGGCGAGGAACACCAGCAGGCCGACCCAGAGCGGGTGCGGCACCCGGCGGGCGCGGCGGGGGTGGGTACGACGCCAGCGGGGCAGCAGGGCCGCCGCGACCAGGGCGAGGACGACCGCCGTGGCGAAGGTCAGTTGCAGCGGGCTGGCCAGGAAGTTCTTGCGACCCTCGGGCGAGGCGAAGACCAGCAGGCTGCCGAGCAGGTAGAGCACCCCGACCACGGCCAGCCCGGGTCGCCCGAGCCACGGCTGGCGTCGCCGCTTCGCGCCGAGGAACGACTCGACGAACACGATCGGCGCGCAGATCGTCAGCAGGATGTGGTTGCCCACGTAGTCGTACGCCTGCCGGAGGCTGAACCCGAGCCCCGGCACCAGCGACGCCTCGGCGGCGGCTCGGGTGTCGGCGTACTGCGTGTCGTCGAGGTAGCCGGGGTTGAACAGCGACTGGTCCACCAGACCGGCCTGCAGGACCCCGAACGCGGCGGCGAGCAGCACGATCGTCGGCCATCCCGCGCCGAGGCGTCGGGCGGTCTCCCGGATCAGGATCGCGGCCCCGCCGTACATCGGGCCCAAGGCGATGATCACCGGGAGGAAGTCGTCGATGGCGAAGCCGCCCCACGAGCACTCGGCCGCCCAGGGCGCGAGCAGCAGCAATGCCACCACCGGCACGAGCCGCCGGCGCAGCGGCGGACGGTCGGCGAGGTCGGGGGCGGCCTGCGGCGCGCCGGAGTTGTCGGCGGAATCGGGTTCGGTCGGCACGGACGCTCCTCGGCTGCTCGGTCGGGGGTCGCCGGTTACCGTGCGCGGGCCACCCGGCCAGGCGCTACGGCCATCGGCCGACGACGACGGCGACCAAAGTCGTTGCGTAGGGTGGTGCGGACGTCGTCACCACCGGGAGCACGCGGATGCAGCCACACGCCACGGCCGAGGAGTCGGTCCCGCCCACCGCCACCGAGATCCCGCTGCTCAGCTACCGCGACGAGGCGACCGGTGAACGCGTGGACCTCACGACACAGCAGGTCGGCGCCTGGTCCGCGCGCAGCGCGAGCCTGCTGCGGGACGGCTGCGGGCTTGGTCCCGGCAGCCGCGTAGCGGTGCTACTGCCGCCGCACTGGCGTACCGCCGCGGTGTTGTTGGGCGCGTGGGCGTGCGGCCTGGCGGTGTCGTTCCGGCCGCGCGCCACGGCGGGCCTGCCGGTGCTGGAGCCCGGTGGCGACCGGCCGTTCGACGCGGTCTTCGTGACGCCCGAGCGCCAGAACGACTGGTTGGAGGACGTGCCGGACGCGCCGCACCGCTACCTGGTCGGCACCGGGCCGGGCCGGCTCGCCGACGTGCCGCTGGGCTGGCTGGACTGGTCCGCCGAGGTGCTTCGCCATGCGGGCGTCACGCCCGACCACACCGCGATCCGCCCGTCGGACCCGGCGAGCGCGGACGGCACGACCTACGGGCAGTGGGGAGCGCTCGCCCGGGAGGTCGCCGGGATGCTCGACCTGCGCGCCGGCGACCGGCTATTGGTCGACGCGGCCGAGCACGAGCAGCCGCTGAAGTGGTTGCTCGCGCCGCTCTCGGCCGGCGCGTCGGTGGTCATCAGCGCCAACCTCGACCCCGCGCGCCGGGACGCGGTCGTCGCCGCCGAGCAGGTCACCCGAATCCTCTGACCCGCCTAGATGTGGGATCTTGCCTCTTCGACCTGTCGAACGATGACGTGGGCGCCGTGCGCCTGTGCGATGGCGGCCGCCTCGTCGAGGGTCGCGAGCGCGTCCGCATGGCGGTCCTGGGCGGCGGCGACGTAGGCCAGCCCGACCATGTTGGCGGCCACGCCCGGCAGTGCTCCCACCTCCCGGCGTAGCCGCGACGACTCCTCCAGGCGTTCGCGCGCCTCCTCCAGCCGACCGGCCATGTGCGCCGCGATGCCCAGGTGACGCAGTGCCTCGGCCTGGGTCGACCGGTCGCCGACCTGCGCCGCCAACTGACGGGACCGATCCAGGTACGGAACGGCGGTCTCGTTGTCGCGCCGGACGATCTGGTGCAGGCAGCCGATCCAGAACAGCGCCTCGGCCTGGCCGCGGGTGTCGGCGAGCGACTGGTACAGCTCGCTCGCACGCTCGAACAGCGGCAGTTCGGCCGGGTCCTCGACGGGTGAGGTGCCGCTGCGGGCGCGTTCGCCGAGAAAACGGGCATGCAGGATCCGCCCGCGGGCCAGCGCGGCATCGGCCTCCACGGCGTCCAGGTCCCGTTCGGCGTCCGCCAGTACGCGGGCATCGCCGCTGTACACGGCCCGTTCGTAGAGCGTCCTGGCCCGTTCGATGCGATCTTCGGCCTGCACCGCCGCCCCCGTCCTGGCCTCGCCACTGTCTGCCGGATCAGCAGCTTAATGCTCCGCAGCCGCGCGGAGTGCCCCCATCAGCGCTAGCGAACTCTGTTCCGTTACAGCGCCATCTGCCCTGCTCAGAGGGTCTTTTGTGGAGGTCGTCGACGTGTTCTCGCGGTCCTCACCGCTACCGCCGCGACGTTCCTGGCGTCCGGGGCGCTGGCCACCGCCGCCCCCGTGACCGAATCCCCGGGCGTCACCGCGTGCGCCGGCGAGCAGAGCGCCGCCCGGGTCACCGCGGGTGCGACCGCCCAGGAGCCGGCGCTGTACTCGAAGAACGAGGCCAACGCCTACGGCGTGATCAAGGACGTGCCGCGTCTGCCCAACGGCAGCGTGACCGTGCCGACGGTCTTCCACATGGTCTCCGAGCATCCCTTCAGCGCTGCCGAGACGGCCCGCTGGAAGACCCTGATCGCGGCACAGATGACGGTGCTCAACGACTCGTACGCTGGCCGCACGGCGGCGGACGCCTCCGACACGCCGTTCCGGTTCTCGCTCGTCGACACGACGTGGACGGTGAACAGCGCCTGGTACACGGTCGAGCCGGGCAAGAACGAGCGCGACATGAAGAAGGCGCTCTACACCGGCGACTCGGAGACCCTCAACGTGTACGCGGCCAACATCGGTGGCGGGCTCCTCGGCTGGGCGTACTCCCCGAAGGGCTACAACAACGGCCGCGACTACATCGACGGCGTGGTGATGCTCGACGAGTCGATGCCGGGCGGCACGGCCGGCAAGTACGCCCTCGGCGACACGCTGACGCACGAGGTCGGGCACTGGCTGATGCTGGAGCACACCTTCGCGCACGGCTGCTCGGCGTCCGGCGACTTCGTCGCGGACACCCCGCGCGAGGCGGCCCCGCAGTTCGACTGCCCGGTGGGCGCGGACTCCTGCACGGCACCCGGGCTGGACCCGATCCACAACTTCATGGACTACACGCAGGACTCCTGCATGGACATGTTCACCGCCGGCCAGGCCGACCGGATGAGCGGCGCCTGGGTGGCGTTCCGCGCGGGCGGTGCCGGCTGACGCGCCCCCGCCGGGCAGCTTGAGTGCGTTGATCAAGAGGTTTGCGTCACCGGAGTGCGTGATCGGTGACGCAAACCTCTTGGTCATCTCCGGAAGAGGGCTCGCCGGGAGCAGGGCGCGGTGTGGTCGGGCGGTAGGGCACAACGGCCGCCGCCGGGTAGTCGCTGATCGCAGAAAACCCAGTGGCGTACGCACTGCTGGTCCTCGGCCGACACGGTCACCCCGCCCGGCTCGACACGGGCGCTGAGCCGGGCCAGCACACGGGCGGCGGTCCGGGCGAGAATCCGGGCCCGGAGCAGGTCGGGCGCGGTGACCGGCAGGTGGATCACCCAGCGTTCGGTCATCGGTTTTGGCTTGCTGCCGTCGGTGGTCGGTCCTTGCGTCGGCTCACCGGCCGGTGGATCAGGTCGCGCACGGGGACCGCCCTTCGTCGGGTCGTGCCGAAGTGGAGGGGGCGGCCTCCGCCGGTTGCGGGCGGCGGAGACCGCCCCACCCTGCGACCGCAGCCTTGATCGGCGGTACGGCAGCAGGGCCGCGCCGGGGGAGCGCGGGGGGTGGGGTCTCGGCGGCGATGCGAGACCGGTACGAGAGGCGCCAACCGACCGCAGCAGCACCGCATCACCGACAGTGACACTATTGCCACCGAGTCACCTATGTCAAGCATGTCTGTGAGTCAGCTACCCACTTATGTCACTCGTGCTATGTGTGTTGCCTGTGTCGAAACGGCTGATCAATACTGGGTGGGCCAACCGACTGCAAGGGGCCCCACGTGCCTATCCCACCCACAATGGACGAACTACTCGACGCGCTCACGAGAAAGATCAAGGACGGGACGTACCCGCCTGGGTCGCAGCTTCCTTCTGGGCGCGCGCTGGCGGATGCGTACGACGTCTCGCAGTCGACGATCAGCCGGGCGGTGGCGAGGCTGCGGAAGCAGGGTGTGCTGGTCGGCCGACCGGGTCGCGGCGTCTTCGTCGCGGAGTCCACCTGACGCTGACCGCGCTGGCCGCCTGTGGGTTGGTCAACCGTCCGGGCAGCACACAGCCGTTCCGTCGGCGGAGAAGCGGCGGTCCTGCGATTGTGCTCAAGCTTTACAGAGCCAAACCACCTTTGCTCGGCTAGGGAAATGCGTGGAAGCCGAAAGAGCCGCAGAACGACAGGCCGGTGCCAGGTCACGTTCTGGTAGGCCATTTCTTGTCCGATCGACCCAGGCGAGCCGAGGAGATGCGCTCGGCCACGTCCGCGCGGTCGTCAAGGTCGGCCTGTCATGGCGATCCGGAGGGCTTGGTCGCTCGAAGGGCACGTCGATGGTCCGTCGACGGGGTGGGCCTCGACGTGGCGCGAGGCCCTAGGAACTACTCAGGATGCTGCGGAAAACGGAAGGGCCTCCCAACTCGTTGAATCCCATACAGCTCTCCCAAATCCGAGGACTCAACAACAACAAATCGGTTGAGGTTTCCGCCTACGGAGGGGCGCTGAACCAGGGACAAGACGTACCTGAACAGAGACCCGCTCAGAGGTGGCCCCGAGGAATCGTGCGCGCTGAGGTCGGCTTCCGCTTCCCGAAGTAGATTCTCCGCATAGTCTTTAAGCTTTTGTGGGTTCCGATCGAAAGTCTGGATGAGCTGGACGACGTTGTCGGCAAAGCGTCGCCAGCTTCCCGGCACGAGAGCTTCGGGTATCAAGCCGCGGCCTACCAACGCCTTGAAGCCGTCAATGAGCAGAGTCTTTACTTCCATTTCCGGCCAGGGTGAGACTCGAACGGAGTCGGCTGCATGGTCGAAAGCAACAATAATTAGCTCAATCTGCTCTACTGCGGCTTTCAGTTGGGCGGCCAGGCGCAGTCGCTTCCAGTCGGCGTTGTCTGCCTTATAGACGAGATCGTGGGTAACTAGCGAAAGTGCATGCTCAAAAGCAGTTAGTACTTGGACCTCGAAAGTTACGTCTCCAAGTCCAGGCTGTCGCCTTGCTGCTTCCTCGGCTCTCATCCTTCCATACCATCGGAGGCCGTCGAAGCGGAAGACGTCGGGCGCCTTCTTTGCTTGACTGCGATCTCTAGTATTGATTTGTTGAAAGCTCTGAGCCAGCTTGCGCAGCACCTCACCCTCTAGCTCAGGCACCGGAATCACTATGGTGCATGCGTAAAGGTCGTCGAGATCCTCCCATGAGGAGAAGCGACCGCCTTCGAGCTTCTCATTCAAGGACTCTAAGTCTTTGATGCGATCGAGAAACATGAACTTCTTCGAGTCGCAATACGGCCGCAGGGTTTTCGAGACATAATCTCTGAGCTCCCGGAGAAGCGGCGCGCTCTGCTCGTATGCGAGCCGCAATCGTTCTGGGGCGGGCATCTCTACTTTTTGCCCACGATTACGTCCCGAATGATCTCTATTCTGTCCCGTCGTTGTGCTAGGTCATTAGAGGCTGATCTTGCGGCTTCAAAATATCGGCGTGCGTGGTCAAGGTTAGCGCGAATGCCGTCGTTATTCACAGCTGCAAAAAAGTGGTCGAGTCGCGCCGTAGCGGTGGATGCATCTGGAAGGCTGCCGGCGCGGTCCAACTCTAGGATCGAGCCGTAGAGGGAGTAAAAGTCTGCTTGATTTCGCAGTCGCTTTGCCTCCCCTGCCTGAATTCTATCAGCCCATGACCTAATGACTGCGATGACCGTATTGAATTCCTCTTCTACTTCCGGCCCGTTCTCCCAGTCCTCATCCCTCTCGCTGTAAGCTGCATCGAGATCGTTCTGCGAGTATGACTCGATACCCCGTTCGGTCAGAAGTAGTAGTTGAACAACCAGTTCGACGTCCTTCATCTGCCGCCGCGAAGACGCCGCGATTCGAGGGAAGTCATTCGGAAGCTTCCGCAGCATCTCTGCAGTCAGTCGTTCTGCGGCAGTGGCGAACAAGCCTGAGTACTTTGCATGCCTCAGTTCCTGAGGTGTCAGTTTCGCCACATTCCGGTTGATGCGGTCAAAGATGTTGCTCAGAGTGCCTTCGTCGGTTGACGGCAAAAACTCGATCGAGAACTGGTAGGCGTAGACGCTTCGTTTCTCCGCGCTGCCCAAGTCGGGAAAATAGATTCCCGAAAGTCGCGGGATCGAGGCCTTCTCGCTTACCGGGAACTCTCCATTAATGAATTCGAAGACTGTCTGCAGGCGCTGCTTTCCGTCTACAACGGCGTAATTGGTAACGCCTTCGTCGGTGATGTCCTCGAAGATGAAGACGGCTGGCGCGGGATAGTTGAGGAGAACCGTGTCTACGAAGTAGTCCTTGTAGGACTGATTCCATACGCTACGACGCTGGTAGGGCGGATCGAGGTCAAGGAGGCCGCGGCGGTGGAGGTCCAAGAACCAAGCGACAGGCTGGGTTGTCTGTCGGCGCTGTTCAACCACGCTCATCTCCAGTTCAACTCGAGCGTCGTGATGTCTTGGACACCGTACCTTCACCCGGAAGGTGAGACGGTGCCGCAGCCGTTCGCCGAGCGCAGCTACTCGGGCAAGTTCAACCGGCGCGTCGGCGAGAGCCTGCACCGCGAGCTGGCCATCCACGCCGCCGAGGATGGCATGAGCCTCAACCAGTACGTCCTACGGAAGCTCAGCGCCGCATGAGCAGAGCGCAGTTGATCAACTAACTGTTCACCCTCGCTGCGCCCGTTTCTCATCAAGCTCGCCTGGCGAGTTCGCCAACGGCCGGCAGGGTCACTGAACGGCCGCGCCCACCGGCGTGCCACAGCCCTGTAGACCGGAGCGCTGGCATGCCCGAAACCGCTCGGTGGCCCCGCCGCGTCGTGATGTCGGCGGCGGCCACCCTCGCCCTGCTCGCACCGGCGGTCCCCGCCGCAGCCCACCCCTACGGCTATCCGCAAACCGTGACCATCGCGGCGGACGCGGCCCGCCCCGACGTGGTGCACCTGAGGTGGAAGCCGGGCGGTGTCGACGAGCTGACTCTCCTCGGCGTCCACCTCGGCCTGCTGCCGCAGGACCGCGTCCTGCTCGACGGTGCCGTCGACACTCGGGAGAAGGACGCGACGATCCTCGCCGGATCTAAGCTGTTCGCGAACTACCTGCTCAGGCAGATGACCGTCAGCAGCGACGGGCACGCGTGCGCCGGCGTCGTCGGAAAGGCGAGCGACTCCGGTGTGGACGTCGACTACACCTGCCCAGGCCCGATCGGTGTCGCCCGCATCGAAATCCGGATGCTGAGCGACCTGGACCCCGCGTACCGGACGGTGGCGACCGGGCCCAAGGGCAAACGCCAGGTGTACGGCCCCGACGCGTACTTCCACGACTGGCTGCTCGGCGACGCGCCACCGTCAGCGGCTGCCGACAGCGGGACGGGCCACGACCGCGGCACGGCCCAGCTGGCAGCCCTGGCCGTCGGCCCCCTCCTGCTCGTCGCGGCCGCTGTCTCGATCCTGCGACGGCAGGTACGTCGCCGACGGGTCAGCCGCGTTCGACCGTCGTCCTGAGACCGGCCGCCACCAGGGCGGCCCCCCTGCCCGCCGCAGTCGGCATCACGGCGTCGGCGGATCCTCGCACCCAACAAAGGAGAAACCCCGCCATGACGCACGAACAACGTGCGCGCCGGAAGCGAACACGCGGACTCCTGTCCGCGATGGCGCTCGTCCTCATCGCCGGACCGGCGACGACCCTGCATCCGGCGCTGGCCGGAGCGGTGGCCGTGCCGGCCAGTGCGATCACGCCGCTGATCAGTCTGAGCGACGGGCAGAACGTCGAGGGCATGGTGCCTGTCGTCGTCGAGCCGGTCACCGAGAACGACTCCGTGACCACGCTTGCGGTCGACGGCGACAAGATCGCCGCCGACAAGACCGCAGGCACCGCCCACTTCGCGTTCGAGATGGGTGGCAACGGCACCGAGGCCCGCTACCGCAACTACCTCACCGTCAACGGGCACACGGCCGAGGCCGACCGGGTCTACTTCCCGGACGTCCCGGGTGGACGGGTCGGCACCCTCGACTTCCCGGGCGACTGGCTGAAGCCCGGCCCGAACACCGTCTCGGTCCACGCCGGTGCGAACTGGGTCGACACCACCACGAAGACCGCCGTCGGCTACGAGGAACTGCCGAACGGCGAGGGTGGCCGCTGCCCCAACTACGACGACTACGCGCTGAGCAGCATCAGCCTCAGCCTGCTCGGCGTGGTCGCCGACGGCGAGCAGAACCTGTTCAGCTACAACTTCGGCGACGGCACCTGCGGCAGCTCGGCGAAGCTGCTCAACCAGGACCTGACCTTCGTCATCTCCGGCGAACCGGGCAGCACGTCCGGCCTGCGTACCGACCTCGACACCACGAAGCTGACCAACGGTACGCACACCGTCAGCGCGACGAGCCTGTCGGGCGCGAAGACGAGCGTCACGGTCGACGTCAACAACGCCCCGGCGGGCGCGGCCGTCGTCACGCCCGGTGACGGCGCTCGCGTACGCGGAACCCAGCCGGTCATCGCCGCGCTCGCGACGGACGGCAAGGACCGCGTCGAGTCGCTCGCGATCGACGACAAGCCGGCCGAGAACGCGGAGACGCTGGCTGCCGGCACCGCCACTCTCGGCCTCACCGTGGAGGCGGGCAACTCGATCGAGGCCCGCTACCAGAACTACGCGCTGGTCAACGGCCACCGGGTCGACCTCGGCGGTGACTACGGCGCGCTCGGCGCGGAGGCCGTGAGGCTGGCGTTCCCGAACCGGTTCCTGCACCTCGGCGACAACGTCGTACAGGTGCGCACCGGCGACTACAACGGCACGCTCAACGGCGCTACCTGTGCCAACCACGACGACTTCACGCTCATGCGGGAGGCCACCAACCTCACGCTGAGCACGGCGGGCACGGTGACGGCAGGCACCACGTACCTGGTCACCACCAGCGGCACGACCGTGACGAAGGCGGAGACGACCGCCGCGTCCCTGGCGCTGGGCGACGGCACCTGCGGCGCCAACAAGGACGCCGAGTTCCACTTCACCGTCGCGGACGCGCCGACGACCCGCACCGTCGACACCCTCGCCAGCGGCGGCGACGCGCACCTGAAGGCGTTCGTCGGTGGCAACGGCAGCGACAACGGGTACGACAACAAGGTGCTGGTCAACGGCATCCCGCTGGAGATCGGGATGTGGGAGAAGGAGGTCGCCGACCTCGCCTTCCCGAACGAGTGGCTGGTGCCCGGCGTCAACGCCTTGGAGTTCGTCGCGGGCAGCGACCACGGCAGTGCCAAGCCGGGTGGCTGCGACAACTACGACGACTTCACGCTGCGGGACTTCGAGCTGCTGCCCAGCGGCGCGAAGGCCACCCGGTTGACCCGCTCGGTCGCGCAGACGACCGTCACCATCGGCTCGGCCACCTACCCGGCCGGCTCGCCGGTGACCACGTACGTCGGTGACGGCACCTGCGGCAGCAGCTTCAACGGTGGCCTCACCACGATGGTCCTGTTCGACGTCACCGCCCAGGACGGCTCGGCGCTGCCGGCGCTGGGCAAGCGCGCCGACGTGGACACCACGACCATCGCGGACGGCGTTCACACCATCAAGGCGGTCGTCGGCGACAGGACGTCCACGCGGCGGTTCACCACCGACAACACCGCGCCGGAGATCGCCAGCAGCGTCCCGGCGGCCGGTCAGCGGCTGACGTCGACAGTGGCGCTCAACCTCACGGTCAAGGACGCCAGCGGGGTTGTCGGCACGCCGGCCATCACGCTCGACGGCGCGGTCGTCAAGCAGGGCGACCAGATCGGTCACGGCCTGCCGGCCGGCGAACACGTTATCGCGATGACGGCGACCGACGCGCTCGGCAACACCGCGACCCGCGAGGTGCGCTTCAGCAGCGCGAGCATCCCGGACGTCCCGACCGAGCTGAACGCCACGGTCCGGAACACCGACCCGCTCTCGGCGGAGCTGTCCGCCCGGATTCCTGGTGCCGGGGGTGTCGGTCTGACCGCGACCTTCACCAAGGCCGACGTCGTCCTGCCGACCAAGGGTTACCAGGGCGAGGCGGCCGACGTGCCGACCACGCTCGACGTCCAGCACGACCGGAGCGTGGACGTCACGTCGCTGCGTCCGCTCGACGGCTCGACAATCGACAGCCCGTCCGGCCGTGGGGTGGTCTTCCAGCGGTACGACCTGCCGCTGGGCGCCACCAAGCAGGAGCCGACGTTGCGCTGGTCGGGCAGCATCGACCCGGCGCGAATCGTGGCGCTGCGCGCCTGGAACCCGGCCACCGGGAAGTGGGTCGTGCTCACCAGCTTGCGTGGCAAGGCCGGTCAGGACACCGTCCTGACCGCGTCGGTCGAGGCCGGCTACCGCGACGGCGGTGTCGTGCACGTGCTGGTCACCGGCGAGGACCCGTTCGCCGACGATCTGTCGCCGCGCGACTCGACGGCGCAGAACGACAAGGACCGCTTCGAGGACCCCGCGTCGTACGACTTCTCGTTGGCGCACTTCACCGACACCCAGTACGTCACCGAGGGCGCGGCCGGCGGCACGTACGACGACTTCGACGGCAACGCCGAGCCCTCGGACGTCGAGACCGCCGAGGAGCAGGCGATCTGGTCGGCCGCGTACCGCGACCAGATGCAGTGGATCGCCGACAACGCGGACAGCCGCAAGATCGCGTACACCGCGCACACCGGCGATGTCATCGAGAACGACTACTACGACCCGCTGGCCAAGAACCCGGACGGCTCGCTGAAGCGGCCCGGCCTGAACGAGCAGGTGGAGAAGGAACTCGCCACCGCCTCGGGCTTTCAGAAGATCCTCGACGACAACGGTGTCGTCAACCAGGTCATCGCGGGCAACCACGACGACCAACTGGGCGCCGAGACCGGCCCCACCTCCCGGTTCAGTCGGACCTTCAGCGCCGACCGGTACTACGGGACGGCGAAGGCCTGGCCGAAGGGCACCGAATACCACGCCTGGGACGAGAGGACGAACGCCGACGGCTCGGTCACGCCGGGCAAGGACAACCAGAACAACTACCTGCTGTTCTCCGCCGGTGGCCTGGACTTCGTGGCGGTCGGTCTGTCGTACGGCGTCACGCCGGCCGAGGCCAAGTGGGCCGACTCGATCTTCAAGCGGTACAAGGACCGCAACGGGATCCTGCTCTCGCACGACTACCTGAAGCCGTCGGCCAACCCCGACGGTCGCGGCGCGGACTTCTCCGCTCCGGACGGCTCGCCGTTGTTCAAGCAGGTCGTCGAGACCAACCCGAACGTCTTCCTGGTGCTCGCCGGACACGAGCACGGCGTCGGCACCAACCTGAAGTCGAAGATCGGCGTGACGGTCAGCCACGACGTCGTCGAGCTGCTGGCCGACTACCAGTTCTACACGGTCACCGCCGCCGAGCTGTGGCCGAACCAGGTCGCCGCCGACGGCACCATCGACGTCAACGGCGACGGCACACCGGACCACAAGGCGACCGACCGGTTGCAGTTCGGGGCGAGCTTCCTGCGGCTGCTCCAGTTCGACGTGGACCGGGCCGAGATGCACATCGACACGTACTCGCCGTTCCTCAAGAACTTCGGGGCGACCGAGTACGACATCCGCCAGGACGGCAGCCAGCCCAAGCCGCGCTACAACGGCTCGGAGGACAACCTGACCCTGCCGGTGGACCTCACCACCCGCAAGACGTCGTTCACCACCGACTCGCTCGCCGCGTACGTGCCGGCCGGCACGATCGGCACCGACGAGGTCACCTCGAACGACGTGGCCACGACGACGTGGGACAAGCTCCAGCCGGGCACCTCGTACGGCTGGATCGTTTCGGCGAAGAGCGCCGACGGCGGCGAGGCGGTGGCCCAGCCGGCGGTGTTCACGACCGCCAAGAGGGTCCCGACGATGACCGTCACCACCACCCCGACCGCCTGGGGCACGGCGGCGACGGTGACAGTGCAGGTCGCCGCCGGCAGCACGCCGGTCACCGGCGCGGTGGAGTTGCGCGAGGGCACGACAGTGCGCGGCTCGGCCACGCTGACCAACGGCACGGCGACGTTCACCCTGCCGGTGGGCCTGGCCGGAGGCCAGCACGCGCTGACCGCCTCGTACCCGGGTGACGACCACCTCACCGCGGTCGAGGCCACCGCCACCCTGGCGGTGAACCTGCCACCACAGTGGAGTTCGTCGACGGTCTACAACGACGGTGACCGGGTGACCTACCAGGGTCGGGTGTTCCGGGCCTCCTGGTACACGAGGAACCAGAAGCCGGGCGCGGACGCCAACGGCGCGTGGCAGGAAATCGCCATGACCGAGGACGGTACGGCGATCTGGACCGCGTCGCGGATCTTCAACTCGGGCGACGTCGCGATGTACGACGGTAAGAAGTGGCGGGCCCAGTGGTACACCCGCAACCAGAAGCCGGGTGACCGCAACGGGTCGTGGGAGGAGATCGCCCCGACCCCGCCGGACAACAGCCCGGCCGCCTGGACGCTGACAAAGGTGTACAACGCCGGCGACCGGGTGTCCTTCAAGGGACACGCCTACGAGGCGAAGTGGTGGACGCGCGGCCAGCAGCCGGGCGACCCGAACGGCCCCTGGAAGCTGATCAAGTAGTCAGATCCGCGTGACTGCCGGCCCGGGACCGATGCTGGTCCCGGGCCGGTGCGCTCTTCTCCCTTGATCGACTCGGTTTCGCTAAACCCGGGGCATCAACGTGCCCCGGATGCCGCGACTTTCACGAAGCCGAGTCGATCAGGGCCGCGCGAACCTTTTGATCACTAGGGAAGCGTGGGGCGTTACAGGGCGAACAGGAGGGCGGCGTCGAGGAGGACTACTGCGGCCGTCGCGAAGTGGATGCCGAACGCTACGGCCTTCGTGCCGCCGTTGCGCAGCACGATGAGGGTGTCGCCCAGGGGGACGAGCGCGACGATCAGCATGAACCACGCGACCGCGTCGGCAGTGGTGAAGGCGATCAGGGCGAGGCCGATCAGCCCGAAGGTGAGGTCCTTCAGTCCTTTGACGGTGAGGTAGGCGGGATCGCCGTCCGGTCGGGCCGGTACGCCGTACCCGGCTGCTGCGGCCTGCGGCACCAGCAGGAACCGCGCGCCGATGAAGACGACGAAGAGGCTGAGCACGATGGCGAGTCCGTAGGCCAGGGGTGACAACATGATCCGCTCCAGTTGCTAGCGCCGCTAGATGTAGGAGCAACGCTAGCAGAGCAATGACAGCGGCGCTAGCGGTGCTAGGGTTGTTGTCATGTCGACTCAGACGCGCCGGGAGCGCGAGCGGGCGGAACGGGAACGCGCCATCATCGCCGCCGCCCGCGACCTCGCCCTGGCGGAAGGCTGGGACGCGGTGACCACCCGGCGGCTAGCCGCCGAGATCGAGTACAGCCAGCCCGTCCTCTACAGCCACTTCAAGGGCAAGGACGCCATCATGGCGGCGGTCGCCGTCGAGGGCTTCGCCGAACTGGCGACCACGCTGGTGACCGCCCGCGCGTCCGTCGCCGACCCGCGACAGGCGGTCGCCGACGTCGCGGCCGCGTACGTCAGGTTCGCCGAGCAGCGGCCCGCGCTCTACGACGCGATGTTCACCCTCGCCGTGGACCTGCCGTTCGCCAGCTCGGACGTGCCGACCGACCTCGCCCGCGGCTTCGCCGAGCTGGCCGAGACGGTGCGCCCGTTCGCCGGAGACGGTGACCTCGAGGTCCTCACCGAGACGTTCTGGAGTGGCCTGCACGGTCTGGTCACGCTCATGCGCAGCGGCAGGCTTCGCCGGGAAGGCCACGACCGCCGGCTCGCGGTGCTGGTCGACCGCTTCTCCCGCTGACCGAGGCCTGAGCGCGTCAGTCGAAGGACGGCAGGGACGGTCCGAGGACGTCGTCGGCGTCGACGATCGTGTACGCGTACCCCTGCTCGGCGAGGAAGCGCTGCCGGTGTGCCGCGTACTCGGTGTCGATCGTGTCCCGGGAGACGACAGTGTAGAAGTGCGCCTGCCGGCCGTCGGCCTTCGGGCGCAGCACCCGACCCAGTCGCTGGGCCTCCTCCTGGCGTGACCCGAACGTGCCGGACACCTGGATCGCCACCGCCGCCTCGGGCAGGTCGATGGAGAAGTTGCCGACCTTGGAGATCACCAGGGTCCGCAGCTCGCCGGTGCGGAACGCGTCGAACAGCCGTTCCCGTTCCTTGTTCGTGGTGGAGCCCTGCACGATCGGGGCGTCCAGGTATTCGCCGATCTGGTGCAACTGGTCGATGTACGCGCCGATCACCAGCACCTGGTCGTTGGGGTGCCGGTCGACGAGCGCCTTGACCACCGGCAGCTTGGTGCGCGCGGTCGCCGCCATCCGGTAACGCTCCTCGGCCTCCGCCGTCGCGTACGACATGCGCTCCGCGTCGGTGAGCGTCACCCGGACCTCGACACACTCGGCCGGGGCGATCCAGCCCTGCGACTCGATGTCCTTCCACGGCGCGTCGTACCGCTTCGGCCCGATCAGGCTGAAGACGTCGCCCTCGCGGCCGTCCTCGCGTACCAGAGTCGCCGTCAGGCCCAGCCGACGGCGGGCCTGGAGGTCCGCCGTGAAGCGGAAGATCGGCGCGGGCAGCAGGTGCACCTCGTCGTAGACGACCAGGCCCCAGTCGCGGGCCCCGAACAGGTCCAGGTGGGTGAACGCGCCTCCCTTGCGGGAGGTGAGCACCTGGTACGTCGCGATGGTGACCGGGCGGATCTCCTTGCGCTCGCCCGAGTACTCGCCGATCTCCTCTTCCGTCAGCGACGTGCGGGCGATCAGCTCCCGCTTCCACTGCCGGCCGGCGACGGTGTTGGTGACCAGGATGAGTGTGGTCGCCTTCGCCTCGGCCATCGCCGCAGCACCGACGAGGGTCTTGCCGGCGCCGCAGGGCAGCACCACCACGCCCGACCCGCCGGCCCAGAACGCCTCGACGGCCTCGCGCTGGTACGACCGCAGCGTCCACGGCTTGCGTCCGTCCTTGCCGGCCTCGGCCAGCTCGATCGGGTGCGCCTCACCGTCGACGTACCCGGCCAGGTCCTCCGCCGGCCAGCCCAGCTTGAGCAGCGCCTGCTTGAGCCGGCCACGCTCGGACGGGTGCACCCGGATCGTGTCGTCGTCGATCTTGTCGCCGAGCATGCCGGCGAGCTTCTTGCTCTTGGCCACCTCGATCAGCACCAGCCGGTCGAGCGCCCGCAGCACCAGCCCGTACGCGGGATCGTTGGCGAGCTGGAGCCGGCCGTACCGGTCCATCGTCTCGGCCACGTCGACAAGCAGCGCGTGCGGTACCGGATAGCGCGAGTACTTGATCAGCGAGTCGACCACGCCCTCGGCGTCGTGGCCCGCGGCCCGCGCGTTCCACAGCCCGAGCGGCGTCAGCCGGTACGTGTGCACGTGCTCCGGAGAGCGCTCCAACTCGGCGAACGGCGCGATCGCCATCCGGCAGGCCTGCGCATCGGGGTGGTCGATCTCCAGCAGCAGGGTCTTGTCCGACTGCACGATCAGGGGTCCACCACTCACGCCAGCGTCCTCTCCTCGGTTGGCCGTCGGGGCTGGGCGGTCACTTACCCACCGCTGGCCGACCAACCAGTGTTACACGACGGAGGACGTGGAAAGAAAGATGCTCACCGGACGCAACCAGGACGGCACTCACGAACGTCTAGTAGTGGGACAACTGTCCAGGGGAGGTGCCATGAGGCGTGTCCGGAGCATTCCCCGACTTGTTGCCCTGGTGGTGGTCGTGCTGGTCGGCGCCGGCGCGTGCACGTTCGATCCGCAGTCCGGCGGGAGTGGTGGCGGGGGAGCCGCCCCGGTCGGTGCGGCGGAGCAGGCATCGGGGGCGAGCGGCACGTCCGGGCCGGCCCAGCACGGCCGGCCCACACCGGCGTCGCCCGCCCCACGCCCGGTGACACCCTGATCGGTCGCCGCCCCGGCACCTGAGCGACACGCCCCCCTTTCCGGGTTTTATCCCCTGTCACACCGGTCGCAGGAGTGTCACGCTGGGAGTCCAGGGCCGTACCGGGCGGGGAGGCTGGGCATGACGGTCGACCGTGACGTGATCGCAGAACATGACCAGGCACCACCCGACGAGGTGTCCCGCGCGACCGTGTTCGCGTACGCCTTCGCGGCGACGCTCCTCCTCGGATGGTTCCTCTTCGGCTGGCTGGTGCTGCGGCAGGGCTTCGTCGACTCGGTCGGCGAGTCGGCGGGTGCCGGATTCGCCCTGCTGCTGATCGTGTCGGTGGTCGGCACCGTACGGCGCAGCCGCCGCTGAGCGACCGCGCCGGCGCGTCACTCGGCTCAGTCCGCCAGCACCGCCGCGGTGATCCGGTGCAGCGCGAAGGTGTGCAGCATCTCCGTCCGCTCGTCCTCGGCCCGCAGGTAGCCCGCACCGATCGAGACCGGCTTGACCAGCCGTGACGCGGTCGCCCCGTGCGCGTCCACGTACCCGACCCAGACCAGTGCCCGATCGCGGACCGCCTGCTGGAGCACGGCGAGCGCCTCGCTGTGCGTGTGCGCGGGCGCCGGGCCTCCGCCCAGCCCCGCCGCACCACCCCGGACGACTGCCGGAGCCCGGCGGGCCGCCCGCGCCGCCGCCTCACCCCGCCGGATGTGGTCCACCACGCCGAGCAGCCGGGGCATCGGCAGCTTCGGTGCGGCCAGCGGGTCGAGCGACCTCGTGGTCACCGCGACCCGCGCCGGAGCACGCCGGACCCGTGGCCGCGTCAGCACCGTGCTGCCCGTGCCGTCCTCCTGTACCGGCGCGTACCCGGCGTCCCGCAGCGCGCCGAGCATCCGGCTGACCTGGTACGGGGTGGTCAACACGGTCGGCGCGAGCCGGCGCAGCGTCAACGACTCCAGCCGCCGGTCGGCCAGCACCTCGGTGAGGAGCGCCTCGTCGTCGCTGCGCAGATACGCCCCGGCCCCGCCGGCCCGGAGCCCACCGTGCTTACGGGCGACGTCGTCCACCAGATAGCTGAGCCCCTGCGGAATCGGGGTACGTGACCGTCGACGGAACAATTCGTGCAGGTCGTCGGCCGTGTAACCGGCGTCCAGCGCCCGCCGCACGCTCGCCGTGGTGACCCGGTGCACACTCGCGCCGCCGGCCGACTCGGGTTCGGTCGTCGCCTCCAACTCGGCGGCCAACGCCGGCTCGGGTGGCCCCGGCACCACCACCGTCAGGTCGGCCTGCACCAGGAAATGGTCGACCGGGGCGGGCAGCAGCGCGTCCAACGCCCGAGCGGCACTGGACGGGTCGCCGCTCTCCGCGTCCGCGTGCAACCCCAGCGGATCGCCCGGCTCATCGGTCGACGTCAGCTCGGTCAACAACAACCGCCCGTACGAGGTGAGCGCCCCCAGCCCGGTCATGCCGAGCTGCGCCGCCTCGGCAAGCACCTCCCGGTGGGCGGCCTCCCGACCCCGGCTGCGCCGTGGTGCCCGCCAGTCCAGCAGTGCCTGTAGCTCCTCCGGAGTGGGCGCGGTCGCCGGCTCCAGATCGGCGAGCACCCCGAGCACCGCCCGCCGGGTCGCCGGCGCACCGGCCCGCTCGGCCTCCGCGGAGAGCGCGGTGATCGGCCGGTCCCGGTCGTCGCGTCGTCCGACCAACCCCACCTGCCGGGTCATGCTCATCCAGGCGCGGGCCAGGTGCTCCCACCGTTGGGCCAGGGAGCCGGCCCGCCACACCTCGTACCCGCCGGTCGGTAGCACCTGCTGGTCCGCCCCGTACCGGCCGGTGACCGAGCCGGACAGCTCCATCTCACCGGCGAGCCCGGCCGCGTACGCGACCTCCAGCAGCAACGCGGCGGTCGGCTCGTCCAGGCCGGCGGTACGCGCCAGCCGGCGCAGGTCCCGAACCCCGATACCGCCCGAACGCAGCACCGGGGCGGGCTCGACGCCGAGCTGTTCCAGCAGCCCCTCGGTGTGCCGCACCACCTCCATGGTCTGCCCGGCGCCGGCCGAGTCGACAGCCTTCGGTTCGCGCGGGGCGGCAACCACCGACGGCGGGCTGGTCTGCAACGGCCCGAGCGGGCCGCTGTCGCGCCGCAGCAGGAGACCGACCTCGCGGGGCAACTCGACGGTGCCGCCGGCCGTCGACGAGCCGGCGGAGACGGTCACCAGCAGCCGGTTGTCGACCAGCCAGCGCACCGGCGAGCCGGTAGGCGCGCCACCGTTGGTCGGGTCGGCGAGAGCGGCGTCCTGCGCGCCGATCGGCGGTGCCTGCAACGCGCCCGGGGGCACGCTGCCGACCGGCGGCCCGGCCGCCAACCGGTCCAGGATCGCCCGGGCCGACGGGGGCGCGGCGAGCAGCGTGCGGCGGAGTTTCGCGGCGTCCGCGCAGAGGGCGGCCGTGCGGTGGTCCAGGTCCGCGGCAGGTCGGCCGAGCCCAGCGGGGTACGGGGACACTTCGTCGACGGCTGCTGCCACGTGCAGCGCGTGCTCCGGCCCGTACAGCAGGAACAGCGCCCTGAGCCGGTCCACGGCGGCCCGGACGGCGGTCGGGGCTGGTGGATGCGGCCCGGCGGTCGCCATGGCGAGCACCGCGTCGGTGGCCGTGGTGCCGTCGTCCGGGCCCCGGGTGAGTCGGGCGGCGTCGAGAATCAGCAGGGTGAACTGGTCCAGCCCGTCCAGCGCGCGGGCCACCGAGACCCGGGACTGGGCACGGATGGCCAGCGCGGAGATGTCGGCCGGAACGGGCACGACGAGGTCCGGCCGCAGTTGCAGGAGTGCGGCCAGTGACTCGTCGGGCAGCGACCGAAGGTGGTCGGCGAGTGAGGTGGTCATCGTCTTTCCACGCTAGCCCGGTATCGGGCCGTCGCGCCCCTCGGACGTCCGGTCGGCTGGGCGTCGGCGGGTACGTTTCTCGGCATGTCTGCACTGACCGTCGGATTCGATCTCGACATGACCCTGGTCGACTCCCGCCCCGGCATCGCCGCGGCCTACCGGGCACTGACCGCCAGGACGGGCGTACCCGTCGACGCCGACCTGGCGGTCTCCCGGCTCGGTCCGCCGCTGCGCACCGAGATCGCGCACTGGTTCCCGCCGGAGCAGGTCGAGTCGGCCGTGCAGGTGTATCGGGAGCTGTATCCGGCGTACGCCATCACACCGACGGTCGCGATGCCCGGCGCGCGGGAGGCGATCGACGCGATCCGTGCCCGGGGCGGAAGGGTGCTCGTCGTCACGTCCAAGATCGGTCGACTGGCCCGGCTGCACCTGGATCACCTCGGCCTCGCGGTCGACGAGCTGGCCGGTGACCTGTTCGCCGAGCAGAAGGCGACCGCCCTGCGGGAGCACGGCGCGACCCACTACGTCGGCGATCACGTTGCGGACATGGTCGCTGCGGGCGCCGCCGGCGTGCCCGGTATCGCCGTGGCGACCGGCCCCTGCTCCCCTGATGAGCTGCGCGCGGCGGGGGCGAGCGTCGTGCTGGACGATCTCACCGGATTCCCAGCGGCGCTCGACGGCATGATCCAGCTAGCCTTGGAGCAGTAGCGGCTCAAGTGAAGCAGGGGTTTTCAGGTGCCTACGGGTCGAGTGAAGTGGTACGACACGGCCAAGGGATACGGCTTCGTCACCAGCGACGAGGGCGGTGACGTGTTCCTGCCCAAGGGCGCGTTGCCGGCGGGCGTCACCGACCTCAAGGGCGGTCAGCGGGTCGACTTCAGCGTGGTGGACAGCCGTCGCGGTGCGCAGGCCATGGGCGTCAAGCTGCTGGACGCACCGCCGTCGATGGCGGAGCTGCGTCGCCGGCCGGCCGAGGAGCTGCACGGCCTCGTCGAAGACATGATCAAGGTGCTGGAGGCGAAGGTCCAGCCGGACCTGCGTCGCGGCCGGTACCCGGACAAGAAGGCCGCGCAGAAGATCGCTCAGCTGGTCCACGCGGTCGCGCGCGAGCTGGAGGTCTGAGGCACCAGCCCAGCGGTGGCGGCGCGGTCGAGGAGCGCCGTCACCGCGGCGAAGCCCGCCTCGCCCAGGTCGGCCGTGAACTCGTTGACGTAGAGGCCGATGTGCCGGTCCACCACGTCGAGTTCCATCTCCTGGGCGTGCGCGAGCACGTACTCCCGGCTGACCGTCGGGTCCGCCCAGGCCTGCCGTACCGACTCGCGGATCCAGCCGGCGGCGGCCTCCGGGTCGACCGCGCCCCGCCGGGCCAGGATGGCACCGAGGGGGATGGGCAGGCCCGTGTCGGCCTCCCACCACTCGCCGAGGTCGACCAGGGCGGTCAGATGGTGCCGGTGATAGGTGAAGCGGGCCTCGTGGATGACCAGCCCGGCGTCGTAGCGGCCGGCAGCCACGCCCGGCATGATCTCGTGGAACGGAACCACCTCGATCCGCCCCGGCGGCCGTCCGGCCGACCAGAGCCGGAACAGCAGGTACGCGGTGGTCCGGTCGCCCGGCACCGCCACCGTGGCGCCGGTCAGGTCGGTGCGGTCGCCCCTGGTGAGCACCAGCGGCCCGCACCCGCGACCGAGCGCGCCGCCGCAGGGCAGCAGGTGGTAGTCGTCGAGAAGCCAGGGCAGCGCCGCGTAGCTCACCTTCACCAGGTCGAACGCACCCCGCTCGGCCGCCGTGTTGGTCACGTCCACATCGGCGTACGTCACCTCGACCGGCGGGGCGCCGGACACCCGCCCGTGCACCAGGGCGTCGAAGACGAACGTGTCGTTGGGGCAGGGCGAGATCGTCAGGGAGAGCGCCACGCCTTCACGTTAGCCCTGCGCCCGGTCGGCAGCCCGCGCACACCCCGCCCACTGTGATCCACGACGGACTGGCCGCCCGGCCTCCCGTCCAGCTCGGGCGGGGTGGGTGGGGTTACTGCGCTCCCTGTAGAGCTGCGCCCCAGACATGGGGCAAGGTGGCGCGGACTTTCTCCGGCCAGGTGAGCACCGTGCCTCGGTCGTCTGCCCGTCGGTCGGCCTGGTCGTCGCCACGCTGGCCGCCGCGGTCGACGCGGCGTTCGGCAGGCGCGCCTGACCGTCGGGGGCCAGCCCCACCCTGACGGGTCCTTTGCTCTGCTTCAACCCGCGCAACACAAGAGGCCGCCAAGTGTCGCCTCCGCTGAAGCAGAGCAAAGGACCCGCGACAGGTGGGTGGGGGCGGTCACGGGCGGCGGGCGGCGGCGAGCGGCGGGCGGCGGGCGGCGGGCGGCGGGCGGCGGGCGGCGTGAGCGGGCCCCGAGGGAGGACCGGCACCGAGCGAGGGCCGATGGGACGCGCCGCCCGCGAATCATGGGCAGCTCGACAGGATCGACGTAGGGGGATACCCACAGCAGCGTGGAGGTTGTCCACAGGGTTATCCACAGACGGGGGTGCGGCCCTCGACGTCCGAGGTGTGCCCGGGGTCAGCGCAGCGCCCGAGCCGCCTTCGTCAGCGCGCTGAGTGCCTCGCGCAGCCGCCAGGCGTCGCGGTCGCGCGGGCCGATCGGGTTGGAGATGGTACGCAGCTCGGCGAAGGGCACTCCGGCCTGTGCGGCGGCGACTGCCACCCCGTACCCCTCCATGGCCTCGGCCACCGCCTCCGGATGCCGCCGGCGCAGCTCCTCGGTGCCGGCGGCGGTCCCGGTGACCGTGCTGACCGTGAGCACCGGGCCGACCGTGGCAGTGGGCAGGGCGGCCCGCAGCGTTGCCAGCAATACCGCGTCGACCGGTACGACGCTGCCCGAGCCGAGCAGCGCGGGTGGCATGCCCAACTCGTCGATGCCGATGAAGCCGTCCGGTGAGTCGGCGCCCAGGTCGGCCGCGATGCTCGCGGTGCCGAGCACGGTGTCGCCGACGGCCGCGCGCCCGGTGAAGCCGCCGGCCACGCCGGCGCTGACCACCGCGCGGTACGGGCGACCGGCCGCCTCTGCCAGGGCCAGCAGCCGTGCGGTGGCGGCACCCGCGACTGCCGGGCCCACCCCGACCGGGGCGACGGTGATCGTGGTGGCGGTCAGCCCGGCGCTCACCGCGTCCGCCTCGGCCGGAACCGCGGTCACCACCAGCAGGCCGGTCACGGGAGTGAGCCGGGGGACTCGCGGCGGGTCTCGTCGTCCGCGCCCCCGCCCGGGCCGCCGACCGACGAGGAGGGGCGGTAGATGTGGTAGCCCGGTGGCGCGAGCCCCGGTTCCTCGTGCCGTTGCGAGGTGGCCCGGGGTGGCGCCGGCGAGACGGGCGCGACGGTCTCGTGCTCGATCGTCGGCTCGGGCTCTACCGTCGGTTCGTCCTCGACCAGTTCGTCGTCACCCAGCGGTCGGCCGGCCAGCTTCTCGGCACGCAGCCGAGCGGCGACCAGTACCCCCCGGACGGCAGCCACGACGCCCACGCCCGCGGCGACCGCGATGCCGGTCCGGCCGTCGAACGGCACCAGCCCGAGCCCACCGCCGACGACGAAGGCGAGCATGAGCACCGTCTCGGAGTGGGCGAACGAGCTGGCTCGAAGCCGCTCCGGGATGCGCTCCTGGATCGAGGCGTCCACGGCGAGTTTGGCCACCCCGCTGACCAGCGCGGTGACCAGACAGAGCAGGGCCACCATCAGCAGCGAGAACTGGATGACGGCGAGCACCGCCACCCCTGCCACGATGATCATGCTGCTGGACTGGATGGCGGTCGGTCGGTGGATGCGCAGCCGCGTGCCGACGGCCGTCGCCAGGAAGCTGCCGACGGCCAGCGCCCCGCCGACCAGTCCCAGCGCCCACTCCGCGCCCAGGTCCCGCCCGAACACGTCGGTGGTCAGGTCGCCCTTCTTGATGGCGAAGGCGAGAAAGAGCAGCAGGAAGCCGTACAGGGCGCGCAGGGTCGCTGCGCTGACCAGCGTGGCGATCACCAGCCGCCCGGCGGGTCGGCCCCGGCCCAGCGGCCGGTCCGTGCGGCGGCTCAGCGCGCGCAGCGCGCGGGGGACGCGCTCCGGTGGCTCCGAGTCCGCCTTCGGGGGCAGGCGCAGCGAGATCACCATGCCGATCAGGAAGATCACCGACGCGACGCGCAGTGGCCACTGCGGCCCGAACCAGAAGGCGGCCAGCCCGATCGGCGCCACCAGCGCGCCTGCCACCGTGCCGTAGACGCTGGCCCGCGCACCCACCTGGGAGAGGCCCAGCCCCTCCGGTAAGAGCCGGGGCACCGCCGCCGAGCGGGCCACGCCGTACGCGCGTGACAGCGCGAGCACACCGAACGCCGCCGGATAGAGCCCGAAGCCGTGGATGTAGTCGGAGATCAGCCAGGCCAGGAACGCCCGGCCGAGCATGGTGGCGGCCAGCGCATACCGCCGGCCGTGTCGGAAGTGGTCCAGCAGCGGCCCCACCACGGGCGCGAGCATCGCGAACGGCACCATGGTCACCAGCAGGTAGAGCGCGACCTTGCTGCGCGCCTCACCCAGCGGCACGTTGAAGAAGATCGTCCCGGCCAGGCCGATGGCGATCAGGGTGTCACCGGCGCAGGAGACGGCGTGCAGATCGAACAGGCGGACCATGCCGACCTCGCCGCCGGCGCCCCGCGTCCGGGCCCGACCGGCCCGACGGGTCACCCAGCGGCCGCTGCCCACCGAACCGCGCAGGAGCAGGCGGATAGCCCGGATGCCGGTGCCGACGGTCCGCCCGAGGAGGGATCGCCCGGAGTGGGAGTACGGCGGCATGTGCACCATCCTCGCCCATGTGACCCAGGTGTGCCGCACCACTCACGGCGAAAGGTTCCCCGGGAGTCCCTGTCACCCCTGCGGGGAGCATGGGGAACAATGGTTAGGTGACCAGGCCTGTCTCCACCCGTGCCGCCCGTCTTGACCAGGTCTGCGCCGCCGCCGTCGAGGTGGCCCGCGCTGGCATCACCGAGGTGGAAGCCGACGACGTCGGCGACCACCTGCAGGTCGTCGCCGAGGGTGAACGGCTGGTCACCCACTACTTCGAATGCCGCCTGGCCGGCTACCGCGGCTGGCGGTGGGCGGTCACCGTCACCCGCGTCTCGCGCAGCCGCACGGTGACCATCTGCGAGACGGTGCTGCTGCCCGGCCCGGACGCGCTGCTCGCTCCCGGCTGGCTGCCCTGGCAGGAGCGCCTCAAGCCGGGTGACCTCGGCCCGGGCGACCTGCTGCCGACCGCCCCGGAGGACGAGCGGCTGGCCCCCGGCTATCTGCTCTCGGACGACCCGGCCGTCGAGGAGACGGCTTGGGAGTTGGGTCTCGGTCGGGCACGGGTGCTCTCCCGGGAAGGCCGGACCGACGCGGCGCAGCGCTGGTACGACGGCGACCACGGCCCGTCGGCGGCCATCTCCGCCGCTGCCCCGGCAGCCGCCCGCTGCGGCACCTGCGGCTTCTACCTGCCGTTGGCCGGGGCGATGCGGCAGGCGTTCGGCGCGTGCGGCAACTTCTACGCCCCGGACGACGGCCGGGTGGTGAGCGCCGACCACGGTTGCGGCGCCCACTCCGAGACGCTGATCGAGGCCGCCGAGACCGCGGTCGAGGACCTTCCGACGGTGTACGACGACAGCGCGATGGAGGCCATGTCGGTCAGCCGTGCGCCGGGTTCGGTCGAGGCGGGGGAGCCGGCGGAGCCGTACGGGCACTCCTGATCGCCCGTACCGCGGGCGGTCGGCGCGTTCAGCTCGCTCGGCGGCGGCGTCGGTTGGCGTCGTGACGCATCATGGCGGCGAGGCCGGGGAAGCCCCACAGGAAGCCGGCCAGGCAGGTCCAGAGCCAGTTCTCGTGGTGGTGCTCGGTCAGCCAGCCCCGGAAGAACACCAGCAGCACCAGCCCGACGACTGCCCACACGATCAGGCCGGCGACGGCGAACGGCACCATCGGCGGGTCCAGCGGCGCGGGGCGCGGTGGCTGGTCGTTCGGCATCGGGCAAGCGTACGCGATCCACTTCCCCTGCCCGGCGGCGATCTGGGACGATGCGCGCGACAACCGGAAGATCACCTGCGAGGTCCTCATGGCAGTAGCGCCGCCCGAGAACGACACACCTCCCAACCCCGCTCAACCGCGTAACAGCTTCGACCGGTTCTTCGAGATCTCTGCCCGCGGCTCAACGTTGAGTCGTGAGGTACGAGGTGGCCTGGCGACCTTCTTCACGATGGCGTACATCGTGGTGCTCAATCCGTTGATCCTGGGCGGTGCCGTCGACGGTGACGGCAAGTCCCTTCCGATTCCGGCGCTGGCCGCGGCGACCGCGCTGGTCGCCGGCCTGATGACCATCCTGATGGGTGTGGTTGGCCGGTTCCCGCTGGCGCTCGCCGCCGGTCTGGGCGTCAACGCCCTGGTGGCGTACGAGATCGCTCCCGAGATGACCTGGGCCGATGCCATGGGTCTCGTGGTGATCGAGGGCGTGATCATCACCGTACTGGTGCTGACCGGTCTGCGGACCGCGGTGTTCCGCGCGGTGCCCACCCAGATGAAGACCGCGATCGGCGTCGGCATCGGCCTCTTCCTGACCATTATCGGCCTGGTGGACGCCGGCTTCGTCCGCCGGATCCCGGACGTCGCGAACACCACCGTGCCGGTCGGCCTGGGCATCGGCGGCAAGCTGGTGAGTTGGCCGCTGCTGGTCTTCGTCCTGGGCCTGCTGCTCACGCTGGTGCTGGTGGTGCGCCGGGTGAAGGGCGCGATCCTGATCGGCATCCTGACGTCCACGGTGCTGGCCGTCATCGTCGAGGCGATCGGCAACATCGGCCCGTCGTTCGTGGACGGGAAGCCCAACCCGAAGGGCTGGGCACTGAACGTGCCGGAGTTGCCCAAGACGGTGGTGGACGTGCCGGACCTGTCGCTGCTCGGCAAGTTCAACGTGCTCGACTCGTGGGGCCGGGCCGGCTGGGTGGTCGTGCTGATGTTCGTCTTCACCCTGTTGATCACGGACTTCTTCGACACCATGGGCACGATGGTGGCGGTCGGTCAGGAGGGTGGACTGCTCGACGAGCGGGGCACCCCGCCGAGGGCCAAGGAGATCCTGCTGGTCGACTCGATCGCGGCGGCGGCCGGTGGTGCGGCCAGCACCTCCAGCAACACGTCGTACATCGAGAGTGCCGCCGGTGTCGGGGAGGGTGCCCGGACCGGCGTGGCCAGCCTGGTCACCGGCGTCCTCTTCCTGCTGGCGATGTTCCTGGCGCCGCTGGTGGTGATCGTGCCGTTCGAGGCGGCGTCGACGGCCCTGGTGGTGGTCGGCTTCCTGATGATGACCGCGGTGCGGACGATCGACTGGTCGGACTACGAGATCGCCATTCCGGCGTTCCTCACGATCGTGCTGATGCCGTTCACCTACTCGATCTCCAACGGCATCGGCGCTGGTCTGATCACCTTCGTGGTGGTCAAGCTGGCCCGGGGCAAGGCCCGGGAGATCCACCCGCTGCTGTACGGGGTGGCAGTGCTCTTCGTGCTGTACTTCCTGCGCGGGCCCATCGAGTCGCTGGTGCTCTAGACGCGTCCGGGCGGGGGGTCGATCGTGATTCCCCGCCCGGAGCAGCACAAACATCCTCGTGAGCCTGGTCATAACGGATGTCGTTAGCCAGGCTCATTAGTTAAGCTAACTAATGTGACGGAGCGGACGGTGACGGCGGAACGCGTGCCACCGGCGCAGCTGGCTCCCCAGTTGCGAGATGCGATCACCCGACTCAACCGGCGGGTCCGACGGGCCCGGCCGGTCGGCGACCTCACGGTCACCCAGGTCTCCGCGCTCACCAGCCTGCGGCTGGCGGGCGGGATGACGCCCCGGGAACTGGCCGAGGTCGAACGGGTGCAGCCACCGACGATGACCAAGATCGTCGCGAAGTTGGAGGACCGTGGCCTCGTGCGGCGGACCCCCCATCCGACCGACGGCCGGCAGGTCATCCTCGCGGCGACCGAAGGAGGGCAGGCCGTGCTCGACCAGTTCGAGCGGGCCCGCGACGAATGGCTGGCCCACCGGCTGGCCGCGCTCGACGAGGACGAACGGGAGACCCTGCACAGGGCCGCCGAGATTCTCCAGCAGCTCGCTCGCGCCTGAGCCCGCGCCCGCGCCACCGGGCCGTGCCGTCACCTGTCGATGACGCGTACGTCCTTGAGGAGGCGCACCGAGAGTGCAGGCCAAGCTGAGCACGATGTTCCAGTCCCTACAGGTCCGCAACTACCGCCTTTTCGCATCCGGGCAGCTGATCAAACTGATCGGCGTCTGGATGATGTTCATCGCCCAGGACTGGCTCGTCCTCGAGCTTTCCGACAACTCCGCGACCGCGCTCGGCGTGGTCACCGCCTGCCAGTTCACGCCGGTGCTGCTGCTCACCCTGTTCTCCGGCCGCCTCGCCGACCGGTACGACAAGCGGGTCCTGCTGTTCGCCGCCAACGCCTTCTGGACGGTGCTGGCGCTCGGGATGTCCGTGCTGGTCCTCACCGACCTGGTGCAGCTCTGGCACGTCTTCGCGTTCGCCGCGCTGCTCGGCGTCGCCAACGCCGTCGAGACCCCGGTCCGCCAGGCGTTCGTCTCCGAACTGGTCGGCACGCCGCTGCTGCCCAACGCGCTGTCGCTGAACGCCGCCGTGTTCAACTCCGCCCGGATCGTCGGTCCGGCCGTCGCCGGTCTGGCCATCGCCGCCTTCGATGTCGGCCCGGTCTTCCTGTTCACCGCCGTCAGCTCCATCGCGCCGCTGGTCAACGTCGTCCGGATGCGGACCGCCGAACTGCAGCGCGACGCGCTCCTACCGCGTGACGAGCGGGCGTCCGCGAAGGTCGTCGACGGCCTCCGGTACGTCTGGCGGCGACCCGACCTGCTGCTGCCGATGGCGGTGATGTCGGTGATCGGCATGTCGCTGTTCAACTTCCAGCTCACCCTGGCCGCGCTCGCCAAGACGGTCTTCAACACCGGCGCCGCCTCCTTCGGCCTGTTCAGCACCGCCCTTGCCGTCGGCGCGCTGGGCGGCGCCCTCAGCGGCACCGGCCGGCGGAGCCGCCCGTCGGTGTGGCTGGTGCTCGGCGCGGCGATCGGCTGTGCCAGCTTCGGTACCCTGGTCGGCTTCGCGTCGACGTACTGGCTGGTCGTGGCGCTGCTGGTGCCCACCGGCTTCTTCATGGTCTTCTTCGCCCAGGCCGCCAACCAGCGTGTCCAGCTCGGCGTGGACGCCGCGTTCCGGGGACGGGTGATGGCCCTGTGGGTGCTGGTGTTCCTGGGCACCAACCCGGTCGGCGCACCGCTGATCGGCTGGGTGGCCGAGCACTTCGGCGCTGGCGCGAGCATCTGGATGGGCGGGCTGATCTCGCTGGCCACCGCGCTGATCGCGCTCACCTGGCAACTGCGCCGCTCCGGTGCGCGACTGCGCTTCCGTGTGCTGCCCATGCCGCGCTTCTACGTCACCTCCGCCGACTGCTGAGCTGCGCGCCCCGGGTCCCCGCCGAGTTGGGCTGGGGCCCGAGCGCGTGGCGGGAGTCCCGATCGGCGGATAGCGCGGATGCGGCCAAATCGGTGGCGAGGCGGTACGACAGGGCTTAGCGTCGATATGTGGGAGTCGGACGCGCGCTGATGCTGGCCCTGGCGTTCCTCGCCGTGGCCAGCATCCCGGCGGTGTTCGCCCTGCTCTTCTGCTACGACGAGATTCTCGACCGGGTGGTCTGCGGCTGGGCCGAGTGGCGCGAGCGCCGGCGGGAGCGACGCACGATCGCCCGCCTCGACCGGGCCATCGAAGCCGAATCGCTGACCCGCGACATCGACCTCAGCGAGTTCGACAGCGCCGACCGTCGTCCCCTGGAACAGCTCGCCGCCGACCTGCGCCGCCTCGGCGGTCAGCGGCTCGGCGGCATCGGCCGACCGATGGTCTGGCACGGCGCGGTGGTCCAGGCGTACGACGATCGGCTCCGGCTGGCCTGCCGCGCCCTCGGGATCACCGAGCATCTGGCCGAGCTGACCGGCGTCGACCAGGAGATCGAGCGGGTACGCGTCGAGGGCGTGCTGCACGCCGCCGGGCTGACCCTGCCGGCTGCCCGGGCCGGGCACCGGCAACGGCACCGCTGAACGGTCGGACGGTTGCGGCTCTTCGTCGCGGTCTATCCGCCCGTGGAGGCGGTCAACCATCTTGGCGCGCAGGTCGCGCGGCTGCGGGTCGGCGCGGCGACCGCCGCCGGTGCCCGGGTACGGCTCGTCGACCCGGCGAATCTGGCGCGGCCCGGCGACCGCATGGACGAGGCTGATGTCGAGGCCGACCGGGTCGTGCTTGACGACTACCAGGGACCGGAGTGGCCGGCGACCGAGCTGCTGCTGATGCGCAGCCAGGCCAGGTCGGGACGCCCGCGTTACGAGCGGCTCGCCGCCTGGCCGCTCTGACTCGGCGAGCCGGCGTGAACGGCCTCGGTGGGAATATCGTGCCCCTGAGCTTGCTTTAGTCCGCCTCGATGCCGGCGGCCCTCAAGATCTGACGGACCCGTTCGCGGCTGTAGCCGGTCCGCTTGACGAGATCCACTTGCCGGGCACCGGCTCGGTACTCCGCCACCATCGTTCTGTGCAGATCGGCACGGGCCTGCTCGACCGTGGTTCGAGCATCGGCCTTTATCTGCCGAGCGGTGCGGGCAGCCTGTTCCTCCGCTCGAGGTAGCGCCTCTTCAGCGGCCCTCAGTGCACGCATAGCCCCTTCGAGATCCACTTGGCCATCTTTGCTGGAGGCCATCTAGGCCAAACATATTGGGTTCTTAAGTAGGCCAAGGACATGTTGTTCTTTGTAGGCCAAGTACTGTAAAGTCCCGTTTGGCGTTTGGAGGCTTGAAGTCTTCCAGGGCCGTCATCTCGTGGGGAGGGTGGAACCCGTGACGGATCTACCATTTCGACTGGCCGACTGCGCAGAACCGGCAGCCACCCGTATTGAGGTCTACAGCGTGGACGGCGAATCGGGCGACGGGTCGCTGGACGGTGCGGTCTACGTCTGCCCTACTCATTCGCAGGCGACGGCTGACGCGATCGCCATGGCTGGCTTCACCTCGTCAGCTACGCCCCTCGGTGAAGATGTGAACCGGCCCTGCGGGTACGTGCACATATACCCAACCGGGCTGTTGGCGGCCAACGCTCATCCGGAGTGGTGTGATCGGGAGGGCTGCGACGCTCGTGGCGAACATCGGTCCCGTTTCCTCCTGATCGAGTCACCCCGCCAAGAGGCGTCGATCATCTCGGTATCGCTGGCGCAGACGTGTCGTCCGCCAGCCGAACCGGTGGTGGTGTTGTCGGTCGCCGACCGTACAGCGACCCAGCGAGTGGTGTTCTCTGCCCGCGAAGCGCGGAACCTGCGTCACCGGCTCGGCGATCTGCTCACCGCCTGAGGCGTGATCCACTCGGGTTCTCGAAAGTCGGGGTGTCCGACACGCGCCGACAGCGCGGTTTCCGAGAACCCGAGTCGATCAAGCAGTGAGCCGCCCGCCGACGCGGAGCGTCAGGAGGACTCGCGGGCGGCCGGGCCGCTGCCGAAGAGCACGTCGTCCCAGCTCGGCAGGCGCTTGCGCGGCTTGCCGTTGGCGTCGGTGGTCTCGCCACCGGCCGCCGCGGCGGCCGTTCCGGTGCGGCGGGGCCGCAGCACCGCCAGCGACGGCACGGCCGGGACCTCCTTGGGCGCGTCCGAGTCGTCGTCGAAGGCCGAACCCTGGCCGCCGCCGAGCAGCGCGGCAGCGCCGCCGCCGACCGGCCGCTGCCGGGGCGCGTCGGACCCGGCCAGAGCCGCCGGCGTACGCGGTTCGAGCCCGCGACCCGACGAGGCACCGAGTGGACGGTCCAGTGAGGCGAGCAGCGCGTCCCGGCCGGCCCGGATCGGATCGCGGCCCGAGCGCGGGTGCTCGGACGCCGCCGGCAACCCGTGCCCACCACGACTCGGCTCACCGCGCGACGGACCGGGCAGGCCGTGCCCACCCCGCTCCGGCGCCGGCTCCTGACCGAGGATCGGCGTGGGCCGCTCGGCGCACAGGTACTGCGCCATGTCGTCGTGCGGCGTGACCACCTGCCGGGCCTTGTCCATGTCCCAGATGGCCTGCGCGGTGGCCTTGCCCGACGGCCAGGTGGCGATGATCCGCCAGGTGCCGTCGTCGCGCCGGTACGCGTCCCAGGAGATCTTCTCGGTGTCGATGCCGTGCTGGCTCAGCCGACCGTTGACCACCTCGGCGAGCGGGGTGGGCTTCTCCGCGCCCTTGAGGCGGGTGCGACGGGCGTGCTGGGCGAGCATGGCCCGCTCCTGGAGCACCGGGCCGGCGTAGCGCAGGACCCGGTCGACCGGCACCCCGGCGATCCGGGCCACGTCCTCGGCCGACTCACCGGAACGGATGCGGGCCTGGATGTCCCGGGGGGACAGCGAGGGAATCGGGTCGACGCCGGTCGGTGCCACCGCGAGCGGCGGGGCACCTGGCTCGGGGTGCATCACACCGGCGATGCGCTCGTCGATCGGCAGGGCGAGCAGTCGCCCGACCTCGTCGGCGAGCACCAGGGCCTGGCCGTCCTCGGAGAGGGCGACGAAGCGTACTGGGCGCATAGCGTTGCCTCCGTCCCGCTTCGCTGGCCGCACGCCACGAGTCGGCCACCCAGGCGTCTCGGACCACCGTACGCGCATCTGTCTCAGGGTGGGGGAAGCGACACCCCGCAAGTCGTGACTGAGCTGCGGCAATGATCACGGTGGGTGTCCATCGAGGCGTCAACGGACACCCACCGTGACGAAGCTCAGAGGCGCTCGACCACGTAGTCGATGGACGCGGTCAGCGCCTCGACATCGGCCGGCTCGACGGCCGGGAACAGCGCCACCCGCAACTGGTTGCGGCCGAGCTTGCGGTAGGGCTCGGTGTCGACGATGCCGTTGGCGCGCAGCGCCTTCGCGATGGCGGTGGCGTCGACCCCGTCGGCGAAGTCGATGGTCGCGACCACATTGGACCGCAGCGTCGGGTCGGTGACGAACGGCGTGGCCACCGTGGACCGCTCCGCCCAGCCGTACACCGTGGCGGCGCTCTCCGCCGTGCGCTTCGCCGCCCAGGCCAGGCCACCCTGCGCGTTCATCCAGTCGGTCTGCTCGGCGGCCAGGAAGATCGTGGCCAGCGCCGGGGTGTTGTAGGTCTGCTCGAGCCGCGAGTTGTCGATAGCGGTGACCAGGTCGAGGAAGGCCGGGATGTAGCGCCCGGAGGCCTTGACCTCGGCGGCCCGGTCCAGCGCGGCCGGCGACATCAGGGCCAGCCACAGGCCACCGTCGGAGCCGAAGCACTTCTGCGGCGCGAAGTAGTAGACGTCGGTCTCGCCGACGTTGACGTCCAGGCCACCCGCGCCCGAGGTGGCGTCGACCAGCAGCAGCGAACCTTCGTCCGCGCCGGCCACCCGGCTGATCGGCACGGCCACGCCGGTCGAGGTCTCGTTCTGGGGCGTCGCGTAGACGTCCACCCCCGACTCGGCCACCAGGGCCGGGGCGCTGCCCGCGTCGGCCTTGCGGACCGTCGGCTCACCGAGGAACGGCGCATCCTTGACCGACTTGGCGAACTTCGCGCCGAACTCGCCGAAGCTGGCGAACTGCGCCCGGTCGCGGACCAGACCGAAGGTGGCGACCTCCCAGAACGCGGTGGTGCCGCCGTTGCCGATCACCACCTCGTAGCCCTCGGGCAGGGAGAAGAACTCGGCGATCCCGGAGCGCAGCCGGGCCACCTGGTCGCGGACCGTCTTCTGCCGGTGCGACGTACCCAGGTAGCTGGTCGCCACCTCGGCGAGCGCGGACACGGCCGCCGGACGGACCTTGGACGGGCCGCAGCCGAAACGGCCGTCGGCGGGCTTGATCTCGTCGGGAATCCGGATGATCGGTGCGTCAGCCACGGTTCTGAAGATCCTTCCGCAAGGGCGAGGGCGGGCCCGGCGACACTGCCGGCCCTCATCCTCGCACCCGGGCTTGGCGGCGACGGCCGGGGTCCCGACGGCCGGGCTGAGTCCTTCGCCACACCGTCACGCCCGACCGGGCCGGGACACGCAGAAGGCCCCTGCCCGACGCGGAACGTCGGGCAGGGGCCCCTGGCTGTCAGCTCAGACGCCGTGCTGGACGGCGCCCCAGCCCTCGACGTCGGACGGCTTGCGCGTCTCCGGGCCCACGTAGCGGGCGGACGGCCGGACCAGCCGCTGGAGGCGCTTCTGCTCCAGGATGTGCGCGCTCCAACCACCCATCCGCGCGCAGGTGAACATCGACGTGAACATGTGCGCCGGCACCTCGGCGAAGTCCAGCACGACGGCCGACCAGAACTCGACGTTGGTGGCCAGCACCCGGTCCGGGCGGCGGGCCTGCAACTCGGCCAGGGCGGCCTTCTCCAGCGCCTCGGCGATCTCGAAGCGCGGCGCGCCCAGCTCCTTGGCGGTGCGCCGGAGCACGCGGGCGCGCGGGTCCTCGGCACGGTAGACCCGGTGGCCGAAGCCCATCAGCCGCTCGCCGCGGTCGAGGACGCCCTTGACGTACCCCTCGGCGTCGCCGCTGCGCTCCACCGCCTCCAGCATGGTGAGCACGCGCGACGGCGCGCCACCGTGCAGCGGGCCGGAGAGGGCGCCGATGCCCGACGAGATGCAGGCCGCGGCGTCCGCGCCGGTGGAGGCCACGATGCGCGCGGTGAAGGTGGAGGCGTTCAGGCCGTGCTCGGCGGCCGAGATGAAGTACGCGTCGACGGCCTTGACGTGCCGCGGGTCCGGCTCGCCCCGCCAGCGCTTCATGAACCGCTCGACGATGGTCTGCGCCTTGTCGATCTCCTTCTGCGGCACCGCCGGCAGACCGAGGCCGCGAGCGGACTGGGCGACGAAGGAGAGCGCGGTCACCGACACCCGGGCCAGGTCCTCGCGGGCCTGCTCGTCGGAGATGTCCAGCAGCTGGCTGAGGCCCCAGTACGGCGCCAGCATGGCGACCGCCGACTGCACGTCGACCCGGATGTCGCCGGAGTGCACCGGCACCGGGAACGGCTCCGCCGGCGGCAGGCCCGGCCCGAACCGGCCGTCGACCAGCAGCGCCCAGACATTGCCGAATGAGACCTGGCCGATCAGATCCTCGATGTCGACCCCGCGATAGCGCAGCGCGCCACCCTCGCGGTCGGGTTCGGCGATCTCGGTCTCGAAGGCTACGACGCCCTCCAGACCGGGTTTGAAGTCGGCCATGTCGCTCTCCTGGATCTGGTCGGTACGCCCGAACAGCTGATCCGGCCGGTCGGCCGAGCGCCTTAGGCGATCCTCAGGGATGTGTTCGGAACATCTTGCCTGCTGCGTAACCGGATATGCGACCCAGTGCGACTGTGCTGCACGCGACATCTCAGGGCGCGCATTCTCCGCGTCGGTCGGTGAGACTGGGCGAAGCGGGCTGGCCAGCGCGGGAGGGCGCTGGTCGGGACGCCGAGAAGGAGTGGGGACGTGACGGGCGACACACCTGCCCCGGCCGCGATGCGTAACGAGTACGCCGCGGACCTGGGACTGACCGAATCCGACCTGGCCGCCGACTGGCACACCCAGTTCGACAGGTGGTTCGCCGACGCGGTGGCCCACGGGCTACCCGAACCCAACGCCATGGTGGTGGGCACGGCCGACGCCGCCGGCCGGCCGAGTGGGCGGACGGTGCTGCTCAAGGGGTACGACCCGGAGGGCTTCGTCTTCTTCACCAACCACCTGTCCCGCAAGGGTGTCGAGGCGTCCGACAATCCGTACGCCAGCCTGGTCTTTCCGTGGTTTCCCATGCAGCGGCAGGTGGTGGTCGCCGGGTCGATCGCCCCGGTCGAGCGGGCGGTGACCGAGTCGTACTTCGCCAGCCGGCCGCGCGGCTCGCAGTTGGGCGCGTGGGCCAGCCCGCAGTCGTCGGTGGTGCCGGACCGGGCCACGCTCCAGGAGAGCTACCGGGAGGTGGCCGAGCGGTACGCCGACGCGGATGTCATCCCGCCTCCGCCGCACTGGGGTGGGCTGCGGGTGCGGCCGGACTCGGTCGAGTTCTGGCAGGGCCGGGCCGGTCGGCTGCACGACCGCCTGCGCTTTCGTCGCGCCGACGCGGGCGACTGGATCGTCGAGCGGTTGGCGCCATGACCGGTGTGCAGGAGGCCCGGCCGCGCGGTGCGCGCCGCTGGGCGATCGACGTCCGCCCGCTGCGCGTCCCGGAGTACCGGCGGTTGTGGCTCGGCAACACCGTGGCGATGTTCGGCTTCCAGTTCACCGCGGTCGCGGTGCCGGTGGAGATGTACGCCCTCACCCGGGACTCGTTCTGGGTGGGCCTGCTGGGCGTGGCTGCCTTCGTACCCCTGCTGATCTTCGGGCTCTGGGGCGGCGCGGTCGCCGACGCCCGCGACCGCCGTGCCGTGCTGCTCGGCGGCTCATTGTTGCTCTGGGCATCCACCCTCGGGCTGCTCGTCCAGGCGCTGCTGGACGTGGGTAGTCCGGTGCTGCTGCTGGCCCTGATGGCGGTGCAGTCGGTGGCCTTCGCGATCAGCTCACCGGCCCGCAGCGCCATGCTGCCCCGGCTCGTCCCGGACGACCTCGTCCCGGCCGCCAGCACCCTGAACTACACGACCTTCACCGCCGCGTCGGTCGCCGGCCCGCTCGCCGCCGGCCTGATCCTCGCCGCCTCGTCGGACACACACGTGGTGCTGCCGATCGCGTACGGCCTGGACGCGGTGCTGTTCACGGCGATGCTCTGGGCCGCGCTGCGCCTGCCGGCGCTGCCGCCCGAGCCGAGCCCCGACGGCCAGGTCCACCGTGCCGGCCTGGCCAGCGTGATCGACGGGTTCCGGTACCTGGCCACCACACCCGTCCTGCTGCTCTCCTTCGGCGTGGACCTGATCGCGATGATCCTGGCCATGCCGAGGGCCCTGTTCCCGGAGATCGCGAACGAGCGGTTCGGTGGGGGTGGCACGGTCGGCCTGCTCTACAGCGCCATCGCGATCGGCTCCATGATCGGCGGGCTGACCTCCGGCTGGATCGGTCGGCTCCGGCGGCAGGGGGTCGGCCTGGTCGCCGCGGTGGTCGGCTGGGGTGTCGCGATCGCCGCCGCCGGGCTGGCCCAGCAACTCTGGCTGATGGTCCTGCTGCTCGCCGTGGCCGGCGCCGCCGACCTGGTCAGCGCAGTGCTGCGCCAGTCCATGCTGCTGGTGTACGCGCCGGACCGGATGCGCGGACGGCTCCAGGGCGTCAACACGGTAGTGGTGGCCGGCGGCCCACGCCTCGGTGACCTGCGGGCCGGCACCATGGCCGCCGGATTCGGCGGCGGGGTGGCCTGGGTCGCCGGCGGGCTCGCCTCGGCGGTGCTCGTCGTGGTGCTCGCGGTCGCCTTCCCGGCGCTGCTGCGCTACCGGGCCACGACGGCGTCGAGCGGCGACCGGTCGTGACCGGTTAGGGTCGCCGGCATGGAGAGCCCTGAGCAGCGCCCCTTCTCCGGCGCACAGTGGACCATCGCCGCCGCGGGCCACGAGGCCGTCATCGTGGAGGTGGGCGGCGGGCTGCGGACGTACCGGCACGACGGCGTCGACCTGCTCGACGGGTACGGCGTCGACGAGGTCTGCCCCGGCTGCGCCGGACAGGTGCTCGCGCCCTGGCCGAACCGCATCCGCGACGGGCGCTACGTGTACGGCGACCGGACGCGCCAACTCGCGCTGACCGAGCCGGGGCGGCACGTCGCCATCCACGGGCTGGTGAACTGGGTGCCGTGGCGGCTGTTGGAGCAGTCCACGGACGCCGTGACCCTCGGCTACGACCTGCCGCCGCAGCCCGGCTACGAGTGGCCGCTGCGGCTGGTCAGCCGGTGGAGCGTGAGCGCTGACGGCCTGCGCGCCGAGCACGAGGTGACGAACATCGGCACCGAGGTCGCGCCGTTCGGCTTCTCCGTGCACCCGTACCTGCAACTGCCGGGCGTCGCCGTGGACGACCTGGTCATGCGGCTGCCCGCGCGTACCCGGATCATGGTGGACGGGCGGTTGCTGCCGGTCGGTGCGACGCCGGTGGCCGGCACCGAGCACGACTGGACCAGCCCGCGGCGGATCGGCGAGGCCGAGCTGGACCTGTGCTTCGGCGAGGTCGTCCGCGACGCCGACGGCGGCTCCTCGGTGAGCCTGGCCGCGCCGGACGACTCGTCGGGGGTGAGCATCTGGGCGGACGCCGAGTTCGGCTGGTGGCAGGTCTTCACCGGCGACGCGCTGACCGGCGAGCGACACCGCCGGTCGGTGGCGATCGAGCCGATGACCTGCCCGCCGGACGCGTTCCGCTCGGGCAAGGACGTGCTCGCGCTCAAGCCCGGCACGACCTGGCGGGGTGCCTGGGGCATCCGTCCCGGAGCCTGATGGAGTTCGCCGAGGTCGTCCGCCGTCGACGGATGGTCCGCAACTACGACCCGGACCGTCCCGTCCCGCCCGACGTGGTGGACCGGCTGCTCGACCACGCCGTACGCGCCCCGTCGGCCGGCTTCGCCCAGGGCTGGGGTTTCCTGGTGCTGGAGGAGGCGGCCGACCGGGAGCGGTTCTGGGCGGCCACCACCCCGGACGGCGGTGGACGGGAACGCTGGCTGGCGGGCATGCGCCGCGCGCCGCTCATCGTGGTGCCGCACGCCAACGAGTCGGCCTACCTGACCCGGTACGCCGAGCCCGACAAGGGCTGGACCGACCGCTCGGTGGACCGCTGGCCGGTGCCCTACTGGTACGTGGACACCGGCTTCGCCGCGCTGCTGATGCTGCTCACCGCCGTCGACGAGGGGCTGGGTGCGTGTTTCTTCGGCATTCCGCCGCAGCGGCTGTCCGTGTACCGGGAGAGCTTCGGCGTACCGGAGGACTACCAGCCCATCGGGGCCGTCACAATCGGTTACCGCGCACCCGACCATCGGTCACCGTCGTTGCGTCGTGGACGTCGCGGAGTGGACGAGGTCGTGCGGCGCGGCCGGTGGAGTTGAGCACGGTGTCCCGTTCGTCGGGTTGAGGATCGGACGAGCGATGGCGAAACTGACATCAGGGAGCAGAACGCCGCGTGCGCGGGGCCGCTAGGCTGACACGGTCATCGGTGCCGCGCCGCGCGGTGCCCGCCGTGGCCCGGCTCGGCGCCGTCGGTCGGCCCGGTCACGGGGAGGGGAGCGTGCCGTCGTGATCTTCAGAGCGGTCCGGGACGGGCGTCCCTACCCGGAGCACAACCTGACGCTCAAGCAGTGGGCGGAGATCCCGCCCCGTCCGCTGCGCCTGGATCAGATGATCACCACCAAGCGCGAGTTGGCGCTCGACAAGCTCCTCGCCGAGGACTCGACCTTCTACGGCGACCTCTTCCCGCACGTCGTGCAGTGGAACGGCGGCCTCTACCTGGAGGACGGGCTGCACCGCGCGCTGCGCGCCGCCCTGCAACAGCGCAACCAGATCCACGCCCGGGTGCTGGTGCTCTCCGAGCCCGTCGACTGAGCGACGCGGCCGTCGACTGAGCGGCGCGGGCTGAGCCTTCACTAAGGTGACGGCATGACTGCCCTCGATCTGCTCGACCTGGACCCGTCGCTCACCGAGGAGGAGCGGCAGATCCGCGACGTCGTCCGCCGACTCGTCGACGACCGGGTCCGCCCGTACGTCGCCGACTGGTACGAGGAGGGTCGCGTGCCGGCCCGTGAGCTGGCCCGGGAGTTCGGCAAGCTCGGGCTGCTCGGCATGCACCTGAGCGGGTACGGCTGCGCGGGCGCCTCCGCCGTCGCGTACGGGCTCGCCTGCCAGGAGTTGGAGGCCGCCGACTCCGGCGTCCGCTCGCTCGTCTCGGTGCAGGGCTCGTTGGCGATGTACGCCATCTGGCGCTACGGCAGCGAGGAGCAGAAGCAGCGCTGGCTGCCCTCGATGGCCACCGGCGAGTCGATCGGCTGCTTCGGCCTCACCGAGCCCGACCACGGCTCCGACCCGGCGTCCATGGCCACCCGGGCCCGCCGCGACGGCGACGACTGGGTGCTCACCGGCGGCAAGATGTGGATCACCAATGCGCCGATCGCGGACGTCGCGGTGATCTGGGCGCGCACCGACGACGGGGTACGCGGCTTCGCCGTACCCATGGACACGCCCGGTGTCACGGCCCGGGAGATCCGCCGCAAGATGTCGCTGCGCGCGTCGCTGACCGGCGAGATCGTGCTCGACGACGTCCGGCTCCCGGCCGACGCCCAACTGCCCGAGGCCGTCGGGCTCAAGGCCCCGCTGAGCTGCCTGACCGAGGCCCGCCACGGCATCGTCTGGGGGGCCGTCGGGGTGGCGCGCGACTGCCTGGAGACCACCCTCGCGTACGCCACCACCCGGACCCAGTTCGGTCGACCGCTCGCCGGGTTCCAACTCACCCAGGCCAAGCTCGCCGACATGGCCGTCGAACTGGTGAAGGCGCAACTGCTCGCGCTGCACCTCGGGCGGCTCGCCGACGCCGGCCGGCTGCGCCCCGACCAGGTGAGCGTGGGCAAGCTGAACAACGTGCGGGAGGCCCTGGCCATCGCCCGGCAGTGCCGCACCATCCTCGGCGCCAACGGCGTCTCCGGTGAGTACCCGGTGCTGCGGCACGCGAACAACCTGGAGAGCGTGCTGACGTACGAGGGCACGTCGGAGATCCACCAGCTGATCGTCGGGCAGCGGCTCACCGGACTCTCCGCCTTCGCCTGACCTGCCCGTTTACGCATTCCGGCCGCTCGCCGCGCGGCTGTCGTACGGGGGCCGTACCGTCATTGGTAGACGACGTGTCTGACGAGGACGGTGAGTGTGATGGCCCGCGACGCTGGCATCAACGAGCCCACGAGGGAGTTCCCCGGTTACCCGACCGGCGACGACCTCAAGGAGCGCTCGGCCGGGACACCCGACCCGACTCCGGACGGGCCGGGTGGCACCGACGGGCCCCCGAGCGGCGGAGGTGGGGGTGGAGGTGCGGCCCGTGGGCTGCTCCTGCTGCTCGGCGCCGCCGCGCTGGCCGTGGTGGTGCTCCTGGGCGTGCAGGTGACCGGCTTCCTGCCGGACTTCCGCAACCCGTTCGCCAAGGAGCAGACCGACCGCAGCCAGCCACCACTGCTCAAGTCGATCCAGGACCTGAGCCGCTACGTGGCCGCCGAAGGCAACTTCCAGGTCGTGGTCGACACCCAGAACGACCGGCGTAACGTCCCGGACTTCCTGCTCAACGAACGCACGCTGTTCGTCGGGGCCGGCAGCGTCGAGGCGTACGTCGACTTCACCAAGATCGGTGAGGGTGCCATCGTGCAGTCCGCCGACGGCAAGTCCGTCGAGATCAAGCTGCCTGCTCCACAGCTCGGCGAGACCAACCTCGACATGGAGAAGAGCTACGTCTTCGCCGAGCAGCGCGGCCTGCTCAACCGGCTCGGTGACCTGGTCGGCAACGACCCCAACCGGCAGCAGCAGGTCTACCAGCTGGCCGAGGAGCGGATCACCGCCGCCGCCCGGGACAGCGGCCTCTCCGCCCGCGCCCAGGAGAACACCCGCAAGATGCTGGAGGGGCTGCTGCGCTCACTGGGCTACCAGCAGGTGACGGTCACGTACACGGCCCCCTGACCCCGACACCAGGGCCCCCCGTGGCGCTCTGACATCTCGACAGCGCCCGCCCCGACCACCATCGGAGCGGGCGCTGTCACGTCTGCCGCGCTCGCCAAGCTGCCGCGCTCGCCGGGTGGCCGCCAAGATCTGGACAACTTCAGGGATACTGCTGCCTCGTGGACGCCGGAGGCAGCAGTATCCCCGAAGTTGCGGCCGGCTCGACCCGCCGCGGCCGGCTCGTGCAGGGGTGGGTTAGTGGCCGGTGGAGGCCAGGTAGCGGTCCTCGTTGGGCATGAGGACCCAGAGGATCAGGTAGACGATCACCTGGGTGCCGGGCAGCAGCAGTGACAGCAGGAACAGCAGCCGAACCATCCCGGCGGACATGCCGAACCGCTGTCCGAGGCCGGCGCAGACACCGGCGAGCATGCGCCCCTGGCGGGGTCGAACCAGTTTGCGACTCATCGTCGTACTCCCACTCTGCGGCGGTGCGCCGCGTCTGCAATCCACGGTAGAAAGGGGTGGCGACCCTGCCCTCGGTCCCGAGGAGGATCGTCGACCCGTGGACCCGTAGGTACTTACCCGTGCGGCCCCGTCCGACGCCTCCGCGCCCGCCCGCCCCGCGCCCGCCCGCCCCGCGCCCGCCCGCCCCGCGCCCCGCGCCCCGCGCCCCGCGCCCCGCGCCCGCGCCCGCGCCCGCGCCAAGATCGCGCTCGATCCTGGATGTAGTGGCTTCCGGCCGCTCCCGAGGCCACTACAACCAGGTTCGAGCGCGATCATGCGGGCTGCGCGCCTCATTGCGGGCTGTGCAGGTCATCGCGGGCTGTGCAGGTCATGCGGGCTGCGCAGGTCACTGCGTGCTGTGCAGGTCATCGCGGGCTGCGCGGGGCATCGCGGGTTGCGGGCGGGTGGCGGAGAGGTGGCTGGCAGTCGGCGGTCGGATGGCCGCGCTGCCATGATCGGGTAGCCGGGCTGCGGTGCTCGGGTAAGGGGTGAGCAGGGCAGGTAGGCTGACAGGTCGGGCACCCACACCCCGGGTGACCGGCGGCCACCCGACCGGGCGGCCACGAGCGGGGCTGCCGACCGGCGGCCACGACCGGGCGGTTTCCCGTACGACGGGAGGACGCCGAGGAAGCGCAGCCATGATCAGTGTTTTCGACCTCTTCAGCGTCGGCATCGGGCCGTCCAGTTCGCACACGGTGGGGCCGATGCGGGCGGCGCGTACGTTCGTCGCCGGGCTCAAGGCCGACGGCCTGCTCGCCGACACCGCGCGGGTGCAGGCGGAGCTGTTCGGTTCGTTGGGGGCCACCGGGCACGGGCACGGCAGCGGGCCGGCGGTGCTGCTGGGGCTGGCCGGCGAGTCTCCGGAGACGGTCGACACGGACACCGTCGGGCCTCGCGTCGAGCGGATCCGTGCCGAGCGGCGGATCAGCCTGCTCGACGCGCACGAGATCGACTTCGACCCGGATCGGGACCTGACGCTGCACCGCCGCCGTTCGCTGCCGTATCACCCGAATGGGATGACCTTCGTGGCCTTCGACGCGGCCGGGGAGCAGGTCAGGGCCCGCACCTACTACTCCGTCGGTGGCGGTTTCGTGGTGGACGAGGCAGCGGCGGGCGCGGACAAGATCAAGCCGGACACGACGCGGGTGCGGTACCCGTTCCTGACCGGGGCGCAGCTCCTCGACGTCACCACCCGCACCGGGCTGTCGATCAGCGAGGTGATGCTGGCCAACGAGCGCTCGTGGCGCAGTGAGGCGGAGATCCGGGCGGGCCTGCTGGAGATCTGGCGGGTGATGCAGGAGTGCGTGCAGCGTGGCTGCGAGCGGGACGGCGTACTCCCGGGGGGTTTGAAGGTCCGGCGGCGTGCGGCGGAGCTGCGGCGCGGCCTGGAGGCGGACGCCGGGACGCCCGATCCGCTGCACGCCATGGACTGGGTGACGTTGTTTGCCCTGGCGGTGAACGAGGAGAACGCGGCCGGGGGTCGGGTGGTGACCGCCCCGACGAACGGCGCGGCGGGGATCATCCCGGCGGTGCTGCACTACTACAGCCGGTTCGTCGACGGCGCCGACGACGACGGGGTGGTGCGGTTCCTGTTGGCGGCCGGTGCGATCGGGGTGCTGTTCAAGGAGAACGCGTCGATCTCCGGGGCGGAGGTCGGCTGCCAGGGTGAGGTCGGTTCGGCGTGCTCGATGGCGGCGGCGGGGCTGGCCGAGGCGCTCGGTGGCACCCCGGAGCAGGTGGAGAACGCGGCTGAGATCGGGATGGAGCACAACCTCGGGTTGACCTGTGACCCGGTGGGTGGCCTGGTCCAGATCCCCTGCATCGAGCGGAACGCGGTGGCTAGCATCAAGGCGATCACGGCCGCCCGGCTGGCGCTGCGCGGCGACGGGGTGCACAAGGTGTCGTTGGACAAGGTCATCAAGACCATGCGGGAGACGGGCGCCGACATGAAGGTCAAGTACAAGGAGACGGCGCGTGGCGGTCTGGCCGTCAACGTGATCGAGTGCTGAAGCCGGTCGATTCGGGGCATTCGTTCACCGACTGCTAACCTGGCGTCCGTTTTCAGGAGGCGGGAGGCGGCGGTGACCTCTGGCGTCGCGGCCCTGTGGTCGCACCGCAACTCGCTGCGCATCCTGGTCAGGCGTGATCTGGCGGTCAAGTACCAGCAGTCGGTGCTGGGCTACTTCTGGTCGTTGATCGAGCCGCTCGGCATGGGCGCGATCTACTGGTTCGTCTTCGGCGTGCTCTACTCCCGCGACACCGGGCGGCATCTCGGTGAGGCCGCCGGGTCGTACCCGCTGTTTCTCATCACCGGCATCTTCGCCTGGATGTGGACCAGTTCGGCGCTGAGCGAGGCCACCAACGCGTTGACCGGCCAGTCCCGGCTGATCACCACCATGAACGTGCCGCGTCAGGTCTTTCCGATCGGCCGGGTCACCGGCCGGTTCGCCGAGTACGCGGCCGGCCTGCCGATCCTCGCCGCCATCGCGGTGATCTACGCGGCGCACGGGCGGGTGCACCCCGGCTGGTCGCTGCTCGCCCTGCCGCTGGCGGTGGCCGTGCAGGCGGTCCTGTTGATCGGGCTCGCACTGCTGCTGTCGGCCTGGAACGTGCTGATGCGCGACGTGGAACGGTTGATGCGGCTGATCATCCGGGTGCTCTTCTACGCCACGCCGATCATCTACCCGCTCAGCCTGGTCCGGGAGTCCGGCCTGCCGCACTGGCTGAAGGTGCTGTACGAGCTGAACCCGCTGGTAGGGATCTTCCAGCTGCACCACGCGATCTGGTACCCGGACGAGTTCCCGGACGCCCGGCTGCTCGCCACGACGATCGTCGGCAGTCTGCTGGTGCTGACCGCCGGCTGGTGGTCGTTCCGCCGGTTGGAGCCCGCCGTGCTCAAGGAGCTCTGACGTGGCCGCGCCGATCATCGAGGCGGACGGGCTGGGCATCCGGTTCGTCCGCAACCGTCGCCGCCAGCTTCGGCTGCGTGAGCTGTTCATCCATCGGGGTGGGCGCGGTGCGCTGCCGGGTCAGTTCTGGCCGCTGCGGGACGTGTCGTTCACCGTGGAGCCGGGCGAGACCGTGGGGGTGATCGGGCGCAACGGCACCGGCAAGAGCACCCTGCTGCGGCTGATCGCCGGGGTGCTCATCCCGGACGAGGGCGACATCCGGGTGCACGGCGCGGTGGCGCCGCTGCTGGAGTTGTCGGCCGGTTTCTCCAACGACCTGACCGGCCGGGAGAACCTGCACCTGGTCGGCGGGCTGCACGGGCTGTCGACGAGCTACCTGAAGCGGCACTTCGACGAGATCGTCGAGTTCGCCGGTGAGCAGGTGGAACGGGCCATCGACACGTCGGTGCGGCACTACTCGTCGGGGATGAAGGTACGGCTGGGGTTCGCGATCATCTCGCACCTGCCGCACCCGATCCTGCTGATGGACGAGGTGACCGCGGTCGGGGACGCGGAGTTCCGCAAGAAGTGTTACGCGACGATTGACCGTCTGCTCGGGGAGGGGCGCACGCTCGTGCTGGTGTCACACAACGAAAAGGACCTGACCCGGTTCTGCCGTCGGGGGTTGTACCTCGACGCGGGCCGGTTGACGCTCGACGGCACCATCGCCGAGGCGCTCGACGCGTATCACGCCGCGGTCCCGCGGTGACGCTCGCGATCGTGCTCGCCGGCGGAACGACCGCGGCGGGCCTGACCACCGCGACCGGCGAGCCGCTGGCCGACCGGCTCGCCGACCAGTTGCGCCGGGCCGGCGCGGCCGAGGTGCGCTTCGCCGCCACCCTGGACGAGTTGGCCGCGCTGGCCGACACGGCCACCGGTCCGCTGCTGATCACCGGCACCGACCTGGTGGCGCACACCGCCGTCCTGCGGCACCTCGCCACCAGCCCGGTCGGGCCGACCGTGGCGTTGGTCCTGACCGATCCGCCGGTGCCCGGACGGACGGCCGTGCGCGAGGAGCGCGGTCAGGTGGTCGACGCCGGCCCGCTGGAAGCCCTCGACGGCGACGCCACAGGCGTGTTCGGCGGCGCGCTCCGGGTCGGTGTGGACGACCTGCCGACCCTCGCCGCCGCCGCGCGGGCCGCCGCCGTCGGCGCGCGGCCGGTCGCCGCCCCGATCGGCCCGGCCGGTGACGTGTCGCCGCTGCCGGCGGGCGGGCGCGCCGGCCACGACGACAGCGGGTCCGCCGTGGACCGGCTCGTCGCGGGTCTCGCGGCGCTCGGCACCCTGATCTTCGCCCAGCGGGTACGTCTGCTCGTGGCCCACCGGGTCGAGGACGGTGCCGGCCTGGTCGCCGCCGAGGCGGCGGTGACCGCCGTCGACGAGGACCGGGCCGAGCTGCGGCTGTCGGTGAAGGAGCGCGACGACTTCTTCTCCACCTACTTCGTCAGCACCTGGTCGCCGTACGTCGTGCGGATGGCGGCCCGGCTGCGGCTCACCCCGACCGGGGTCACGGTGATCTCGGTGCTCTTCGCGTTGGGTGCGGCGGTGCTGTTCGGGGTCGGCGGCCGGCTCGCGCTCGTCAGCGGCGCGGTGCTGCTCTACCTCGGCTTCGTGCTGGACTGCGTGGACGGCCAGTTGGCCCGCTACACCCGGCACTTCAGCGCGTGGGGCGGCTGGCTGGACACGATGGCGGACCGGGCCAAGGAGTACCTGGTCTACGCCGGGCTGGGCTTCGGCGTGAGCCACGCCGGACTGGGCAACGGCTGGGCACTCGCCATCGCCGCGATGACGTTGCAGACCGTCCGGCACATGACCGACACCTGGTACGGGGCGCTGCACGACGAGGCGGCCCGCCGACCGCGTACGACGACGGGTGCCAGCGGCGGGATCGGCGACCGGCTCAACGCGGCCTCCACCCGGGTGCAGGCGGACACCGGCTCGCTGTCGTACTGGCTGAAGCGGACCGTGGTCTTCCCGATCGGGGAGCGCTGGGCGCTGATCGCGCTGACCGTGGCGCTGTTCAACCCGCTGGTCAGCCTGATCGCGGTGCTGGTGTGGGGCGGGTTGGCGTTCGCGTACACCGGTGCCCTGCGGACGCTGCGGGCCCGCTGGATGTGGGTGCCGGTGCTGGACACGGTCGACGCCACGTTGCACCGCGACGACGGGCCACTGGCCCGCCGGCTGCCCGTGGTGCGCCCGATGGGGCCGCTCACCCTGGCGGTGATCGCCGCGCTCGGCCCGGCGGTGCTGCTGGTCGCCGCCGGAGTGGGCGACGATCCGGCCGGACTGCGCTGGGCGGTGCCGGTGGCGTTGCTGGTGCTGCTGGCCGGCGGCCTCGGTGCCGGGGCCGCGCACAACGGCCCGCTGGACTGGCTGGTACCCGCCGCGTTGCGGGCCGCCGAGTACCTGTTCGCGATCGCGGTCGGGGTCGTCGGCGGCGCGCCGGGGTGGCTGATCTTCGGGTACGTCTTCGTGCTCACCGTGCACCACTACGACCTGACCGCCCGACTGGAGAAGCGGCAGGCGGCACCTCCGCTGCACACCGCCACGCTGGGCTGGGAGGGGCGTTCGGTGCTGCTGGCGCTCGCGGCGATTACCGGCGTCGTGAGTATCGGCATGGCTACACTCGGTGCGTACCTTCTCGTGGTTTTCGTGGTGAGCGTCGTCCTGGCCTGGTTCGTCCGGCCGGCCCGTAGCGCGCGGGCCTCGGCCGCGCCGGTGGGCGCGGGAGGTGTCGCGCCGCGCTGACGAAGGGGACGGCCCGATGACGCTGATCAGCTTCGTGGTGCCGGCCTTCCGGGTGCAGGGTTATCTGCGCGAGTGCCTGGACTCGATCCTCGGCCAGCCGGAGACCGACCTCGAGGTGATCGCCGTCGACGACTGCTCGCCCGACGCCAGCGGCGAGATCATCGACGAGTACGCGGCCCGCGACCAGCGGGTCCGGGCCGTCCGACTGTCGGAGAACGTCGGCCTGGGTCCAGCCCGCAACATCGGGCTGGACCGGGCCGTCGGCGAGTACGTGTGGTTTCTCGACGGGGACGACTGGCTGGTGCCGGACTGCCTGTCGGAGGTGGCCGAGCGCCTTCGGGTGACCCGGCCGGACGTGCTGCTGGTGGACCACGTCCGGACACACTGGAACGACACCGCCACCCGCAGCGCGATGGCCGAGGTGTTCCCGGAGTCGCCCGGCCCGGAGACCTTCGCGCTGCGGGAGCGACCGGAGGCCATGCGGCTGCTGCACACCGCCTGGAACCGCCTGGTGCGCCGCGAGTTCCTGGTCGACCTGGGCCTGCGCTTCGCGGCCGGCTGGTACGAGGACGTCCCGTTCAGCTATCCGGTGCTGATGGCGGCGCGCCGGATCGGCGTACTCGACCGGGTCTGCGTGAACTACCGGCAGCGCCGCGCGGGCGCGATCACGAAGACCCGGGGGGACCGGCACTTCGAGGTGTTCTCCCAGTGGCACCGGGTCTTCCACCTGATGGATGCCTGGTCACCGGCCGTGGACGCGCTGCGTCCGGCGGTCTTCGAGCGGATGATCTGGCACTACCTGACCGTGCTGGGCAACGGCCAGCGCATCGCCCCCGAGCTGCGGCCGGCGTTCTTCGCGCAGATCACCGCGGACTACGCGCGGTGGCTGCCGGTCGGCGGGTACCCCGTACCGGCGGGTGTCGAGGGGGTGAAACACCGGCTGGTCGCGGACGGACGGTGGCGGACGTTCAGCGCCCTGCGGGCGGCCAGCCGGGCCCGTGACACGGCCCGTCGGCAGGCGCGCACCGCCCGGCGTCGGCTGGGGCCGGTGGCCCGGCGGGGTGCCCGACTGACCCGCGACGGCCTGCTGCGTGAGTACTACCGGGCCGAGCTGCGCCGGCCGGTGGACCCGACACTCGCGGTGTACGCGGCCTACTGGTTCCGGGGATACTCCTGCAACCCGGCGGCGATCTACGAGGCTGCCCGCCGGCTGGCCCCCGAGGTACGCGGGGTGTGGATCGTGCGCCGCGACCGGGTGGACGCCGTGCCGGACGGGGTGGAGTACGTGGTGGCCGGCACCCCGGCCTACTACCGGGTGCTGGCCCGTGCCCGTTGGCTGGTCAACAACGTGAACTACCCGGACTTCGTCCGCAAGCGGCCGGAGCAGGTGCACGTGCAGACCCACCACGGCACCCCGGTCAAGGTGATGGGGCTGGACCAGCAGCGCTACCCGGTCGGCGCGGGCCGGATGGACTTCGCCGGCCTGCTGCGCCGGGTGGACCGCTGGGACTACAGCGTCAGCGCCAACAGCTTCTCCACCCAGATGTGGGACCGGGCCTACCCGGCCACGTACACCACGCTGGAGGTGGGTTACCCGCGCAACGACCGGCTGGCCACCGCCGGCCCTGACGAAGTGCGCCGACTGCGTGCCGAGTTCGGTCTCTCCCCGGACGAGCAGGTGGTGCTGTACGCCCCGACGCACCGCGAACACCTGCCCGGTTACCGACCGCCGTTCGACCCGGACCGGTTCGTCGAGGCGCTCGGCGACTCGGGACGGCTGCTGATGCGCAGTCACTACTTCCACGACCGGGAGCGCCGGCCGGGCCGCCCGGCGGAGTTCCACCGGGTGCGCGACGTCAGCGGCTACCAGCGGGTGGAGGACCTCTACCTGGTCGCCGACGTGCTGGTCACCGACTACTCATCGGCGATGTTCGACTACGCGGTGCTGGACCGGCCGATCGTGCTCTACACACCCGACTGGGAGGCGTACCGCCTGGCCCGGGGTGTCTACTTCGACGTCACGGCGGAACCGCCGGGCGTCGTGGCCGGTACGTTCGCCGACCTGGTCGACCTGTTCCGCACGGACGCGGTGCGCTCCGAGGCGGCACACAAGGCCCGCGAGCGCTTCCGGAGCCGGTTCTGCGGGTTGGACGACGGACACGCGGCCGAGCGGGTGGTGCGCCGGGTGTTCCTCGGCGAGCGGTCCGACCAGGCAGCGAGCTGCTGAGAGCTCGGTCTCCCGCCCCCCGCGTAATGCCGGTGACATGGGCCGAACATGAGACGTTTACCCGATGTGCGAAACCAATGATCCTGGTCACAGTCATCAGGGGTTCGGCCGAGAGACGTGGGGGAGATGACGGTGAGCACCGTCGCACTCAAAGATGTGACCAAGGTTTTCAAGGACGGCACCTTGGCCGTCGACAGCATAAATCTGGATGTGAACGACGGCGAGTTCATGGTGCTGCTGGGGCCGTCGGGCTGCGGCAAGTCCACAGTGCTGCGCATGATCGCCGGTCTGGAGGACCCGACGCAGGGCGCGGTGCTGCTGGACGGGGAGCTGGCGAACGATCTTCCGCCACGCGACCGCAAGATCGCCATGGTCTTCCAGGACTTCGCGCTCTATCCGCACATGACGGTCGGCGACAACATCGCCTTCCCGCTGCGGCTGGCCGGTGTGGAGCCGGAGCCGCGGGGTGAACGGGTCACCGACGTGGCGAGCGCCCTGGGCATCAGTGACGTGCTCGGTCGCAAGCCCGGCCAGCTCTCCGGCGGTCAGCGCCAGCGGGTCGCCATGGGTCGCGCGATCGTCCGGCGACCCGGGCTCTTCCTGATGGACGAGCCGCTCTCGAACCTGGACAGCGGGCTGCGCGCCGAGCTGCGGGCGGAGATCTCCGGTCTGACCCGGGAGCTGGGCGTTACCACCGTGTACGTCACCCACGACCAGGCCGAGGCGCTGACCATGGCCGACCGGGTGGCCATCATGCGCCGTGGCGTGCTCCAGGACGTGGGCACGCCCACCCAGGTGTACGGCCGTCCGGCGACGCTCTACGTCGCCGCGTTCCTGGGCAGTCCCCGGATGAACCTGCTGGAGGCGTCGGTCTACGTCCACCTCGACCGGTACATCGCGCTCAACCTCGGTGAGCAGTCGCTCTACCTGCCCTGGAACGACATCCGCAGCCGGGCGGTCGCGCACTACCACGGTGAGCGGATCGTGGTCGGGATGCGGGCCGAGGCGCTCACGCCCGTCGCTCCGGACAGCCCCGGCGACGTGCTGCGGGGCCGTATCCGCTACCTCGAGCACCACGGCCACGAGTCGCTGGCGTTCCTCGACATCGGGGCGACCGCGATCATGGTGGACGAGATGGGCGCGCCGCTGGACCCGCCGCCGGTGGGCCAGCGTGGCCTGCGCCGGTTCGGCGCGGTGATGCAGCGGCTCACCGGCAAGCCGGTGGAGACCGAGGACGTGCCGAGTGCCGCCTCGCGGACGACGAGCGTCCTTCCCGACCCGGGTCGGCACCACCGCCGCCCGGCGGAGCTGGCGGTACGACTCGCGCCGTACCCGGCCGTCACGGCCGGGCACCCGCTCGCGGTCTCGGTCCGGATGGACGCCCTGCACTTCTTCGACGAGCGCGGTGCGCGCATCGACGTGGGGTGGCGGTGACGCCACGCCGCAGCGGGGTGGCGGCCCGTGCGTCCGGTGTCCTACCGTCTGCCCACCTAGTCCCGTCCGTGCCAGACCGAGAGGGGTGCGCCCGTGTCGGGTGACCGTCCCAGTCCGCTCGTCATCGAGCGCATCCTGCGCGACCGTCAGGGCATCTGGCAGCAGATCGTCGCCGAGGGTGATCTCAACGCGTTGACCGGCCGGATGCTGGCCAGCTCCGCCATCGCCCTCGCCTGTTACGGGGCGGTGCTCGGCGCGTTCCACAGCCCGCTGATGGCGCTGACGTCCGCGCTGAAGCTGCCGCTGCTGTTCCTGGTGACGCTGGCCATCTGCCTGCCCACGCTCTACCTGTTCAACCTGGTGTTCGGTGCCCGGCTCTCGGTGCGTCAGTCGTTGGCGCTCGTGATGGTGGCGATCACTGTCACCTCGATGCTCGCGGTGGCGTTCGCGCCGATCAGCCTCTTCTTCCTGATCACCGCGCCCGACTACGGCTTCTTCAAGCTGCTCAACGTGGCGATCCTGACGCTGTCGGCGCTGGTCGGGCTCCGCTTCCTGACCGGCGGCATGCAGGTGCTCAACGACCACGGGCTGCTCGCCCCGGCGGCCAGCGCTCCGGCGACGGCCAGCGCCCCCGGCCAGGTCGGCGTTCCGGTGGCGGTCAGCGCTCCGGCCCAGGTCGACGCCTCGGCCGTCGTGCACGCCGGCACCGCGCCGGCGGGAGCCGCCGAGCCGGTCGCGGTATCGGCCGGGGCGGCTGCCAACGGCGCCACGGCGACCAGCACGGCCACCGCGCCGGCCCCGGCGGCTGTTCCGGCGCAGTGGGGTGGGCAGCAGCCCGGCGTCGCGCTCCCGCCCGGTACGCTGCCGCCGGGTTACCCGGCGCAGCAGCGCCCGTGGGCCAACCCGCCGGTGCGGCGCGGCGAGCCCACGCAGCGTCCGGCAAGTATGACGCTGCTGTACATCTGGATCCTGCTCTTCGGCTTCGTCGGCACCCAGTTGGCGTGGACGCTGCGCCCGTTCTTCGGCGATCCGGGTCAGGATTTCGCCCTCTTCCGCAGCATCGACGGCAACTTCTACGCGGAGATCCTGCGGACGATCGCCAACCTCTGACGCGTCGCGGAGTCGGGGAAAACCCTGGTTGCCGCCCTGGTTACCGAGAAGTAGCGTCGGGCCATGACCATCGACTCCCGCCAGGTGGCGGCCGGCATCCTGCAAGCGGTGCCGTTCGCCCGGACGCTCGGCATCGAATTCGTCGAGGTGGCTCCGGAGGCGGACGGCGGGGTGCGGGCCACCGTCCGGCTCCCGGACACGCCGGCCACCCACAACCACGTCGGCGGCCCGCACGCCGGGGCGATGTTCACCCTCGGCGAGACGGCCTCCGGCGCGGTCGTGCTGGCCGCCTTCGGGCAGCTGCTCGACCGGGCCGTGCCGCTCGCCGTCCGTGCCGAGATCGCGTACCACAAGCTGGCCCGGGGTGCGGTGCTGGCCACCGCGCGGCTCGGTCGCCCAGCCTCGGAGGTGGTCGCGGAGCTCGAATCCGGTCGGCGGCCCGAGTTCGCCGTCGAGGTGGAGATCGCCACCGAGGACGGCACACCCACCTCGGCGATGACCGTCATCTGGACCCTGCGCCCGAACTGAGCCGGCCCGGCGACGGCTGAAAACGGGTTTGGGCGCCCAGCCGGGTGGTTAGATTCGTACCGTGCTGGGCCTACCTGCTCATGTGACCGCCTGTCTCTTCGATCTGGACGGTGTGCTGACGCAGACCGCCCGGGTGCACAATGCCGCCTGGACCGAGACGTTCGACGAGTTCCTGCGCAAGCGGGCCACGGCGACCGGGGAACCGTTCCGGCCGTTCGACCCCGGCCCGGATTACAACCGCTACGTGGACGGCCGGCCCCGCGCCGACGGCGTCCGGTCGTTCCTGGCCTCCCGCGGGATTGAGCTCCCCGAGGGCAGCCCGGACGACCCGCCGGAGGCCGACACGGTCAACGGCATCGGCAACCGCAAGAACGTCCTGCTACTGGATCGTCTGCGCACCTCCGGCGTCGAGGTGTACCCGGGGTCGGTGCGCTATCTGCGGGCGGCGACCGAAGCCGGGTTACGTCGGGCGGTGGTGACCGCGAGCGCCAACGGGCGGGAGGTGGTGGCCGCCGCCGGGCTGGAAGACCTGCTGGAGGCGCGGGTCGACGGGCTCGTGGCCCGCGAGCGGAAGCTGCGCGGCAAACCCCAACCCGACACCTTCCTGGCCGGTGCCGAGGTCCTCGGCGTCGACCCGACCCAGGCCGCAGTGTTCGAGGACGCGCTCTCCGGCGTGGCCGCCGGCCGGGCCGGCGGTTTCGGGTACGTGATCGGTGTCGACCGGGTGGGGCAGGCCGACGAACTGCTCGCGCACGGCGCTGACATCGTGGTGAAGGATCTCGCGGATCTGCTCGACGCGGGCGACGCCACCCCGCCGGCGCCACGCCCGACCGGCGAGCGGGGCCTGACATGATCCGGGAACGGGCCTATCCCGTCGAGCCGTGGCACATCCGGGAGACCCGGCTGGACATGGACGTGCTGGCCCAGTCGGAATCCGTCTTCGCGCTCTCCAACGGGCACGTCGGCCTGCGCGGCAACCTCGACGAGGGCGAGCCGCACGGTCTGCCCGGCACCTACCTCAACTCGTTCTACGAGCTGCGTCCGCTGCCGTACGCGGAGGCCGGTTACGGCTTCCCCGAATCCGGGCAGACCATCGTCAACGTCACCAACGGCAAACTGATGCGACTGCTCGTCGACGACGAACCGCTCGACGTGCGCTACGGCGAGCTGCTGTCCCACGAACGGGTCCTCGACATGCGGGCCGGCACCCTGCACCGGGAGCTGCACTGGCGCTCGCCGGCCGGCCGCGAGGTCAAGGTTCGCAGCACCCGGCTCGTGTCGTTCACCCAACGGTCGGTCGCCGCGATCAGCTACGAGGTGGAGGCCGTCGACGGCCCGCTGCGGTTGATCGTGCAGTCCGAGCTGGTGGCCAACGAGTCGCTGCCCGCGCAGAGCAAGGACCCCCGGGTCGCGGCCGTTCTCGAATCCCCGTTGCAGGCCGAGGAGGAGCTGACCACCCCGGACGGCGGCCAGCTCATCCACCGCACCAAGGTCTCCGGGCTGCGCGTGGCCGCGGCCATGGAGCACGAGGTGCACGGTCCGGACCGCACGACCATCGAGTCCGAGGGGTACGAGGACTGGGTGCGTACCACCATCGGCTGTGTGCTCCAACCCGGCGAGAAGCTGCGGGTGGTCAAGTACCTGACGTACGGCTGGTCGAGTCGACGGTCGCTGCCCGCGCTGCGCGACCAGGTCGGCGCGGCACTGGCCGGCGCCCGGCTGGACGGCTGGGACGGGTTGCACCGGGAGCAGCGCGCGTACCTGGACGAGTTCTGGGACGCGGCCGACGTGCTGGTCGACGGTGATCCGGAGATCCAGCAGGCCGTACGGTTCGGGCTCTTCCACGTGCTCCAGGCCGGTGCCCGTGCCGAGCAGCGGCCGATCTCGGCGAAGGGGCTGACCGGCCCGGGCTACGACGGGCACGCCTTCTGGGACACCGAGATGTTCGTCCTGCCGGTGCTCACGTACACCCAGCCCTCCGCGGTGCGCAGCGCCCTGCAGTGGCGGCACAGCACGTTGGAGCAGGCCCGGGAACGCGCCGCGACGCTCAACCTCAAGGGTGCCGCCTTCCCGTGGCGGACCATCGAAGGGCCGGAGTCGTCCGGGTACTGGCCGGCGGGTACGGCAGCCTTCCACATCGCCGCCGACATCGCCGACGCGGTACGACGGTACGTGCTGGTCACCGGTGACACCGCCACCGAGCGGGAGATCGGGCTGGAACTGCTGGTGGAGACCGCCCGACTCTGGCGCTCGATCGGGCACCACGACCGGCGCGGCCAGTTCCACATCGACGGGGTCACCGGCCCCGACGAGTACACGGCGGTGAAGAACGACAACATCTACACCAACCTGATGGCCCAGCGGAACCTGCTCACCGCCGCCGACGCCGTCATGCGCTACCGGGACGAGGCGTTCCACCTCGGGGTCACCGACGAGGAGGCGGCGAGCTGGCGGGACGCCGCCACGTCGATGCACGTGCCGTACGACGACGAGTTGGACGTGCACCAGCAGGTGGAGGGGTTCACCCGGCTCCAGGAGTGGGACTTCGCGCACACGCCCGCCGAGAAGTACCCGCTGCTCCTGCACTATCCGTACTTCGACCTGTACCGCAAACAGGTCGTCAAGCAGGCCGACCTGGTCCTGGCGATGCACTGGCGGGGGGACGCCTTCACCCCCGAGCAGAAGGTGCGCAACTTCCTCTACTACGAACGCCGGACGGTTCGCGACTCGTCGCTGTCGGCCTGCACCCAGTCGGTGCTCGCCGCCGAGGTGGGCCACCCGGACCTGGCGCACATCTACCTGCGCGAAGCCGCGCTGATGGACCTGCACGACCTCAATGAGAACACCCGCGACGGCGTACACATGGCTTCGCTGGCCGGCGCGTGGCTCGCCCTGGTGAGCGGGCTCGGCGGGCTGCGCGACCATGACGGCGAGCTGTCGTTCGCACCTCGGCTCTCCAGCCGGCTCAGCCGTCTGGAGTTCTCCGTCCAGTGGCGCGGGCTGTCGCTACGGGTGGACGTCCGGCCGCACCAGACGACGTACTCGCTGCGCCACGGAGGCCCGGACGACGTCGTGGAGCTGCGGCATCACGACCAGATGCTGCGGGTCACCTGCGACGAGCCGGTGACCGTGCCGGTGCCTCCGGCCGAGCCGGCGGGGCCCCCACCGGAACAGCCGCCGGGCCGGTCGCCCCTGCTCCGGCTGCCCGAACACAAGCAGCAGTGACGGCCGGGGCGGGAATGTTCCCGCCCCGGCCGTCGTGTGCGTAAGTCAGACCGGCTCTCCGGTCGAGGGGCGTCCGATCGCGTCCCGGGGCGCAGCGGCCTTGGGATCGTCGGGCAGGCGGGCCGAGGCGGCCTGGTCGCCGAAGTCCTGGTTGCGCTCGGCGTCCTGTTCGCGTTGGGCGCGCTCGGCCATCTGCTGCTGTCGGGAAATCTGCTGCTTGGCCATCATGATCCTCGCGATCCGTCGGGGCGCGGCTGCGCCTACACGGTCTGCGGTCTCGGCGTCGCGTACCCGACGGCCCACCCGACAAACGCCGCGCCCTCCGGCTGCCCGGCGCGTGTGACGCGCTGTGCGACCGGGCGCAACTGACGCGCTGTGCGACCGGGCGCAACTGACGCGCTGTGCGACCCGGCGCGTGTGACGCGGCGGGCGGGGTAACCGGACCGCAGGCGAGCGTGCGGAGGTGTGGCATGGACGAGCAGGGCAGCACGGTGACCATCCCGGTTCGGGACGCCCCGCTCCCCGCCGACCTGCTGGTGCCGGCTCAGCCGGCCGGCGTGGTGCTGTTCGCGCATGGCAGTGGTAGCTCGCGGCGCAGCCCGCGCAACGTGGCGGTGGCCCGGAAGCTCAACGACTACGGCCTCGCGACCGTCCTGGTCGACCTGCTCACGCCGGCCGAGGAGGAGGTGGACACCCGCACCGCCGAACTGCGGTTCGACATCGGGCTGCTCGCCAGCCGGCTGGCCGGGATCGTCGACTGGTTGGCGGCCGAACGTCCGGCGGGTGACGTGCCGATCGGTCTCTTCGGCGCCAGCACGGGCGCCGCCGCCGCGCTGGTGGCGGCCGCGTCCCGCGCCGACCGGTTGGGCGCGGTGGTCTCCCGTGGTGGCCGACCCGACCTGGCGGGCTCGGCGTTGGGCCAGGTGCGCACTCCGACGTTGCTGCTGGTCGGTGGCCTGGACGAGGAGGTGCTCGCGCTCAACGAGCGGGCGCTCGCCGAGCTGGGAGATGTCGGCGAGTTGCGGGTGGTACCGGGGGCCACCCATCTCTTCGAGGAGCCCGGCACGCTCGACCAGGTCGCCGAGCACGCCGGCGTCTGGTTCACCACCCACCTGGCCCGGACGACCACCGCGCGCCGCCACGCCTGACCGGGCGTCGGCGTCACTGCGCCGCTGGCACGTGCGTGGTGGAGCGGTGGCGTTGCACGGTGTCGATGATGCGCCACAGGACGGCGGTGATCGGGACGCTGACGAAGGCGCCGGCGATGCCCGCGATGAGGGTGCCGGCGGTGACCGCCACCAGGATCACGGCCGGGTGCAGGCGTACCTGGCGCTTCATGACCAGCGGCTCCAGCAGGTTGCCCTCGATCTGCTGCACCGCGACGACTGCGGCGAGGGTGAGCAGGGCGGTTGTCGGCCCGTTGGCTGCCAACGCCACCAGCACCGCGACCGCCCCCGCCACCGTCGCCCCGATGATCGGCACGAAGCCGCCCAGGAATGTGATCAGCGCCAGCGGCAGGGCCAGCGGCACCCGCAGCACCACCAGGGCCAGACCGATGCCGATCGCGTCGATGGCCGCGATCAGCATGGTTCCCCGGCTGTACGCGCCGAGCGTCTGCCAGCCGCCCCGACCGGCCTCGGCCACCAACTCCCGGTTCGGGCCGGCCATCCGTGACAGCGTCCACTGCCACATCGACCGGCCGTCCTTGAGCAGGAAGAAGAGCAGCACCAGTGCGAGCAGTGCGGAGCCGACGACCTCGCTGGCCGTCCGGGCCCCGGACACCGGGTCGGGCGAGCTGCCGCTGAGCCCGTCGCGGGCCTGGTCGACCAGTTTGTCGAGTTGGGCCTCGCTGACCGGCAGGGTCGACGTGACGAAGTCGCGGCTGCGGTCGAGCCCCTGGGTGAGTTCCTGACTGAGCTGGTCGAACTGGCTGGCGGTCAGGTTCCACACCAGCGCGCCGACGCCCACCAGGATGCCGAGCAGCAGCAGGACGGTGAGCAGCGCGGCCAGCGCCGCGGGCAGGCGAAGTCGGCGCAGGCGGACCAGCACCGGGTCCAACAGCGCGGTGAGGAAGATGGTGGCGGCCAGGGCGATGGCGAGCGGGGCCAGCAGGACGGCGATCCGGCCCAGCAGGTAGAGCCCGGTGACGATCACCACCAGGCAGGCGCTCCAGAGCACCGCGGTCCGGACCAACCAGGGCAGTGCCGCCCACGCGTGGCGCGCTCCGGTGTCACCGGTCGTCGCCGTGTCACCGGTCGTCGCCGTGCCGCCGGTCGTCGGTGCGGCGTGCGCCCCGGGTTCGTCTGCCGTCATGTCGGCCTCCTCGCTCGGCGAGGTCCGTACCCGGCCGGTCGTGCGCCGACACCCGACCGCCCGCGCGGATCGTACGCCGCCCGGGGTCCGCTGGTCGGTGCTTCGCGTCCGAAGGGCCATCGCCCGGTGTTTGCGCCGTCGGGCCGGGGGAAGGCGAAGGGGAACCACCGAAGGAGGAGGAGCGCCGTGGGTGACTTCATGGACAAGGCCAAGGACTTCGCCGACAAGCACGACAAGCAGGTTGACCAGGGTATGGAGAAGGCCGGCGACATGGCCGACAAGCGCACGGGCGGGAAGTACGACGACCAGATCGACAAGGGCGTCGACCAGGCTCAGGCGCGTACCGGTGAGGGTGACCAGGTCCGCTGACGTACCGGACGTTCCCCGGGCCGCCGAGGATTCGGCGGCCCGGGACTGTCCTTGTCGGACCTGACGTCGGTCAGCCCTGGCGCAGTTCGTCCATCGAGGTCGGCCGGTCGCTCAGCGCGTCGCGCATCCGGTCGATGATCCCCGTGCCGGGGGCGAGCAGTTTGTTGGCCGGGGGGTGGTCCGGGGCGCTCGGGTGCGGCCGGGTCGGCGCGATCTTCTTGAACGCCGTCACCTTGCCGGCCAGCTCGACCATCTCCTCCTGGGCGGTGGCGGCGCGCAGCCGCGGGAACAGGTCGTTCTCCTCGTCCTGCACGTGGTGACGGATGGTGCTGGTCAGGTGGGCCAGCAACTCGTCGAAGCGTGGGTCGGACGGGTCGACCGATTCCAGGTCCTTCATCGTGCGTTCGGCGTCGGCATGTTCCGCGATCTCGTGCTCGGCGATCTGGTCGCCGTCGGGCAGTACCTCGCGGGCTGTCGGATAGACGTACGCCTCCTCGGCCACGGCGTGCCGGACCAGCTCGGCGATCACCACGTCGGCGAGCTGACGACGGTGCTCGGGCGTACCCTGTCGCGTCTCCAACTCGACGAAGAGGGTTTCGACCTCGCGGTGGTCGGCGACGAGGATGTCGACCACATCCTGGTCGCCGGTGCTCTGTGGACTGCTCATCTGGGCCCCTTACCGGTTGCGGATCGGTGGGTGTGTGGCCCCTGGTACCCCGCAGCGGACCGGCAAACCTACGGACGCCGATGGATTCGGATGCTGCCGGTGTCGGTGGGGCGGGTGGGACACAGAGGCACGATTGGTCGGACGCCTCCGGGGTAAGCGCCGCCATGCCCGACGACCGCACACCGGCAGAGCGCGACCGGTCACGCCTCGACGAGGCAGCCGAGCGCGGCGGCCAAGCGGTCGAACGGGTGCGGCACCGCAGCGGCCAGGCGGGCCGGATTCGTGCCCGGCAGTGGCAGGTCACCCTGGTGATCGCCGTCCAGTCCGGGCTGGCGGCGGCGCTCGCGGCCCTGATCGCCAAGCACTTCCTTGGCCAGGGGGCGCACGTCTTCGCTCCCGCTGCCGCCGTCGGTACGATCGCCACCGCCATCGGGCAGCGGGCCCGGCGCACCTTCGAACTGTTGGCCGGTGTCGGGCTGGGCATCGTCATTGGCGACGGGCTGCGCTTCATCGTCGGCTCGGGACCGTGGCAGACCGGGGTGGTCGTCGCCCTGGCCATCGCCAGCGCGCTGCTGGTGGCCGGGAAGGGTGGCCCTCTGGTCGGTCAGGCCGGCGGTACCGCCGTACTGATCGCCACGCTGGCCCCGATGGGCCGTGGCCTGGAGGTGCCCCGGATCTTCGACGCGCTCGTCGGCGGGGCGGTTGGTCTGGTGGTTGTCGCGCTGTTGCTGCCGGTCAACCCGATGCGGGTGTTGGACCGGGCGGCGACGCCGATCTTCACGATCCTCTGCGAGCAACTCGACGAGCTTGGGCGGGCGCTGCGGCAGCGCGACAGCAACCGGACGAGACACGTGCTGGATCGGCTGCGCGGCACCGACGAGGACCTCGGCCGACTGCACGACGCACTGAGCGGGGCGGAGGAGGTGGTGACGATCGCGCCGGTCCGGTGGCACCGTCGCCAGCAGTTCCACCGGTACGCCCACAGCGCCGACAACCTCGAACGGCTGCTGCTGGACACTCGCGTCCTCGCCCGCTGGTCGACGACCGCCCTCGAGTACGACGAGCCGATCCCGTCGGAGCTGCCGGACGCGATCGGTCGGCTGGGGCAGGCGGTAACGGAGATGCGGAAGGAGTGCCGGGTCGGCAACGATCCGCGGTGCACGCGGAAGCTGGTCGAGGAGTGTGCCGAGTTGGCCGGAAGGGCCGCCGCGAGCGGGGTCAAATCCTTCGGCGATGCGCTCGTCACCGGCCTGCGTACCGCGGCGAGCGACCTGCTCCGGGCCGCCGGCTGCGAACCGGACGACGCCAACCGGATCGTGCGTCGGGCGGCCGGCGCCGGCGAGTCGACCATCGCTCCGCCGCCCCGGCGTGAGCTGCACCGCGCCCGGCCGACGCGGGCCGTTCGTGCGCGGCGTCGGGTGCACCTCGCCAACCGCAGACGCGACAACAGCAGGGCCGGCCCCTCCGCGCGGGAGAGGCCGGCCCGCTGAACGGTCGGATCAGGACGAGTAGCCGCGTTCGGCGATCCAGTTGGCGACCTTCGGCAGGCTCATCCAGTACTCGCCCAGCGCCGGGTCGGCCGGGTCGGCGACACGGATGTCGTCTCCACCGTCGCGGTAGCCGACGAGCGTCAGGTAGTGGCCGCCCTCGTACGAGTGCGGGTTGCCGTCGGTGTCCACGGTTGTGCCCTTGATGTTGGCCACCACCGGGCGGCCGGCGTCGATCGCGGCCAGCACGTCTCGGCGTAGCTTCTCGACCTGGTCGGGGCGGGCCACCGAGTCACGGATCTCCGTGGTCCGGTAGCGGCCTCCGGTCAGCTCGTTGAGCACGCGGGTGGTGTCGAGGGCCGACGGTGTGCCCGCCTCGGTGGTGCCGAGGCGCTTGGCCACCTCGTCCTGGGACAGCGCCTTGCCCTGCGCGGACAGCGCGATGCGTGTCGCGGCCGGGCCGCAGTAGAAGAAGTTCGGCTGTGCCTGGTAGTCGATGTCGAGGATTCGCTCGGCGCTGCGGTTGGTCTGGCTCGACGAGGACGGGGCACCCTGCGCGGGGGCTGCCTGCGCGGCGACGGCGGGCCCGAGGGCGCAACCGCCGGCGACCAGCAGCCCGACGACGGACAGGCCGCTCTTCTGCACGATGGGGTTCATGGTCGAGTCTCCGTTCGGGGGTGCCGCCCTCGTGGCGGTCTCGGCCGTGGTTACCGGGGACGTAACGACCCGGCTCCGGGTGGCATTCCGCCACCGCCGAAACGGTCAGGAGGGACGTACCGGACGTCAGAGACTTCCGAGCAAACCCGTCACGGTGATCTCGATGACCACACGCTCCGGATTCGGGCGCGGCGTACGGTACCGCTCGGCGTAACGGCGCTCGGCCTCCGCGACGGCGGTCCGATCCGAGCGGAGCACCGCCCGCCCCTCGATCGTCAACCAGCGACGGCCATCCACGTGACACACGGCCACCGGGGTGCCGTCCGGGCCGGCTGCGGCCACCTGCCGGGCCTTGCGGGACGTGCCGGAGGTGATCACCCGGGCCAGCCCGGCCGCCGGATCGAGAGTGACTCCGACGGGCACCACGTGCGGGGTGCCGTCGGCGCGCAGGGTGGTCAGCGTCGCGAGGTGCCGCTCCGCACAGAAGGCGGCCACCCGGTCGTCACGGATGTCCAGCCGGTGACCACCCGCCATGTGCGTCTCCCGTCCTGTGTCCCAACCCCGATCATCGTACGGAGCGGGCGCGGTCCTCCTCCGGCGGAGCGTCCGACTGCCCGGGCAGGCGACGGCCGGCCGCCCGGCGCTTGTGGACCAGTCGGGTGAGATAGATCAGCGCGCCGGCCAGGACGCCCATGTCGTCCAGGTAGATCGGGTCCGGGAGGATGTCCACCGGGAAGATCGTATAGATCAGTGCCCCGTAGAAGGCCACCTTGCCGCCCGCGCCGAGCCCGGTCAGCAGCCGCCTCGTGCGCACCACACGCACCGCCAGCACCACCGCGCCGACAAGTGTGGCGAGCGCCAGGATGCCGGCGACCACCACGAGGACCCACGACTGTCGGGACATGCCGTCACGCTAACCCACGGACGCCGTCCCGGCTCGGATCGCTCGCTCGGCAGAACCGCTCGTCGCGCCGCCGGGTCAGAACGCCGGGACCGCCGCCCGACCCCTGGCGACCACCGTGTTCTCCCGCGTCTGGTCGGCGGACGGGCGAAGGACCTCGCTGAGCGGCAGCACCGAGGACGATTCCGCCCTGCGCCGTCCGCTGGCCGCCTGCGCCTCCGCACGCAGACTGCGAGCCGCCGCCACGGCCAACTCGGCAGCCCGCCAGGCAGCCTGCTCCCGATCCCGGGCGGCAGCGTGCCGGGCCGCCAGGTTGTCGCGGACGGCCCGGTGGAGCACGAGTTCCTGCTCGACGGGGTGCAGCCGGGGGTCCCAGCCGTCGCGGTGCGCAAAGACGTCACTGAGTTGTTCCACCGACAACTCCCGTCGCCAGTACGCGTCCAGTGCGGCCCGGTGCAGGTAGCGCTCGCGGTCGGCGTACTCGGCCGGCGTCCGGTCGGTGTGCGGCAACGGCATCGCGGCCGCCGCGCCGAGCCGCCGTACGCCGGCCTCGGCCGTCTCCAGCGCCTGCCAAGCGGCTTCGACGGTCTCCTGCGCGGCTTCCCACTCCGCCCGGCGGCGCTGGGCGGTGGTGGTGGCACGTTCGGCGGCCACCGCGATCTCCTGCGCGTAACGGCTCTGCTCCCGCTCCTGGAGCGCCTGTTCCAGGTGGCTGGGCATGGCGGCCTCGCGGATGCGGGCGGTCGGGTCGAGGCCGAGGCGGCCGGGGCGTACCAGGAGTGCGGCGACGGCGAACACGACCACCCCGAGCAGGCTCAGCCAGATGAAGGCGGCCCGGGGTACGTCGGGCAGGACGGCGGAGAGGACGGTCTGCATGATCAGCACCTCGCGGTCGGATGACGGTATCGAGGGATGGGTCCCGACGGGACGGGCTCCGCGGCGTCGGGGCGAGCTGTACGGGTGGTCGGCCGGGGCTCAGCGCCGTCGCCGGGCGGATTCGCGCTCCGGAGCGGCTGTGGCTGCGCGTCGCGGCCGACCTGCCGCCCTGGGCACCCGGACGACGACCCGGAGAAGGGTCAGGCGAAGCGTCGGGTGACCTGGCGGCCTGAACTCAGCTTGCGGGAGGGCCGCGTCGGGGCGGGGTGCGGCGGCCGGGCTCGACGGTCGGCACGTGCTCCGCGCCCGCGAGGACCGGGCCGGCCGGTGCGGTGAGGTCGCCGTCGGTCGGCCGGGTAGGGGCCGGCTGGCTCGCACGCTCGGTGGTCGTGGTGGCTCCGGGCCGAACCGCGTCCACCCGGCTGCTCACGGCGCTCGGTCGCAGTTGCGCCTGCGCGGGAGGCGGGGTGGCGGCGAGGGCGCCGCCGACGCCGACAGCGAGCACCAGCGCGGTGACCGCCAGCCGGGTCAGCTCCCGCAGCGACCGCAGCACGGCCCAGCGGGCTGGGCGGACCAGAGCTGCGGACGACACCCGACCAACCTATCCTCCGCGCCGGCACGGCGCAGCACGGCGGTGACGACATCGGCAGTGACCACCGCCACCGCCGACACTGTGGACGGTCGCGCCAACCCGACATCCCGCGCCGTGAGCTGCAAGCCGTGGGCGGTGGACCGCACGCCGATATTCGTGCGCCGACGCACGGTGACCCCCGCCGGAGCGGTTCCGGCGGGGGTCACCCGTGGTCGTGTGCGGTGCCGGTGTCAGCCGCCGAGCACCGGTGGCGCGGCGTCCCCGCCGTCCCGCCACACCATCTCGTCCTCGGTCAGCCAGGTCAGCCGGTCGTCGGAATCGTCGTCCTCTCCATGGCCGTGCCCGCCGAGCACCCCGGGACGGCCGGCGGACCGACCGTTACCCGTCAGGCCCTGCCGACCGCCTGCGGCGGCCCGACCGGACTCGTTGCGCCGACCGTCGATGCTCCGCCCGACGCCGCTGGCCGAACGGCTCTCGGCAGCGGCGGCGCCCCCGGTCGGCCGGCCCGACGTGGTGGGGGTGCTGGTGGAGCCGGCGAGCGCGGAGGTGCGCAGCACCCCGCCGGCCGGTGTGCCACCCGGTGTCCCGAAGAGCAGGCTCGGACCGCCGGTGGCGCTGGCGGGCATGGTGGTCGGCCCGGACAGACCGGCCAACCCGGCCGCCCCGCCGGCGAGCAGGGCGCCGCTGACCAGCGGGTCCGCGCCAGCGAGGGAGGTGGAGCCCTGCTCGCCGTCGCCGGTGCCCTCCGGCCCGACGACGACGACAGACGTGCCGCCGTCGTGGCCGGGAACCGAGCCACCCCCGCCGGCCGGCGCAGCGGCCACGCCGTCGGGCGTCGCCATGGTCGCGCCGCCCGTGTGCGCGGTGAGGCCGGTGGCGGTCGGCGCGGCCGACGGCGTCGTGCTGGCCGGGCCGCTGCGCGGCGTCGGCCGATCGTCGTTGACCGTGCGCGGTGTCTCCGGATGCGGAGGAGGCGGGTCCACGACGCGGTCGTAGGCGGAGAGGTCGTAGCCGGCCGCCAACTCGGCAACGAGGGTCACCATCCGCTGGTGGGCCTTCTCCTGCTCCGCCTTGTCCTGCTGGTGGCCCATGATGCCGCCGACCACCATGCCGGGCAGCCCGAACGCGGAACCCTTGAGCGCGCCGGAGACGGCCTGATCGTTGTCGTCGGTCTCCTCCGGGCTCTCCGCCTTCTTGTGCGCGGTGCGCAGTTGGCCCGCCATCATGGTGAGCCCCTGCTTGATGCCGGACATGCCCTCGCCCAGCGCGTCGGAGTGGTCGACGATCAGCGTCAGGCGCCGCTGGAACTCCCGGCCCGCCGAGCCCGTCCAGGTGTTGCCGAGCTTGTCGAGGTCGCCGCTCAGCTCCCGGCCGAGGCCGTCCAGGATGCCCTTGAGGGCGGCCCACTGGGCGGCGATCCCTTCGATCTGCTCCGGCTTGCCGGCCATCACCGCGTCGTACAGCTCCTGGTGGCTCCGACCCTCGTAACGCTGGGTGTACTCAGACACGCCCGTCCCCCTTCGGCTGCAACGCCCGGTCGACCCCGGTCAACGCCGCGGTGATGTCGGTGGCGTTGGCCGCGTTACGCGCCTCGGCGGTGCGGTAGTTGGCGAGGATGGTGCTGGTCGCCTGCTGCGCCGCCTGCACCGCCTGCCGGAGCCGCTCGGCCTGGTCCACGTAGGACTGGTGGACCTCGCTGTAGCGGCGCGAGTTCTGTGTCGCGTCGTCGAACGAGCCAAGCGCCGGCGGACTGCACTGCATCTCGGTGTTGAGCTTGCGCAGCAAGGATTCGGCCTGGCTCAGCCGCAACGCAAGGTGCTGGTGGAAGTCCTCAAGGGACAGCAGGTCGACTTCCGTACGCCCGGTCATGGCAACATCCCCGTCGTTCTGGTTGACAACCGTCAGCGGACCCAGGTTAGTCCACCTCCGCGACCCGGGCGACCCGTCCGAACGGCTCAGTCGTCAGCGCTGGTCGATGCCTCCGGCCCTCCGCCGCCGGTGCCCTCACCCGTCGGGGCGGTCGTGCTGGGCGTCGGCGAGGTCGGCGGTGACGCAGGCGTGCTCGCCGGTGCGTCGCCGGGCGCGAACTGAGCGAGCGCGGCCTGCTGGTCAAGGGTGGGGCCGGTGGGGATCAACGCGAGCAGCGAGCCGGGCACCGCCAGCGGCTTGACCCCCTCGTAGCCGAGCGCGCCAAGCGTCTCGGGCGAACCGAGCGGGTACCGGACACCCTGGGGACTGATCAGGTAGACCGTCGCACCGGCGGCGCCGGAACCGCTGGTGCCGGCGCCGGGCGCGGCCTGCGCCAGGACGCCCTTACCGCCGGGCAGCAGCACCGACTCCGCCGTCCGCACCGCGTCCCGGGCGGTCTGGCGCACCGGCACCGAGCCCGGCTCGTTATCCGTCAGCTCCGCCGGCACCCGGTCGAAGATCTCCAACGTGGTGATCGGCGGACCACCCGCGTCGCCGGCCCGGTACGTCGCGCAGAGCAGCGTCTGTCCGGCCCGCGCCGCGTACAGGGTCGGCAGCGTCCTCGGCATCCCGTCCGCGTCGAGCCGCTGCTCCGTCAGGAGACGGCCGGCCTGATCGGGCGTGATGTCGGTGATCCGACCGCCACCACTGAGCAGCAGCAGCGCGGTGATCTCACTGATCGAGACGAGGCCTTCGCGGGCCAGTACGTAGTGCTGCCCGGCCGCCTGGAAGACCTGACCGATGGTGGCGGGACTGCCGGCGACGCTCAGCCCGCTGCGCTCACCCATGTCGGGCAGTGACGGCTTGCGCAGTGGTGGACCGGCCGGTACGGCGTTGAGCAGTTGCTGCCCGACCGGTAGTGGGGCCGTACCCGTCATTCGCAGCGCCGCGATCGCCTGGTCCCCGCCGCGCACCTCCAGCCGGGAGTCGCCGGTGAGCAGGTGCCGCTGGCCGTCCACGGTGACCAGCACCGCGCGGTCACCGAGTGGCGTGCCGCCGGGAAGCGCCCGGTCGATCACGACGCGGGTGGTGGAGCGGCGCGGGTCGACCGGGTCGGGCACGTCGCAGACCGACCACGGCAGGCCCGTCAACGACTTGCGGTCCGGCAGCGCGTCGGGCGCGCCGACGATGCCGACGGTACGACCCCGCGGCCGGTCCCGCAGCGACGCCTGCGACTTGGTGCGCACCGCCGGGTCGGGCTCGTTCAGGATCAGCCGGGCCGAGGTGTAGTTGAGCGTCGGGTGCAGCTGTCCCTGGGCGTACACGTAGGTCGCGCCGGTCTCCCGTTCGATGACCAGCGTGTTCTCTTCCAGGGGAGCGGTGTTCCCGGTCAACTGGCCGTACGCGCCCACGCCGCCGAGCACCACGGCGGCGGCGATCACGCTGCCGATGACCGCCATGCCGAGTCGTCGCATCGGCAGGTTGGTGGTCTCCGGGTCGCCCGACAGCAGCGCGGAGACGATCCGGCGGGTGACGAAGCGGTACGCCTGCACCTGATCGCGGCGGGTCCGCATGACTTACCTCCGGCGGGGTGGATCCGCGACGATGTCCTCGGGGTGCCGTCGCGGGCTTCCCTACGATAAGGGGCCGACGGTGGGTCCTCGGGGCCCCCGCCGGACCGCTTCGGCACGGAGCCGTACCGTCCAGGAGGGACAGTCAGCGATGACGCAGGTTCAGGCGCGACCCGCGGATGCCGTCACCAGGCCGTCCACCGTACCGGCGCGGGCCACCCCTGCGGCCGATCGGCCGGGTCGGGGTCGGATCGGTCCGGTGCTGGTCGGTCAGCTCGTCGTACTCGAGGTCTGTGCCGTGGCCGTGTGGGCTGCGACGGCCGGTCCGAGCTGGCTGCTCGCGGCCGTGGCGGTCGTGGCGGTGGTGCTCGTACTCGCCGCGTTCGCCCGACGTGGTGGACGCTGGTGGTTCGAGGACGTGCTGCTGCGGCGCCGGCTGCGTGACCGCCGTGAGCGGGCCGAGGCGACCCTGGCCGGCGATACCGCAGCGGACCCCCGGCTGGCCGCGCTGGCACCCGAACTGCATGTCATCGAGTTGACCGATCGGGGCACCCGGCTGGGCATCGGGCAGGACGACCAGGGGTGGTTCGCGGCGGTCGCGCTGCAACCGGCCACCGGCGCCGCAGTCGGCTCGGTGGACGCGTCGACAGTGGACCGGGCGTTGCGGGTGCTTGCCGACTTCTCGGCGCCGGTCTCCCGGGCCCAGGTGGTCGCGCACACCCTGGTCTGGTACCCGGCAGCCGGTGCGCCACCGGCGGCACACCGTACCGTCTGGGTGGCGTTGCGGCTCACGGTCCGTGACGCACGGGTCGAGACCGTGAGCCGAGGCGGTGGGTTGCCGGGCGTCCACCGGACGCTCGCCACCGGGATCGGCCGGCTGGGCAAGGCGCTGACGGCGGCCGGCCTGGCCCACCGGCCGCTGGGCCGCGACGAGCTGCGCGCCGCCGTGGTGTCCGCCGCCGGACTGGACCTGGTGCCGGAGCCGCCGACGGAGACCTGGCAGGGGCTGCGCGGCGGCGGCTGGACGCACCGCTGTCTGACCCTGCGGGGCCGGCCGGGCGCACCGCTCGGCCCGCTGGTGGACGCGATCACCGCCACCTCCGCGCCCTCGCACACGGTGGCGGCGGCGGTGACGCCCGACGGGCGCGTGGCGGCCCCACTGCTGCGGGTCGCGGCGATGGACAACCACGTCGAGGCGCTGGTCAAGGTCGTCCGGGAGGTGGCGCATCGCGCCGGTACGCCGACGCGGCCGATGGACGGGCAGCACGGACCCGGCGTGTACGCCAGCGCGCCGGTCGCCTCGACGACAGGCCGGCAGCCCCGCTGACCGTTCCTCCTGCTCGGGTACCCGGCCCCTCCTGCCCGGCAGGCGCACCAGCCTGTCGCAGGCGGCACGGGGAGGGGAAGCTGCAATCGGTCGCCCAAAAAATTTAGTCTCTGGAGACTAGACTTTCTCGGCGGGAGTGGTAACGTTTCCTCCGTTGACGACGAAGATCGGTTAAAGACGCAGACGTGACAGGCCGAGCGCGAAGCAGAGCCCGGAAGTTCTCGTGGCTGGCTCGGTAACCGCGGTGGAACCACATCACCGCGTGCAACACGGCACGTGCACGACAAGACCTTGACGTAACTCCAGGTCAGGGCAACCGCAGGCCGGGCCGATGCAGTGTTCGGGGCTCCGCCTGAAGCAGTAGGGATCCGCCGCACATGTTTGGGGCCATGAAGTCGCGTGGGGCTCCGACATCGACGGATAGCACGGTAGATAGGTGAAAGCAGAGGAAAGGGAGGGTTTGGCGCCGTTGGATCGCCCGCCGTCAGGACGTAGTTCCAGTTCTGGGGCGGACACCGTAATCACTTTGAACGCGAGGTGGTCTCCGGTCACGCTTATGCGATCCTCGCACTGCCTGCTGATAGCGGCAGGGTGCGGAAACGAGAACCCGACGAACCTGTCGGTAGATGGTGTATTCAACCCGTAACCCTGGGCCCCGGCGCGACACGCGCCGGGGCCCTCGTTCACGAAGAAGGAATGTATGGCCCAACCCGATGACATGCTCGACGACGACGACTACCCCGCCTACACCATGGGCCGCGCCGCCGAGATCGTCGGCGCCTCGCAGGACTTCCTGCGCCGCCTCGACGAGGCGAGACTGATCGTCCCGTTCCGCTCCGCCGGCGGCCACCGCCGCTACTCCCGATACCAGTTGCGCCTGGCCGTACGAGCCCGGGAGATGGTCGACCACGGCACCGCCCTGGAAGCCGCCTGCCGGATCATCATCCTCGAAGACCAGCTGGAAGAAGCCCTTCAGCACCACCGCGACCACGAATGCCGCCAGCCGGGCGGCGCCGCCTGATCAGTCAGGGGCGGAGGTTGACGATCCAGCCGTACATGCCGCAGACCCAGACGGCGAGCGGCACCAGGGCGATGATCAGCAGGATCTCGACGATGTCGAGCAGTCGCCCCCACACCGGCGAGATGCGCTTGCCCGCGACGGACAGGCCGTAGATCAGGCTGACCACGGCCGCCATCAGCAGGCCACCGAGGATCAGGCCGAGGCGGACCGCCAGCGGGCCACCCGCGAAGGTCGCGGCGGCGCCCAGTCCCAGCCCGACGGTGCCGGCGAGCAGCACCGGGACGCGCTGGGCCCGCCCCAGCAGCGGACGCGCCCGAAGCAGCGACAAGAGTGCCAGCACCAGGCACAGCAGTACGGCGGCCAGGCTGCCGTCCAGGGCCAACACCAGCTGCGCGCCGAGCACCAGCAGCGACACCGTCCACCACAGACCAGTGAGGAACGCGTCCGCGCGGTCGCTGCGCTCGAGCACGCGTCGGCCGTCCACGAACTCGCTGTCGGTCTTCAGATCGTCCGGGCCGGTCGGGATCGACGGCACCGGCAGCCGGGCCAGCCGGTAGGCCGCCATCGGCAGCGCCGGCACCATGCCGAAGGCCACCGCCGCCACCACCGCGGCCCCGGCTGCGGCGTCGATGTCGAGCAGTAGGCAGAGCAGCGCGCCCACGCCGGTCGCCGCGCCCAGGCCGATCGCGGCGAAGAACAGGGGGTACCTGTCGTCACCGACCGCCAGCACGGCCACCGCCCCGGCGACCACCACGGCGGTTGCCGCGAGCAGGACGTGCGGACTCGCCAGCTCGGTCAGCTTCCGGTCGCCGGCCAGCAGCAGCAGGCCGCCGGTGCCCGCGTAGGCCAACCCGGCCAACGCCAGTACCGCGCCCGTCCGGCTGTCGCCCGCAGCCCGGGCGAGCACCGCCGCGCCGACCAGCAGCGCCACCGCGACCAGCAGGGCGGCCACCGCCCCGGGTAGGTGCGGAGGGCCGGTGAACAGCGCCGCCAGCGCGCCGCCGCCGAGCGCCACCGCGGCGAACAGCACCGCGAACGAGCGGGTCGCGTCGACCTGCCAGGAGCCGGGCCGTTGCGTGGTCGCGGTGGCGACCGCGTCCACCACGTCGTCGAAGACGATCTCCGGAGCGGCGGCCGACCGGGGGTTGAAGTACAGCACCTCGCCGTCGCGGACCGCGAGCTGCGCGGCCGTACGACCACCGTCCAGAGGCGGCTCACCCAGGCGGGACAGTGCCCAGCCGCCGTGCCGCACCCCGTCGTCGGCCAGGTCCTCCCCGGCGTAGCGCAGCAGGGTCGGCAGCAGGTCCGCCATCGGTACGTCCGAGGGCAGCGCCAGATCCATCCGGGTACGTGGAGCCACAATGGTGATCCGGCTCAGACCACCGGTCGCCGACTTCGTAACCACAGTGGCCTCCTGGTGTCCATCTACGATCAGCGGGCCGCGGCACCACGGTACGGGTGCACCGCGCCCACGGGAGATTACCTACGATGACGGGCACGTACAGTGCCCACCCGCGAGCTTCGGGCCGCGCCGGCACGACGGCAGGGCCGCTTCTGGGGAGGAGACAGCCGTGAGCACGGTGGTGTTCCGCCGACCCCCGCGCCAGTCGGGGCCGGCCTTGCCGCGCGGCGAGGTGGTACTGGAATCCCCGCCTGAGCTGCCCGAACCGACACCACGCGGGATGGGGCAACTGCTCATGATCCTGCCGATGGTCTGCGGTGTCGGCGCGATGGCGTTCCTCTACGCCGGCCGCGGCGGCGGCATGATGACGTACGTCGCCGGTGGCCTGTTCGGTGTGTCGATGCTCGGCATGGCCATCGGCTCGCTGAGCAACGGCGGCGGCAACGACAAGGCCGAGCTGAACGCCGACCGCCGCGACTACATGCGCTACCTGGCGCAGATGCGCAAGCGCACCCGGCGTGCGGCGGCCCAGCAGCGCGACGCGATGGCCTGGCGGCACCCCGAGCCCGACGCGCTCTGGTCGATCGCGGCGTCCCGTCGACTGTGGGAGCGGCGGATCACCGAGCCCGACTTCGGCGAGACGCGGATCGCGCTGGGCCCGCAGCGGCTCGCCGTCGAGATCGTTCCGCCGGAGACCAAGCCGGTCGAGGACCTGGAGCCGATGAGCGCCATCGCGCTGCGTCGGTTCGTCCGCGCGCACTCCAACGTGCCCGACCTGCCGACCGCGTTGTCGGTGCGGGCGTTCAGCCGGGTCGTACTGCGCGGTGACCGGGAGCCCGTGCTCGACCTCACCCGCTCGGCCCTGGGTCAGCTCGTGACCTTCCACGCCCCCGACGACCTGGTGATCGCGGTGGTCGCCGCGCCCGACCGGCAGTCCGCCTGGGACTGGGTGAAGTGGCTCCCGCACGCACACCACAGTGGTCGGACGGACGCCGGTGGCGCGCGCCGGCTGGTCTTCGCCAGCCTGGCCGAGGCCGAGGACTCCCTCGCCGCCGAGCTGGCCGGGCGACCCCGGTTCGCGGCCGAGGCCAAGCCGCTCACCACCGCGCCGCACCTCGTCGTGGTGGTCGACGGTGGCGAGATCTCCCCGACCTGCCAGCTCGTGGGTCAGGGTCTGCTCGGCGTCACCCTCGTCGACCTCTCCGGGACGGTGCCGCGCGACGCCGGCCGCTGGTTGCTCTGCCTGGACGCGGGCGACGGCAGCACCCTCGATCTGATCCGGGGCACGTCGACGTCGCGTCTCGGCAGGCCCGACCGGCTGTCCGCCGCAGCGGCCGAGGGGCTCGCCCGGCAGATCGCGCCGTACCGGTTGTCGCAGCAGCAGACCAGCAACGAGGAGCCGCTGGCCCGCAGCACGGAGCTGCCCGACCTGCTCGGCGTCGGCGACGCCGCGGCGGTGGACGTGCACCAGACCTGGCGGCCGCGCGGCCACCGGGACCGGCTGCGCATCCCGCTCGGCGTCGGCCCGGACGGCAACGTGGTCGAGCTGGACTTCAAGGAGTCGGCACACGAGGGCATGGGACCGCACGGCCTGGTCATCGGCGCGACCGGTTCCGGCAAGAGCGAACTGCTCCGTACGGTGGTGGCCGCGCTGGCGGTGACCCATTCGTCGGAGGAGCTGAACTTCGTCCTGGTGGACTTCAAGGGTGGCGCGACGTTCGCCTCGTTGGAGGCGTTGCCGCACACCAGCGCGGTGATCACGAACCTGGCCGACGAGTTGCCGCTGGTCGACCGTATGCGTGACGCGCTCGCCGGTGAGATGGTGCGGCGGCAGGAGTTGCTGCGGGCGGCGGGTAACTACGTCTCGCGGTTCGAGTACGAGAAGGCGCGGGCGGCGGGGGAGCCGCTGGCGCCGATGCCGAGTTTGTTGATCATTTGTGACGAGTTCAGTGAGTTGTTGGCCGCGAAGCCGGACTTCATCGACCTGTTCGTGATGATCGGCCGGTTGGGTCGGTCGCTGGGTGTGCACCTGTTGCTGGCCTCGCAGCGTCTGGAGGAGGGCAAGCTGCGCGGTCTGGACACGCACCTGTCGTACCGGATCGGGTTGCGGACCTTCTCGGCGGTGGAGAGCCGGATCGTGCTCGGCGTACCGGACGCGTACGAGCTGCCGAGCGCGCCGGGGCACGGTTACCTGAAGACCGACACCAGCACCATGCTGCGGTTCCGGGCCGCGTACGTCTCGGGGCCGTACCGGGCGCCCGGCCAGCAGGCCTCCGCGTCGCAGGCCCTGGTGCAGCGCCGCATCGTGCCGTACACCATCGACTTCATCCCCGCGCAGGTCCCGCAGGTGTCGGCGGACTCCGTGCCGGAGCCGGAGCAGCCGGCCGACGGCAAGGCCGTCGCCATGCTCGACGTGCTGATCGACCAGCTGAGGGGGCAGGGCCGACCGGCGCACCAGGTGTGGCTGCCGCCGCTGGCCGACCCGCCGGGCCTGGGCGAGCTGCTCGGCCCGCTGGCCGTCGACCCGACCTACGGATTGTGTACGGCGTCCTGGCCGGGCCGTGGACGTCTGACGGTGCCGGTCGGCGTGGTGGACCGCCCGTACGAACAGCGCCGCGATCCGATGATGGTCGAGTTGGCCGGCGCGGGCGGCAACGTGGTCATCGTCGGCAGTTCGCTCAGCGGCAAGAGCACGATGCTGCGGTCGCTGCTGGCCTCGTTGGCGCTCACCCACACGCCGCGCGAGGTCCAGTTCTTCTGTCTGGACTTCGGGGGCGGCGCGCTACGCAGCCTGGAACGGCTGCCGCACATGGCCGGGGTGGCCGGCCGGCGGGACGTCGAGGCGGTACGCCGGACGGTGGCCGAGGTGGTCGCGGTCCTGGACGAGCGGGAGACGCGCTTTGCCCAGCACGGCATCGACTCGGTGGCGAGCTACCGCCGTCGCCGGGCGGCCGGCGAGTTCGCCGACGACCCGTTCGGCGACGTGTTCCTGGTGGTCGACGGTTGGAACACCCTGCGCCAGGACTACGAGGAGCTGGAGCAGACCATCACGACGCTCGCCAACCGGGGCCTCGGCTTCGGGGTGCACGTCGTGCTCACTGCGGTGCGCTGGGCGGAAATCCGGATCAACATGCGGGACCTGCTCGGCACCAAGCTGGAGCTGCGCCTCGGCGACGCCGCGGAGTCCGAGATCGACAGGCGCTCGGCGATGAACGTGCCCGAGAAGTCGCCCGGCCGCGGCCTCACCCGTGACAAGCTGCACTTCCTCACGGCCATCTCGCGGATCGACGGTCGACGCGACATCGAGGACCTGAGCGAGGCGTCGGTGGCGCTGGCCGGGCACGTGGCGGCGAACTGGCCGGGGCGTCCCGCGCCGAAGGTACGGCTGCTGCCGCGCCGGTTGCCGGTGTCCGAGCTGGCCCGCATCATCGACCGGTCGGCGCCCGGCCTGCCGATCGGTGTCAACGAGTCGGCGCTCGCGCCGGTCTACCTGGACCTGGCGAACGAGCCGCACCTGACGGTCTTCGGCGACGCCGAGTGCGGCAAGACCAACCTGCTGCGGCTGATCGCCCGGGGTATCACCGAGCGGTACACGCCGGCCCAGGCCCGGCTGGTGATCGCCGACTACCGGCGTGGCCTGCTGGGCGCGGTCGAGGGCGATCACCTGCTCGACTACGCGCCGTCCAACCAGGCGTTCGCGCAGGGGCTCACATCGATCCGCAGCGCGCTGTCCAACCGCCTGCCGGGCCCGGACGTGACCACCGCCCAGCTGCGGGACCGTAGCTGGTGGAAGGGTCCGGACCTGTACATCCTGGTTGACGACTACGACCTGGTGGCGTCCGGTGGCAGCAATCCGCTGAGCGCCCTGCACGAGCTGCTGCCCCAGGCCCGCGACATCGGCCTGCACCTGATCGTGACGCGTCGGGTCGGCGGGGTGTCCCGTGCGCTCTACGAGCCCGTGCTGCAACGGCTGCGTGAGCTGGACTCTCCCGGTCTGCTGATGTCCGGCAACCGGGAGGAGGGTGCGGTGTTCGGCACGCTGCGTCCGAGCCCGCAGCCGCCGGGTCGGGGCACGCTGGTCCGGCGGCGCGACGGTCAGCAGCTCATCCAGACCGCCTGGTCCGAGCCGGCCTGATCGAGCCGCTCCGGTCGGCCCGCGCGGACCGGTGTGACTCATCCCAACAGCCCGATCCACCGCTATCCATCGAACAGCCCCGCTCAGGGCTGCGGTGGCTGGACAGGTTCCGCTACGGTCTCTGTTGGAGTGTCCGTCGGTGGGGTGTTGCTGCCTTGCCGCGGGGGAGGGGCGCGGCAAAGCCGCCGCCACAACATGACGGAAGGGTGTGAAGCATGGCGTTCGAGGTCGAAGCTGCGACTCTGCATACCGCCGCGAGTGACGTGCGGTCCACGCGCAGCGAGGTCGACGGCGAGCTGAAGAAGCTGTGGAACGTAGTCGACGACCTGGCCATGGCGTGGAAGGGTCAGGCGTCCACGGGGTTCCAGTCGCTCATGACTCGCTGGAACGAGGACACCGTGAGCCTGCTGACCGCGATGGACGACATCGCGGACCTGCTCGATAAGTCGGGTACGACGCACCAGGTCAACGACGAGGAGCAGCAGCAGATGCTGGACAAGTTCCACTCTGCTCTCAACCCGTGATCCACAGCCAGCAGAGGGGAAAGTCGTGACGATCAAGGTTGACTACGCGGTCCTCGAGAGCAGCAACCAGCAGATGCAGGCCATCTCGAAGACCATCGACGAGAAGCTGGACACGCTGCGGTCGATGCTGTCCAAGCTCGAGTGGGAGGGCGAGGACCGCACCGCCTACGAGCAGCACCAGGCGAAGTGGGACTCGTCGGTCCGGGACATCAACCGGGTCCTGAACGAGATCGGTGGTGCCGTCGGCATCGCCCGCGAGAACTACGTCTCGACCGAGATGAGCAACTCCAAGGTCTGGGGCTGACACAATCACCGATGCGGCTCCGGTCCGGCTCGACCGGGCCGGAGCCGCATCGTGTAGGCGTCGGTGAGATACGGGAGAGCAATGCGTACGGGGAAGCCTTTCCGATCGACACGTGCCGTGGGCGCGGCCGTGCTGGCGTTCTGCGCCGCGCTGGCCCCTGCGGTGACTGTCGCGCCGGCGTCGGCCCGGGCGGCTGACACGGTCCGTGGCCTGCAGTGGTACCTGGACTACCTCAAGATCCCCGCCGCACACCAGATCACCAAGGGCGCGGGTGTCGTGGTCGCCGTCGTCGACGCTGGAGTCGAGGCCAGTCATCCCGACCTGCGCGGGCAGGTACTCGCGGGGCACGGCACCAACGTCACGGCTGCCTCGGACGGCCGGCGTGACGACGACAAGGTGAAGGGACACGGCACCTCGATGGCCGGCATCATCGCCGGACGCGGCGGTGGTACGACGCACGAGTTGGGCATCGCCCCGGCCGCGAAGATCCTTCCGGTCTCGATGGGTGCCAGGTCGAGCACCGAAGACGTGGTCCTGGGTGTCCGGTGGGCGGCGGACAACGGTGCCGACGTCATCAATCTCTCGCTGAGAATCGCGCAGCCGGTGGCTCCTCCCGAGCTCGTGGACGCCATCAACTACGCGTTGAGCAAGAACGCCGTGGTGGTCGCCTCTGCGGGCAACATCGAGCAGGGCGACCGCGAGGTCACCGCGCCGGCCAACATCCCCGGCGTCGTCGCCGTCACCGGGTTCGACAAGCGGGGTGGCTTCTTCGCCGGCTCGGTGCAGGGCCCGGAGACAGTCATCGCCAGTCCGATGGAAAGCATCATCGCCCCCGCGCCCAAGGTGGTCTCGCCGAACGGCTACTCGCTGAGCAGCGGCACCAGTTCGGCGGGCGCCATCATCTCCGGCGTGGTGGCGCTGATCCGCGCGAAGTATCCGAAGCTCGACGCACCCAACGTCATCAGCCGCCTTATCGAGACCGCCCGCGAGGCCGGGCCGGCCGGCCGGGACCCGCAGTTCGGCTTCGGCCGGGTCGACCCGGTCGCCGCCCTGACCCGCTCGGTGCCCGCCGTGACGGCGAACCCGCTGCTCAAGGGCGAGGCGGCCGGCCCGACCCGCTCCGGTGGCGCTGCCCGTCCGGGCGACGACGACGGCCCGGCGGTCGAGTTCGGCGTGACGAACAAGGCCGGCGCGATCGTCCAGGTGGGACTCTGTGTCGGCGTGCCGATCATCGGGTTGATCGTGCTGTTCGTGGTGCTGCGACGCCGCAGGCGGCGCACACCGCCGGCCGCCGTCGGCCCGTACCCGGGCGCACCCGGCATGCCGCCACCCGGCTGGCCCGCCACCCAACCGCCACCGGCCGGGTACGGCCCGCCGCAGCAGCCGGTCCCCGGATACGGTCCACCACCCGGCCCGCCCGGGTACCGGCCGCCCGGCTATCCCGCACAGGGCCATCCGCCGGCGCAGACCGCTCCGGCGCCGGGCACGTCCGGCTGGCCGGGCTCGGGCCCACCGTCGCCGGGCCCGCATCAGCAGCAGTGAGCGCACACCACCAGTCAGGGTTTCGGGGAGGGGACCGATGACGGACGATAGGACCACCCAGCCGGAACGGTATGTGAACGACGACCTCTACATTCCGGTTCCGGTGGGCGGGATACCGACGTCGGGCCTGGCCGTGACCGGCCTGGAGCTCGACAACGTCAACCACGCCGCGACGCCGGAAGGTCTGGTCGCCGCGCCCGGTGAGGCCGGCGTCAAGACCGAGTGGGACGCGACCAGCCTGGACTCGGCCATCACCTGGCTGGAGACCCACGCCGCGTACCTGAACAAGCTCTCCTACGACATGGTCGACATCCAGGACCTGATGGGTGGCGCGGCCAGCGGCGTGGCGGGCGGGGCCGGCGGCCAGCCGAGCCCGCTCGGGGGGTTCGACTGGGCGGCCCGGCTGGCCGCCAAGCACCAGGGGCTCTACCAGGGCACCGAATCCGGTGTCCGGAAGCTCTCGCAGAGCCTGTACGACGCGGCGGAGGCGCTGCGCCAGGTCAAGCAGAACTACGAGACGGCGGAGGAGCAGAACAGGATGTCCGCCGCCGACATGCAGCGTGTCTTCGGCGACGTGGCCGGCAACGGCGACGGACGCTAGGACGGGGGAGGACGGCAGATGGGCCTGAGCTGGGAAGAGATGTGCCAGAAGGTCGTCATCGACGGCCGGCCGGGCGACGTGGAGAGCGCCGCCCTCGGTTGGGAACAGCTGATCAAGAATCTCAACAACGTCAAGCAGAGCCTCGACACCAACATCAAGGACCTGGGCACGACCTGGAAGGGCCCGGCGTACGAGGCGTTCAAGGGCCACGTCGAGCAGATCTCCAAGGACACCGGGCAGATCGTGGCGGACGCCGAGAAGGGCACCGGCATCGTCCAGTCGCTCAAGAGCGCCGCCGACAAGCTGACCGCGGCCCAGCGGGACTTCCCGGTCCCGGCGACCTGCGTCAACGACGTGTTGGAGGCGCGTAACGCCAAGCTGACCCTCGGGGTCGGCTTCTTCGAGGCGAAGGTCTCGCCGGACTTCCTGGGCTGGTTCGACCCGGTGACCGCGATCGCCGACTGGATCAACGACCAGTCGGACGACGCGGCCCGGGTCTACGAGCAGGTGAGCGGTGACTACCAGGCCATCGCGCCCGGCACCCCGGGTGAGGCTGGCAACACCCGACAAAGCACTCCGACAACCGAGATTCCCAATCTGGACAACGGTGGCGGCGGCGGTGGCGGCGGCGGTGGCGTGCCGAAGATCGGCGGCGGTGGCGGCGGTGGTGGCCTGGGCGCAACGCCCTCGATCGGGACCGGTGACATGCCGGGTACCGGCAACCTGCCCAGCGGGTCCGGCACCCATCCCGACCTCTCCGGCGGGTACGACACCCCGGGCACGGGTGACTACCCGGGCACCGGCGGCGTACCCGGCGCGGACGACGAGTTCAGCAGCGGCCTCGCGGGCGCGGGCGGTGGCGGTTCACCCGGGCTGGGCGGCCTCGGCTCCGGTGGTCTGGGCTCCTCGCCCGGGCTCGGCGGCGGTGGCGGCCTGGGCAGCGCCGGGGGAGGCGCTGGCGCTCTCGCGGGCGGCGGTGCGCTCGGTCGGGCGGTCGCCCCGGGCATGGGCCCGATGATGGGTGGTGGCGCGGCGGGCGCCGGTCGCGGTGGTGGCCGGGGTGCCGGCGGTCGGCTCGGCGCGGGCGGCAAGCTGGGCGGTGGCATGGCACCCGGCATCGGTGGCGCTGCCGCTGGCGGCGGCGGTGCCGGGCGGGGCGGTGCCGGTCGTGGCGCGGCGGGTGCCGGCGGTCGGGGTGCGGGTGCTCGCGGTGCCGGCGGGTTGGCCGGAGCGGGTGGCGGTGCCGGCTACGGCGAGGAGGACAGCGCCCGCAACACCTGGCTGGAAGAGGACGAGGACGTGTGGGGCGCGGACGGCGGCGGCACCTCCGGCATCCTGCGCTGAGCGCAGCGGCACGGCGCTGGTGTGGTCGACCAGACCAGCGCCGTGACCGGGCTCAGCCGGTGACCGGCTCGTCGGTGCGGGGGCCGGTGCGCCAGCCGCGTCGGCGGCCCCGCGCCACGATTGGCCGCGTGATCAGCAGCAGAACGGTGAGCAGGGCACCGACCACGGCTGCCCAGACAGCTGCGGTGCGCTGCCAGCTCAGCGGATCGGCTTCGGGTGCGGGTGCGGCGAGCGCCCCGACCGGCGGGTTGGGGCGGGTGCCGAGCAGGCTCGACACCGCCCGGTACGGATTGACGACCCCGTAGCCGACCTCGGCGTTGTGGCCCTGCGGCGGGTTGTCCGCCGTACGCTCCAACCGGTCGGCGACCTGCTCCGGGGTGAGGTCCGGGTAGGCGGCCCGGACCAGCGCCGCCACCCCGGAGACGTACGCGGCGGCGAAGCTGGTGCCGCCCGTCGGCTCCGCGCGGTAGCCCGATCCTCCCGGTGCCGGGCCGATGATGTTCAGGCCCGGCGCGGCGACGTCGACGTAACTGCCACTGACCGAGGTGCCGACGTGTCCACCCTGCTCGTCGACGCCGGCGACGGCGATGACGCCCGGGTAGGCGGCCGGGTACGCCGGCTTGTCCTCCTGCGTCTCCTGCCGGTTGCCAGCGGCGGCGACCAGGACGACGCGTTTGGCGAGGGCGCGTTCGACGGCCTGTGCCAGTTCGGGACGGGGCAGGGTCACCAGGGACAGGTTGATCACGTCGGCGCCGTTGTCGACCGCCCAGTCGATGGCCGCGGCGATCTGCCCGGGCAGAGCCTCGTCGTTGGTGCCCTTGGCGTCCGGCAGGACCCGGATCGGCAGGATGCGGGCGGCCGGGGCGATACCGCTGAACGGCGCTCCGGTGCCGTCCTGGCCGGCGATGATGCCGGCGACCATCGTGCCGTGGCCCACCAGGTCGCACTGGCCCCGGTTGGCGGGCAGGTTGTTGAAGTCGCGTCCGGGGAGCACCCGGGTCTTCAGGACCGGGTGGATGGCCGAGACCCCGGAGTCGATGACCGCCACCGTCACACCGGCACCTCGGGAGAGGGGCCACGCCGAGGCCGGGTCGATCCGGCGCAGCGCCCACGGCATCTCCGCCAGGCCGTCCTCGCCGGGCGGGCCGCAGACGGGCGCTGCCGCTGCCGCCGGTGTGCTGGGTGCCACCGCCAGGGCGGCCCCGAGTAGGGCCGCGAGCGTTCCACTGAGGACCGCGCGGACGGTACGGCGGGTCGGCTCGGTAGCGCTCGACGGCAGGCATTCGCGCACCCGCTGAGATTACCGCTGCGTCGGGTCGAGCCGCGGCCCGGCGACGCCGTCCGACGACGGGTGCGGTGGCGACGGTCAGGGAGTGTCGCCGGCGGGGGTTTCGGCGAACAGGGCGAGAAGGTCGCCGACCTGCACCTCGGCCTCGGCGGGGTGCCGGAACCGCCCGGCCGGGTTCAGGGTGTACTCGTTACGACGCCCCACCCGGGTGCGGTGCAGGTAACCGCCGGCCTCCAGGTCGGCGACGATGGCCTGGGCGGCCCGCTCGGTGACGCCCACCTCCGCCGCCACGTCGCGCAGTCGTGCGGTGGGATCGCGGGCGATGGCGAGCAGCACATGCCCGTGGTTGGTGAGGAATGTCCAGTTCCGGCCGCCGCCGGCCGCCGTGCTCGCCATCGGGGGGCCGCCTCTCCGGTCAACGTATGAAATCTAAATCACGCATATCTTGACGCATCTTGCGGTGCGTGTGACCGTTGAGCGCGAGCCAGTGCCCACCGCCGGCCCGGCTGCAAAGCCCGTTGAGCAGGTCAAACGCGTGGAAACGAGGTGCGGGGATGAGCCGTTCCGGTACGCCTGGCGGGCAGCCGGGCGCACAGCGGGCTGTCGATCGATCGTCGGTCACGACCGAGCCGGCCCGAGCGTACGCCGAGCTGGCCGCCGGCAACCTCCGCTTCGTCGGTGGAGCGCCGCGCCACCCCAACCAGGACGCCGGACACCGGGCCGCCGTGGCGGACGGGCAGCACCCGTTCGCGGTGATCGTCGGCTGCTCCGACTCCCGGCTGGCCGCCGAGATCATCTTCGACCGGGGCCTGGGCGATCTCTTCGTCGTCCGTACGGCCGGGCACACCACCGGGCCGGAGGTGCTGGGCAGCGTGGAGTACGCCGTGACCGTGCTCGGCACCCCGCTCGTGGTGGTGCTCGGTCACGACTCGTGCGGCGCCGTGCAGGCGGCCCGCGAGTCCGCCGCCACCGGCATCGCGCCCCCGGGGCACCTTTCCGCGGTGGTCGACGCCGTGCTGCCCAGCCTGCGGCGCGCCACCGCCGAGGGCGTGGACGACATCGACGGCATCGTCGACATCCACATCGCACAGACCGTCGAGACACTGCTCGAGCAGTCCCCCGTGCTGGCCGGCGAGGTGGCGCGGGGGCGGTGCGCGGTGGTGGGGATGTCGTACCGGCTCGCGGCCGGAGTGGTGCGGCCCGTGACCCCCGTACCGGCCGAGGCCGCGACGACCGACGCCTGACCCGGCCGGTCCGCACCGAACACGTCCGAGGGCCGCCCCGCTGAACGCGGGACGGCCCTCGGACTGCTGATCACCGGGTCAGAGCAACGACATGTGTACGTGGTCGGTGTGGTTCGACGGCCCGCTGTACGACTTCCAGCCGGTCGCCGGCATCCAGATCTGCCGGTTCCAGATCACGTAGTAGATGCCGAGCCGGTCGGCGTTGCGGATGAGGAATGCGGCCACGTTGTTGCCGTACATGCGGGTGTCGTTGTTGTGCCACGGGCTGAAGCCGCTCTTCTGCAGCGACCAGTCACAGGCGCGGCCCTTCGGGTGCTCGTACGGTCCACCGTTGCGGTGGCAGCCCACGAACCGGTTGAACCCGGCCCGCTTGACCTCCTTGTACGCGTGCAGCGTGCGCGGCGTGATGCAGCCTGAGGTGGTCGGGTCGTCCTCGCTGCACGACTGCGCCTTCCACTCGCCGTCGGCGGTGCGACCCGGGCCGATCCGGGCGACCGGCGAGATGGCGTCGACCAGGCCACCGGTGAAGCCCTGGCCGCCGACCAGCGCGAGCGCCTTGTCCGCGTCGCGCTTGTCCTTGGCCATCAGGGCGGTCTGCTTCTGCTGCTCCCGTACCTCCGCGTCGAGGGCCAGCTTGGCCTGCTCGGCGCGGGCCTTCACGGCGTTGACCTCGGCGAGCTTCTTCTCGTTGACCATGTTCATCTCGTCGAGCGCCGCAGCCCGTTGGACGAACGAGTCCGGAGCGTCGCTCTCCAGCAGCATCGCGATCGCGCCGACACGCCCGGTCCGGTACGACTGGGCGGCGATCTGCCCGACCTGCGGGGCCAGCGCCGCCAGGTCGGCCTTGGCCCGGTCGACCTCGGCCGCCAGTTCGACCTGCCGCTTCTTGGACTTGTCCAGCTTGGACTTGGCCGCCACGTAGTCCCGGTTGGTCTGCTCGATGACGTCATTGAGCAGCTTGGGCTCGTCGCCGTCCTCCTCGTGCCCGGACGGTGTGGGGGTCGTCGGGGCGGCGTGGGCCGGGAGGGGCCCGGCGAGCACGGTCAGCGCGGCGAACACGGCCACCACGGGCGTCAACCAGCGGCGTAGGGGTGCCGTCACAATCTTCCCTTCCGTCGACCGCCGACCGGGTTAGCTGACGGGTTCGGGGCGGAAGTGGCCCCTACCGCTGTCGCGGATTCACCCCACGTACCTGGGTCCCCGGCTCGCCGGTTGGCGATTGGGCGGTGGCACCGCAGGCGCCGCTGCGCGCCTTCGTCGGTGACCGGCAGCGAGGTTACCCGAGAGTCCACCGCCTGAGCTACGTCCCGATGCCGACTAAAAGCGTCATTTCGCCATGGCGTTGAGTGACCAGTGACGCGGTTCTCAGGGCGGGTGCCCGATCCGGTCACGCTGAGGAGTGTCACCATGCCGTATCCGTGCTCCTGTTCGGCTCTGGCCACCCGGTGGCGGCGGTGGATGGGGAAGCGCCGTCTCGCGGCCACAGCACCAGCGCGACGACGACGGTTAATGCGAGACTCCCAACGATCCGGTGCGGGGTACGTGCCGGCGGGCCGTCCGGTTCAGCTCTGCGGGACGAACGCGGTGCCGAGCGCCGCAATTCGCGGGCTGACGATTCGGCGATCACGGAACGTGACCGGCGGGCCCGGTTGGCGGGCAGCGGCGCGCGACCGGGACGACACGGGCGCCCTACTGTTCGGCGGGATCGGAGGGGTCATCGTCGCAAGATGCTAACCAGCGCGCCTGGGTGTCGCAGGTCGTGGCGGAGTGTCGGACGGTCGAACCGCTGACACCGCCCCGTCGGGGGCGGGAGGGTGGAGTCATGCCCGCGCCACCGCCTGACCCCGAGCACCACCGGCACACCGCGCCGGCGACGGACCACCGCCGGCACGCCGGGCACGACCGGCACGCCGGGCACGACCCGGCGATGTTCCGTCGCCGGTTCTGGGTCTGTCTGGTGCTCACCGTGCCGGTGGTGCTGAGCAGTCACCTGGTGGTGGACCGGCTCGGGCTCCGGCTGGACGTGCCGGGTCGCTCCTTGGTGGGGCCGGTGCTCGGGTCGGTGGTGTTCCTCTGGGGTGGCTGGCCGTTCCTGGTCGGCGCGGTACGGGAGGTGCGGGATCGCACGCCCGGCATGATGCTGCTGGTCGCGATGGCGATCACAGTGGCGTACGCCGCGTCGCTGGCCACCAGCCTGGGTGCCTTCGACCTGGACTTCTGGTGGGAGTTGGCGGCGCTGGTCACCATCATGCTGCTGGGGCACTGGCAGGAGATGAAGGCCATCGGGCAGGCCCGAGGGGCTCTGGCGGCACTGGCGGCGTTGTTGCCCGACGAGGCCGAGCGCGTGGTGGCGGACGGGCAGGTCGAGCGCGTGCCGGTGGGCGCGCTGAGGGTCGGCGACGTGGCGCTGGTCCGCCCCGGAGGTCGGGTACCTGCCGACGGTCGGATCGTCGACGGCGACGCCGAGTTGGACGAATCGATGATCACGGGCGAGTCGCGCCCGGTCGCCCGGTCGGTGGGCGAACGGGTGGTTGCTGGCACGGTCGCCACCGACTCGGCGATCCGGGTCCGGGTCGAGGCGCTGGGCGACCAGACCGCGCTCGCGGGCATCCAGCGCATGGTCGCGGAGGCGCAGCGCTCGGGAGGGCAGGCCCAACTGCTCGCCGACCGGTTCGCCGCCGCGCTGTTCTACGTGGCCACCGGTATGGCCGTGCTCACCCTTGTGGTCTGGACCGCGCTCGGCGAGCCCGACCAGGCGGTGGTGCGTACCGTGACCGTTCTGGTGATCGCCTGCCCGCACGCGCTGGGCCTGGCCATCCCGCTCGTCGTCGCGCTCTCCACGGCGTCGGCGGCGCGGGGCGGGATCCTGGTCAAGGACCGGATGGCGTTGGAGCGCATGCGGACCGTCGACGCGGTGCTCTTCGACAAGACCGGCACGCTGACCCGGGGTGGGCATGCGGTCACCGACCTGGTGACGGCCCCCGGGGTGGGGCGGGACGAGGCGTTGCGGACGGCCGCCGCTGTGGAGTCCGACAGCGAGCATCCGCTGGCCTGGGCGATCGTGGCGGCGGCCGGGCCGGGCGGCCCGGCGCGGGCTGTCGACTTCCGGTCGCTGCCGGGCCGCGGGGTGCGGGCCACCATCGACGGTACGGAGTACGCGGTGGGCGGACCGGCCCTGCTGCGGGAGCGGGGCGGGCCGCTGCCGGACGATCTGCGGGAGGCGACCGGACGCTGGTCGGCACGCGGTGCCGTGGTGCTGTACCTCCTGCGGCTTCCGGACACCGTGCTCGGGGCGTTCGCGCTGACCGACGAGGTACGCCCGGAGGCCCGGCAGGCCATCGCCGAGCTGCGGGCCGCCGGCGTCCACACCCTCGCCATGATCACCGGGGACGCGCGGTCGGTGGCCGAGTCGGTGGCCGCCGACCTCGGTTTCCGGGCCGGCGTGGACGAGGTCTTCGCCGAGGTGCTGCCGGCAGACAAGGACAGCTGGGTGGCGGAACTCCAGCGGCGCGGACTGACGGTGGCGATGGTCGGCGACGGGGTGAACGACGCGCCTGCGCTGGCCCGCGCGGACGTGGGCATCGCGATCGGGGCGGGGACCGACGTGGCGATCGAATCCGCCCAGGTGGTGCTTGCGTCGTCCGATCCGCGCGGTGTCGGTGCCGTGCTGAGGCTGTCCCGGGCGTCGTACCGCAAGATGCGGCAGAACCTGGCCTGGGCCGCGAGCTACAACGTGGTGGCGCTGCCGCTGGCGGCCGGGGTGCTCGCCTGGGCCGGGGTGGCGTTGAGTCCGGCGTTGGCGGCGGTGCTGATGTCCGCGTCCACGATCGTGGTGGCGCTCAACGCCCAGTTGCTGCGCCGGGTACGCCTCGAACCGGAGCGGGAGTGACGGCTCAGCCGCGCTTCATCAGTCGGCCGACGGCCGCCATCATCTCGCTGGCCATCTCGTCGGCCCGGCCCTCGGCCGCCCCCTCGTGCATGCAGTGCCGGGCGTGCCCGTCGAGCAGGCCCAGGGCCACCTTGTCGAGCGCGGCCTGGATCGCGGAGATCTGGGTGAGCACGTCGATGCAGTAGCGGTCCTCGTCGACCATCTTCTCGATGCCCCGGACCTGCCCCTCCACGCGGCGGAGCCGCGCGAGCAGTTGGTCCTTGCTGGCGGTGTACCCGCGGATCGGGGTGGGTGCGGTCATAGCGACGAGAATAGCGTACCCCTGGGGGGTATGGTAACGTCCCTTCCTGCCGGGATACCCCCACCGGGTACCGGTACGATGAGAGGAGCGGTTCGATGGTCGACACGACGTACCAGGTGCGGGGTATGACCTGCGGGCACTGCGTCAGCGCGGTCAGCGCCGAGGTGGGCGCGATCGCGGGCGTGCGTGACGTGCGGGTCGATCTCGCCGCCGGTCAGGTCACCGTCAGCAGCGAGCAGCCCGTGGACACCGAGGCCGTCCGGGCGGCGGTCGACGAGGCCGGCTACGACCTCGTCGAGGCGTGAGCGGAGGGCCCGGGATGACCACGGTGACCAGGTTGGGCGCCTTCACCCTCGGCCTTGCGGCGATCTTCGGCGCGGCCTACGCGGTCGGTCGGGTGGTCGACCCGGCCGACCCGGTCGCGCAGAGCGTGCCCGAGGTCGTCCGCACCCCGGGCCCCACCACGAGTGACGAGACCTCCGACCTCGTTCCCGGCGGGTTGCTCGTCTCCGATCGGGGCTACACGCTCGAACCCGTCGTCGCCCCGTCCGGCGAGTTCGCGTTCCGGATCGACGGGCCGGACGGTCGGCCGGTGACCAGGTACGACGTGGCGCACGACAAGCGGATGCACCTGATCGTCGCCCGCCGGGACCTGTCCGGCTTCCGCCACGTCCACCCCGACCTCGCCCCGGACGGCACCTGGCGGGTCGACACCCCGCTGGCCGGTGCCGGGCAGTGGCGGGCGTTCGCCGACTTCACCCCGACCGGGGGCGAGCCGTTGACCCTCGGCGTCGACGTGGCCGTCCCCGGCGAGCCGACCGAAGCGCCGCTGCCCGCCCCGGCGACCAGCACCACCGTCGACGGTTACACGGTCACCCTGGCCGGCGCGCCGCAGCCGGGCCGCACCTCGGCGCTCACCCTGACGGTGAGCCGCGCCGGGCAGCCGGTCACCGACCTGGAGCCCTACCTGGGGGCGTACGGGCACCTGGTGGCGCTGCGGCGGGGTGATCTCGCGTACCTGCACGTGCACCCGGATGGGACTCCTGACGACGGACGCACACCGCCCGGCCCCGCCGTCACCTTCCTCGCCGAGGTGCCCTCGTCCGGCACCTACCGGCTCTACCTCGACTTCCAGCACGGCGGGCGCGTGCACACCGCCGAGTTCACCGTGGTCGTCGGCACCTCCACCACCACGACCGCGCCCACCCCGAGCGGACCCGCGCCGACCGGGAGCGCCGACCACGGCACCCCCGGGCACGGGCACAACTGACGGGACCAGACGATGACCACCACCAGCAGACCGCTGCCCGAGGCACCGAACCGGATCGAACTGGCGATCGGGGGGATGACCTGCGCCGCGTGCGCCGCGCGGGTCGAGAAGAAGCTCAACCGGATGGACGGGGTCAGCGCCACCGTCAACTACGCCACCGAGAAGGCGACCGTCCGGTACGCCGCCGACGTCACCCCGGACGACCTGATCGAGACCGTCCAGAAGACCGGTTACACGGCTGCGCTGCCGGCACCGCCGACCGCCGAGCCGCCGATGGAGGACCCGCTGCGCCTGCCGCGTACCCGGCTGTGGGTCTCGGCGGTCCTGAGCGTGCCGGTGGTCCTGCTCGCCATGGTGCCACCCTGGCAGTTCGACTACTGGCAGTGGCTCTCGCTGACGCTGGCCGCCCCGGTGGTCGTGTGGGGTGGGCTGCCGTTCCACCGTGCGGCCTGGACCAACCTGCGGCACGGCGCGGCCACCATGGACACGCTGGTCTCGCTGGGCACGCTCGCCGCGTTCGGGTGGTCGCTCTGGGCGCTCTTCCTCGGTGACGCCGGCATGCCCGGCATGACCCACCCGTTCCGCTTCGCCATCAACCGCAGCGACGGCGCCGGCAACATCTACCTGGAGGCGGCCGCCGGGGTCACCGTGTTCATCCTGGCCGGTCGGTACTTCGAGGCCCGGTCCAAGCGGACCGCCGGCGCGGCCCTGCGCGCCCTCCTCGAACTCGGCGCGAAGGAGGTGGCGGTGCTGCGGGACGGGGTGGAGACCCTGGTCCCGGTGGACCGGCTCGCCGTCGGTGACCGGTTCGTGGTCCGCCCCGGCGAGAAGATCGCCACCGACGGTGTGGTCGACGAGGGCACGTCCGCCGTCGACGCGAGCATGTTGACCGGCGAGTCGGTGCCGGTCGAGGTCGCACCCGGCGACGCCGTCGTCGGTGCCACGATCAACGCGGGTGGCCGGCTGATCGTCACCGCCACCCGGGTCGGTGCGGACACCCAACTGGCTCGGATGGCCGACCTCGTCGAGCAGGCGCAGAGCGGCAAGGCGGCCGTGCAGCGGCTCGCCGACCGGATCTCCGGGGTGTTCGTGCCGATCGTCATCGCCCTGGCCGTGGGCACCCTCGGCTGGTGGCTCGGCACCGGTGCCGGCCCGACCGCCGCGTTCACCGCCGCCGTAGCTGTGTTGATCATCGCCTGCCCGTGCGCCCTGGGCCTGGCCACCCCGACCGCGCTGCTGGTCGGCACCGGTCGAGGCGCCCAGCTCGGTGTGCTGATCAAGGGGCCGGAGGTGCTGGAGTCGACCCGCCGGGTGGACACCGTCGTGCTGGACAAGACGGGCACCGTGACGACCGGCCGGATGACGCTGGTGGGCGTGACGCCGGCCAGCGGCGAGGACCGGGAGGAACTGCTCCGGCTCGCCGGCGCGGTGGAGGCCGCCTCCGAGCACCCGATCGCCCGGGCCGTCGCCGCGGGCGCGGCTGAGGCGGGCGAGCTGCCCGCGGTGACCGGCTTCGCCAACCTCGAAGGGCTGGGCGTGACCGGCACGGTCGAGGAGCGCGTCGTGCTGCTCGGTCGGGTCCGGCTGCTGCGCGAACGCGGTGTCGACGTACCGCCGGAGGTCGAGTGGGCCGTGCGGGACGCGGAGGCGGCCGGTCGTACGGCGATCGTCGCGGGCTGGGCCGGGCGGGCCCGGGGTGTGCTCGCTGTCGCCGACGTGGTCCGGCCGACGAGTCGGGCGGCCGTGGCGCGGCTGCGTGCCCTGGGGCTCACTCCGGTCCTCTTGACCGGCGACAACACCACCGTCGCCCGGGCGGTCGCCGCCGAGGTGGGCGTGGACGAGGTGATCGCCGGGGTGTTGCCGACCGGCAAGGTCGACGTGGTCAAGCGGCTCCAGGCGCAGGGGCGGTCGGTGGCGATGGTCGGCGACGGTGTCAACGACGCGCCCGCGCTGGCCCAGGCCGACCTCGGGCTCGCCATGGGCACCGGCACCGACGTGGCGATCGAGGCGTCCGACCTCACCCTCGTCCGGGGCGATCTGGACGCCGCGGTGGACGCCATCCGGCTGTCCCGGCGCACGCTCGGCATCATCCGGGGCAACCTGTTCTGGGCGTTCGGCTACAACGCGGCGGCCCTACCGCTGGCCGCCGCCGGGCTGCTCAACCCGATGATCGCCGGTGCCACCATGGCGTTCTCCTCGGTCTTCGTGGTGGCCAACAGCCTGCGGCTGCGGCGCTTCCGTTCGGCCGCTGCCGATCTGTGACGAACGCGATGGTTGGACCGGTGACGACGGGGGTACCTCTCAGTTCGTAGCGACGCTTGCAATGGAGGTTGGCAATGGGTTTCGATGACAAGATCAACAACGCCACCGAGGACGCGGCCGGCAAGCTGAAGGAAGGCGCCGGTCGGGCCACCGACAACGAGCAGCTCGAGGCCGAGGGTCGCGCCGACCAGGCCACGTCCAAGCTCAAGCAGGCCGGCGAGAAGATCAAGGACGCCTTCAAGAGCTGACGTACGACGTAACCCGCACGCCGGGCCGGTGATCATCACCGGCCCGGCGTGCTGTGTGTCCGGACCCTCCCGGCGACCCTGAGATCCCCCTGATTCCGCTTCCGTGCCGCACCGTCGTGCGGAAACACCTGCTAACTTTCCTTGGCATGTGCAAGGGCTGGTTATGAGCGCGGCGTCACCGCCGACCGGCGACGACCTGGTCCGGATGTTGGCCACACTGGCCAACCCGCACCGGCTGCGGGTCGTCGCCGCGTTGGCCCGCGAGCGCGCGTACGTCAGCGGGCTGGCCCGGCAACTGGGCATCAGCCGCGCGCTGTTGCAGGTCCACCTACGGAAGCTGGCGGCGGCCGGGCTGGTCACCGCCCGCATGGAGTTGTCGGAGGACGGGAAGGCCATGAACTACTACGAGGTGGAGCCCTTCGTGCTCACTCTCACCCCCGCGGTCATCGCGACGGCGGTCGAGACGCTGACCGTGCCCGATGCGGGCGAGCAGCCGGAGGCGCGGTCATGAGCGAGCACGACTGGACCGAGGTGGTCGGCGCGTTCGGGGTGTTCGCCCTGCTGATCAGCGTGTTCACGGTGACCGTCGTGCAGATCGCCAAGACCCGGCGAGCCCGGTACGAGGCGGACCGCGCGGACGACTACCGCAAGCTCGCCGAGACCGCCGCGCAGGCGCAGGCGGAGAACGCCCGACTGCTCGCCGCCATGGACGGCCGGTTGGGCGGGATGGAGACCCGGATGACCACGCTCGAACGCGTGCTGCGCGACGTCGACTGACCCCGCCGTCAAGGCCCCGGGTCGTCGAGCGGCTACTCGACGACCCGGGTGGAAGCAGCATCACCTCGCCCCGAGGGCGAGTTTCACCGGCAACGCTCCTTCGAGGAGAGGACAGCACCTCATGCTGCGCGTACACAAATCCGCAGTTGGTTGGGCGGTGGCCCTGGCACTCACGGCCGCCGGCCTGACCCCGGCGAGCCCGGCCGTCGCCCGACCCGTCATCGGCTGGCATCCCTGCGTCCAGGACGCCCCCGAAGAGGAGCCGGAGGCCCCGGCCGAGTGCGGCACCCTGTCGCTGCCGGTCGACTGGAACCGACCACGGGGGGAGCGCTTCGAGCTGGCATTGGCCCGTCGGGTCGCCACCGACGCGAACGCCCGGCAGGGCGCGCTGGTCTTCGGCCCCGGAGGGCCGGGTGACAGCGGGGTCGACCGGGTGGTGAACGGCGTCTCCCGGTTCAGCGCCGACCTACGCCGGCGATTCGACATCGTCAGCTTCGACCCGCGGGGCACCGGCGGAAGTCACCCGGTGCGCTGCGCACGGGACCTGCTCGGCCGGCAACCCCAGGTGATCGCCGACCAGGCCCAGTTCGACGCCACCCTGGCCACCAACGCGCTGCTACGCGCCGACTGCCGGGCGCGTACGGGCGCGCTCTACGACCACGTCGACACCACCAGCGCTGCCCGTGACCTGGACGCGGTCCGCGCCGCGCTCGGTGAACGACAGCTCACCTTCCACGGCAGCTCGTACGGCACCCTGCTGGGCCAGCGGTACGCCGAGCTGTTCCCCTCTCGGGTGCGGGCCATGGTCCTGGAGGCCGCGATGGACCACAGCCTCGACACCCGCGCGTTCCTCGACACCCAGGCCGTGACCGCCGAGGACGCGTTCGACGAGTTCATCGCCTGGTGTGACCGGTCCGCTGACTGCGTCCTGCACGGGCGGGACGTGCGGGCGCTCTGGGCCGGACTGCACGCGCGTGCCGAGCGCGGGACGCTTACCGACCCGGACCGCGCCGGGGCCGCACTGCCACCGTTCGAGCTGAGCCGCCTCGCCCACAAGAAGCTCTACGACACGTGGCGGTGGCCGGGGCTCGCGGAGTGGATCGGCACGCTGGAGAGGCCCGCGACTGCGGGCGTCACCACGCTGGCGGACGACGCCGTCGTCCCGTACCCCTTCGCGGTCTTCTGCCAGGACTGGAGCCTGCCGGTCCGCGACTACCGGGAGTACGCCGGGCTGCTGCGCCGCAGCGGCCGGCTCGCGCCCGACCTGCGGTATCCGCCGGCGCTGTTCGCCCTGGTCACCTGCCTGGGCACGCCGACGCCGGTCGCCAACCCGCAACACCGACTGCGGGTACGCACCGACGTGCCGCTGCTGATCGCCGCCACCGTGCACGACCCGGCGAGCGGTTACGTCTGGGCACGCGAGGTGGCCCGACAGTTGGGCCGGCACGGGGTGCTGCTCACCTACCAGGGCTGGGGGCACGGCAGCTACACCACCAGTCCGTGCGTGGGTCGGGCCGTCGACGCCTACCTGCTCGATGCGGTCGTGCCGGCGCGGGGGACGACCTGCCCGGCGGTCGACGTCTGATGTGCGGGCGGCGCGGCGGTCACCGCCGCGCCGCCAGTCGGGCGGCCCGCAGCTCCAGGTACCGCTGCTCGGGCAGGCTTGTGGTGCCGCGCGCCGCCGCCAGGTACGCCTCCCGCGCCGCGGCCGGCTCGCCGGCCAGCTCCAGCAGGTGAGCCCGGACGGCCGTGAGCCGGTGGTGCCCGGCCGTACGCTCGTCGGCGTCCAACGGGGCGAGCAGGGCGAGCCCCGCCCGGGGTCCGTCCACCATGGCGACCGCGACCGCCTGGTTGAGCGTGACCAGCGGGTTCGGGGCGATCCGACCCAGCAGGCGGTAGAGCGCGACGATCTGGCGCCAGTCCGTCTCCGCTGCCGTCGACGCCTCCGCGTGCACGGCGGCGATGGCCGCCTGGAGCTGGTACGGCCCGGGCGGCGACCAGGTCAACGCCTCGGTGATAAGCGTGATCCCCTCCGCGATGGCGGCCGCGTCCCACCGGGAGCGGTCCTGTTCCGTCAGCGGCACCAGCTCCCCGTCCGGGCCCACCCGCGCCGCCCGGTGCGCATCGGTGAGCAGCATCAGCGCCAGCAGTCCGGTCACCTCGCCGTCGTCGGGCAGCAGCCCGTGCAGGACGCGGCCGAGCCGGATCGCCTCGGTGGTCAGTTCGGCCCGACGCAGATCCGGTCCGCTCGACGCGGTGTACCCCTCGTTGAAGATGAGGTAGAGCACCCGCAGCACCGTCCGCAGCCGCTCGTTCCGCTCGGTCGGTCCGGGCAGCGCGAACCGAGCGCCGGCCGCCTCGATCCGCTGCTTGGCCCGCCGGATGCGCTGGCTCATCGTCGCCTCCGGCACCAGGTGCGCCCGGGCGATCTGCGCGGTGCTGAGACCACCCACCGCGCGCAGCGTGAGCGCCACCTGCGCCGAGGGGGCCAGCGCCGGATGACAGCAGAGGAACAGCAGGGTCAGGGTGTCGTCCGCGTCCGGCACCGCCGGCTCGGCGTCCGCCGGAGGTGCCACCTGGGCGTACGCCGGCTCGCGCAGCGCCACCGCGACCTCGCGCTGGCGGCGGGCGCTCTCGCTGCGCCACTCGTCGGTGAGCCGGCGGGTCGCCACGGTGAGCAGCCAGGCGCGTGGGTTGTCCGGTACGCCCTGCCCGGGCCACTGCGTCGCGGCGGCGAGCAGCGCCTCCTGGACCGCGTCCTCGCACCTGTCGAACTGGCCGTGCCGGCGGACCAGCAGGCCGAGGACCTGCGGCGCGAGTGTGCGCAGCAGATCCTCGACCGTCCGGTCGTCGGTCACATCTCCGTCCCGGCCTCGTCCATGATCGGTCGGACCTCCATCGCGCCACCGAAGCGCACGTCCGGCCAGCGGGCGGCGATCTCGGCGGCCCGCTGCGGGCTGTCGCAGTCCACGGCCAGGTAGCCGGCGAACTGCTCCTTGCTCTCCATGAACGGCCCGTCGACGACCTCGGGTTGACCGTTGGCGAGCCGGACCGTCTGCGTCTGCGACGGGTTGGCCAGCGCCTGGCCGCCGATCAGCTCACCGGTCTCGGTCAACTCCTTCATGATCTCGTCGACCTCGCCGAACAGGGCGGTGCGGTCCTCTTCGGTCAGCCCCTCGGTGAAGCCGGGCCGGTTCCAGATCAGCAACATGTACTTCACGGCGATGCTCCTCGACTACTGGTCGCGCCCCGGCTGGGGTGCGTCTCACCGGAAGGTCGGAGCCGTCAGCCCGTTCCCTACCGCGTACCGAAGAAGATCGCAGAAACTTCCGGCCGTGACGTTCCCACGCCGGTCGGATCAGGGTCGGCCCGGCACCTGCCGGGGCTTCCGGCCAGCGCCGACGTCCAGGGACGCCCGGTCGGCGGCCGAGGTGCCCGACGACCAACCCTCGGCGTCGCGCACGCTGAGCCGGTGCCGCGTGACGCCGGGGAACAGCGTCTCCAGCCGCTCCCGCACCGCCTCGCCCCGCGCGGCGAGCACCGGCAACAGCCGATCCGACCCGGTTGCCGTCTGACCCGCCTCCTCGGTCGCCGCGTCCGTGGCCGCGCGCAGCCGCTCACCGATCCGCAGAGCGAACGCGTTCAGGAAGGACTCGTCCCACACCTTCGTCCGGCGGCCCGACCCCGGCCGACGCTCGGCACGCCCGCGCAGCATCGCGGCCGTCGCCTGCACCAGTAGCGAGGTGTAGAGCAGCTCCACCGCCACCAGATCGGCCGGCCAGCCCAACACGGTCGTGAAGCCGAGGTCGTCGGACCAGACCGCCTCGCACCGGTTCGCCGCCGCCACCTCCTGCACCAGCAACGCCTTCGCCCCCGCGTACGGGCTCTCGACGCCCAGGCGTACCCCGCTCGGCAGGTCGCCCCGCTCGGTGCTGGCGGCCAGCAGCGCCTCGTCGATGCTGTGCCGGGCGATCAGCTCCTGCGCCTTGCCGGTCAGCGCCTCCGCCTCGGCCGGAAAGGTGGTCGACTCGGCCTTCGCCAGCAGCGCGCGTACCCGGTCCAGCATCGGCGACCCGCTGCGGGCCGTGCCGGCGGCGCGGGGGAGCGCCGTCCCGGTCGAGCCCGGCGGCGGGCGCAGTACCGCAACCGGCGGCAGGCTCTCCACCAGCGCGAGGACGTCGACAGCCGCGCGCAGCGCGTCGACCCGGTCCAGCCCCTCCTCGGCCGTCCAGGTGGCCAGCAGGTTCTGGCGGTCGTCCCGACCCGCGGCGGCCAGTGCGCGAAGCTGGTCGTCCCACCAGTCGGGGACCGGCTCGGCCTGCTCGCGTCGTTGCGCGGCCAGCGCGTCGCGGACCAGCCGGGCCGCCCGGGCGTCGAGCCGGCGCAGGGCGATCCGGTGTACGTCGACCGGCTGCCAGCCGCGCCGCCAGAGCTGCCCGAGGCCGCGGACCAGCCGACGCGCCAGGGCGGCGTCCACCGCCGTGCCGCCGTCCGCCGCGCCGGTGCCGACCATCAGCCGGTCCAGGTGGCGTTCCGCCTGGCGTACGTCGGTGCCGCGCACCGCCGCCAGCGCGTCGGCGACGAGTTCGTCCGCGTCCGGCACGGGCATCTCCTTTGTCAGAGGCCGCGCCGCCGGCCGCAAGATCCACACGAGATCGGTGATGTCGCGGTATACCGGCCAGTCGGATAGCCCGATATCGACGATCTCGTGTCGATCTTAGCGTCGGACGTCACCGGTCCGCACTCATGCTCGCCCCGTGAAGAGTTCGGCGTTGGCGAGGTCGGTCGCCTCATGCGCGTCGGCGCTGAAGTCGAGCTTCTCCGCGGTCTCCGTCAACTGGTCGGCCATCGACCGGTAGACGTCGAGCGCATGCGTCAGGACCTCGACGTACACGGCGCCGAAGAGCGACCCGGGTTCGTCGGCGCCCCACGGGTTACCCGAGCCGTTCACTGTCGTTTCGAGGCCGCTGACCGCCTCGCCGAGTTGCTGCCCGGTCGCCCCGAGCGACGCCGCGGCGGCGTGCAGCGCGTCGACGTCCACCTCGATCCCGTCGGTCATGGCTCAGCGACGATCCATCCGGCGGGTGGCCGCGTCCAGGTCACCGATCATCTGGTTGAAGCCGCGGAACGCCTGCTCCGAGACGCGTTCGAGCTGCTGGGTCAGGGCGGCGCCGTCGACCTGCGCCCCGGCCGTCACCTCGGCGCGGCGGGCACGCTCGTCGGCCTGTGCCGCCTGCACCGCCACCAGGACGTACTCGGAGATCACGGTCGTGCCGGCCCGGGACAGGCTCGGGTCGATCGTCAGGCTCCGCAGGGCCCCGAAGGCGGCGACCTCGGCCTCGACGAGCCCGTCCCCGCCGGTGCCCCGACCCACCATCTCCTCGGCGGAGGGCGCTGACGCGTCGGTCTGCCCGTCCGCGTCGCCGGACTGTGCCGCGACCGCGCCCGACGCCTGGCTCAGCAGGCGCATCGCCTCTTCGAGCGAACGGCTCAGGCCGGACGGATCCATCCCACTCGCCATGCTCGTTCCCCTCGGTCCGTGATCCACCGTCGGTGCACGACCGTACCAACGCGCCCCACCGTCCGGCTGCCCCGCAGGTCAACGGTGGATCTACCGCCAGGCGGTCAGGATCTCCTCGACAGGTGCGACGTCCCGCTCCGGGTCGGGTGCCGGCACCGGCGGATCCGTCGGCGTACGGTCGAAGCGCGGTGCCGGTGCCGGCTGGACCTCGCCGTCCACCTCGACGAACGTCCCCCGGGCCATGTTGTGCGGGTGCCGGTGCGCCTCGCCGGGAGCGAGCACCGGAGCGACGCAGGCGTCCAGGTCGGCGAAGACCGCCGTCCACTCGTCCCGCGTCCGCTCGGCGAACCGTTCGGTGAACCGCCTGCGCAGCTCGTCCCAGCCACGCGGGTCGTACTGGTCGGGCAGGTTGGCGTCGGCGAGGCCGAGACCCGTCAACAGTTCGGCGTAGAAGGCTGGTTCCAGCGCCCCGACGGCCACGAAACCGCCGTCGGCGGTGGCGTACGTGTCGTAGAAGGGTGCGCCGCCGTCGAGCAGGTTCCGGCCGCGCGGAGCCGACCACAGGCCGGTGCCGAGCAGCCCGTGCAGGAACGAGGTGAGCAGCGCCGAACCGTCCACCATGGCCGCGTCGACGACCTGGCCGAGGCCCGAACGTTGCCGTTCGAGCAGCGCGGCCAGCACGCCCACGGCCAGCAGCATGCCGCCGCCGGCGAAGTCACCGATCAGGTTCAACGGGGCGTGCGGGCGCTCACCCGCCCGGCCGATCGGTTCCAGCGCCCCGGCGAGCGCGATGTAGTCGATGTCGTGCCCGGCCCGAGTGGCCAGCGGGCCGTCCTGACCCCAGCCGGTCATGCGGGCGTACACCAGTCGTGGGTTGCGGTTCCGGCAGACGTCCGGGCCGAAGCCGAGCCGTTCGGCAACCCCCGGCCGGTACGCCTCGACGAGCACGTCCGCCCGCTCGACGAGGTGCAGCAGGTCCGCCACACCTGCCGGGGACTTCAGGTCCAGCGCCGTGAGCCGCCGACCGCGCTGCAACGGGCCGCCGCTCGGTGCGGCCAACCGGCCGGCACCCGGGCCGCCGGGCCGGTCCACCCGCACCACGTCCGCACCGAGGTCGGCGAGCACCATGCAGCCGAACGGCGCCGGAGCGAGACTGGCCAGCTCGATCACCCGCACGCCGGCCAACGGCCCACCCCGCGACGACCCGTCCGCGCCGGGCGGAAACGCCTCAGAGGGCACGGGCGATCAACTCCTTCATGATCTCGTTGGTGCCGCCGTAGATCTTCTGCACGCGGGCGTCGGCGTACATCCGGGCGATCGGGTACTCCGTCGTGTAGCCGTAGCCGCCGAAGATCTGGAGGCACCTGTCGACGACCTCGCACTGCCCGTCGGTGAGCCACGACTTCGCCATTGCCGCCGTAGCCAGGTCCAGGTCGGCGCGGGTGTGCCGGACGATGCAGTCGTCCAGGAAGACCCGACTGACCCGGGTGCGGGTGGCGCACTCCGCGAGCACCATCCGGGTGTTCTGGTGCCCCATCAGCGGCTTGCCGAAGGCGGTGCGCTCCTTGGCGTACGCGACGGTCAGCTCGACCGCCCGCTCCATGGCCGCCACCGCACCGACGCCGATGACAAGGCGCTCCTGCGGAAGCTGCTGCATCATCTGGACGAAGCCCAGCCCTTCCGCGCCACCGAGCAGGTTGGCCGCCGGCACCCGGAACTCGTCGAAGAACAACTCGGCGGTGTCGTTGGCGTGCAGCCCGATCTTGGACAGCAGCCGGCCGCGACGGAACCCCGCGGGGTCACCGCCCACCTCGCAGACCAGCAGGGAGATGCCCGAGGCCCGCTGCTCGGGGTCGGTCTTGACCGCCACGATCACCAGGTCGGCCAGGCCGCCGTTGGTGATGAACGTCTTCGCGCCGCTGACCAGGTAGTCGTCCCCGTCGCGGACCGCCCTGGTCCGCATCGCCTGAAGATCCGAGCCGCCGTCGGGCTCGGTCATCGCGATCGCGCCCACCAGCTCACCGCTGCACAGGCCGGGCAGCCACCGCCGCTTCTGCTCCTCGCTGCCGTACGCCACGAGGTAGCCGGTGACGATTCCACTGTGCACGGCCAACCCGAGGCTGCCCTCCCCGGCGTACGCCTGCTCGTGCAGCACGACGGCCTCGTGGGTGAAGCCGCCGCCCCCGCCGCCGTACTCCTGCGGGACGGACAGGCCGAGCAGCCCCAGCTCACCGGCGCGCCGGTAGTGCTCGCGGTCCGGATGCCCCTGCGCCAGCAGGCGGTCGCTGTGCGGCAGCACCTCCCTGGTGAAGAAGGTGCGGGCCAGCTCGGCCAGGTCGTCGTGCTCCGGTTCGCGCCAGGGTGAGGGGGAGCCAGCGGGCGTGGACATGTCCATCACCCTCGCGCCCTGTTGGCGGCATGTCAATAAGCCTGCAACGCCTTGATCGACTCCGCTTCCATGAAGTCGGGCCATCCGCCCGAGCCGGACACCCCGCCTTCCCGGAAACCGAGTCAATCACGCAGCCCGGTTGGGTGAGGATCGTGCCCGCAAGCCACCCTCCATGGCGACCTTCGTGGACGCCTGCACAGCGTGATCCACTCCGGGTCGGCGATGTGGCGGTATCCAGGCGATCGGATACGCCCAGCTCGGCGATCTCGTGTGGATCACGTTGGATGGGGTGCTACTCGGCCTCGTCGCCGTCGGTGGGGCGTGGCGGGCGGTGCTCGGCGATCCACGCCTCCACGTCAGCGCGCAGCCAGACCGTGGTGCCGTGCAGCCTCTGGAACGGCGCGGGGAAGGTCGGGTAGCGGATGAGCTGGCGCATGCGGGTCCGGCTCACGCCGAGCAGCTCTTGCAGCTCGTGCGGACCGACCAGCGGACCCGGAACTTCACCCATTACTTGACGGTAGGGCGATCAGGCATGCCGAATTGCGTCTACCTACTTGCGCAGCCCTCTCGAATGGGTGAGGGTGAACGTGATCCGAGAAGGCATCGGGCCGTGTTCGTGCGGTCCAGCGAGAGGTGGGCGTGATGGATCAGGCGACGGAGTTGGCGTGGTTGCGGGAGCGGGTCGGGGGACTGGAGACGGCGTTGCACTCCGCGCGGCGGGAGTTGTTCGACCTGCGGTGTCGGCTGACGTTGATCGGCCGGGTGGTGTAGGACGTCGACCGGGTGCAGCGCGCGCCGGGAGTCGCCGTTGGTGCGATCAACGCGGCGCTCTACTCCGAGACGTCCAACCTGCGGCACCTCGGCCGCCATGTGGTCCGCCGCCGTCGTGGGCTCCGATGATCACCCTGGATGAGCACTGGGCCCCACCGTCTCCGCCGGGAGGGGACCAGCGGAGACGGTGGGGCCCAGGGGTCGACCTGTTGCGGGCGTCGACCTATCGGGAGTGCTTTGGTGGGGTCGGGAACTGCCTCAGCAGCACCGCGACCTCCTGGCGGAGGGTGCCGAGGTAGGGGTGGAAGGCGTCGCCGGGGCACTCGGTCGGATCGGCCCCGATCGTCGCCCAGTCCCGGTGACCGGAGATGACGTCGACCTTGCCACTCGCCCCGCTGACCGGGTTGACGTAGTTGGTCCGCGCGCCGGGGGCGAGCCGGCCGGCGGCGGCGAGACCCGCCAGGACGAACACCAGCGACCGGTGCGCCGCTGCGCTGGGCTGGCGGGACGTGAACCGGCCCAGCAGGCAGATGCCGATGTTGCCGGCGTTGTAGCCACCGACGTGCGCCGCGTTGACCATGAGCGGTCGACCGTCGCTGCCGAGGCCCGGCCCGTACACCGGGAGGGGGCCGGGGTCGGAGTACTTGCCCTCGTAGATCCGTCCCGCCTCGTCGATCAGCAGGTGGTAGCCGATGTCGCCGAACTCCTGCAGGACGCACTGGTCGTAGTAGATGGCCCGGACCGTCGCGGCCGGGTCCGGGTCCTCGTTGTGCTCGTACACGCCGCTGTGGTGGACCGTCAGCGTCTGCACGGGAAAGAACTCGGCCGGCCAGAGTTCGCTGCCGTCGTCGGCGAAGCGGAGCGACTCGTCAGCGCCCCAGCGGGCTCGGGGCAGGTACGTCGGCTTTCGGCCACCTCGCGGAACCGGAAGGCTGTTCGTCTGCGGGTTCGCAACAGTCCGCCGGGGCCCGTCGACCATGTTCAGTTCGGCCACGGTGGCGTCGGAGCCGTCGGCGACCTGGACCTCGTACGCGGTGGCGCCGTTGGCGACCACCACGTTCGAGCGGGCCGAGGCCCGGCCGCCGTCGCGGCCGTTCTGGCACGCGTTCAGCTCCAGCCAGTCGCTCCACACCGTGCCGGTACGCAGGCGCACCGCCGCCGAGGGGCCGCCGTGCCTGATGGACAGGTGGGTCAGCGGGATGGCCGGTGAGGTCACCACGGTCCTGCTCATCAGTCGCCCGCGCGGGGCGGCCAGCGGCGACGTCACTTCGGTGGCGGTGGACGGTGCGGCCGCCGCCGACCCGGCGAACGTGCCGGCGGTCGACAGGCCCACCGCCGCGCCGGCTGCGCCGTAGAGGACTCGACGTCGAGAAACCACAATCGTGCTCCCTTGCTCGATGCTCCAGGGGTCCAGCCGGCATGTCGGCCGTCGGCCCGGGCCGTGGTGCCCTGGCGGACCCTTTCGGGCACACAGCCAGGATGGGGCATTACTCAGGCTAAAGCGGCACTCTGGACGATTGGTTGATTAGCAATGGAGAGTCGCGTCAATTGATTACTCCACGTGATCAGTGCGAGGGCGGGGGCCGGCCTGGAAGTTGCCGCTAGGGTCGGGCAGATGAGTGTCGAGACCGCTCCTCGCCGTCGCCGGCTGGAGCCGGACGCCCGGCGCGGCCAGATCCTGGCCTGTGCGGTCCGGCTGTTCGGCGAGCGGCCGTACGCCGACGTGTCGACCACCGATGTTGCCCGGGAGGCGGGCGTCGCCCGAGGGCTGGTGAACCACTACTTCGGCACCAAGAAGGACCTCTATCTGGAGGTCGTCCGGGTCATGGTGACGATCCCGGAGGTCGCCCTCGAACGGCTGCCCAAGGGCGACCTGCGGACGCGGGTCGACGCCAGCGTCTCGTGGTTCCTCGACGTGGTGTCCCGGCACAGCACGTCCTGGCTGGCGGCCGTCACCGCACGGGGCATGGGTGGCGACGCCGACGTGGAGCGGGTGCTCGCCGAGGCCGAGGAGGTCGCGGCGGACCGGATGCTCGTCGCCGTCGGGCTGGCCGACGAAGCCGAGGACCACGAGGAATTGCGGGGGATGGTCCGGGCGTACTGCGGGCTGGCGACGTCGACGGCCCGGGAGTGGCTTCAGCGGGGCGCGCTGACCCGCGCCCAGGTACACCTGCTGCTCACCACCACGCTGCTGACCATCGTCGAACAGGTCATCCCGCAGGTCATCGCCGGAGACGACGCGGGACACGGGCGTGACTGACCAGGTCGTACCCCGACTCAGGCCGCCCGACGGTCGCCGGCCCGCGCCGCCGGGGCGGCGTGACGGTCGGCGGCCTGCGCCGGGTACGCCCCGGAGTTGACCACCCGCAGGGGCCGCTCGGCCTCGTCCGCGCCGAACCGCCAGCGCGACGGCGCCGGTTGCCGCTGCGGGGCGGGTCCGCCGGGACGCAGCCCCGGGCGGGACAGCAGCACGGTGACCAGGTAGCCGACCACCAGGAAACCGTGGCTGACCAGTCGTTCCCCGCTGACCGACCCGGTGGCCAGGTCGTTGACCGAGAGCAGCAGCAGGGTGCCGACGAACGCGCTGAGCATCGGCAGGAGCCCCGCCGGCGGGCTGCGACGAACCGCCACGAAGAGGAAGCCGGCCCCGACCGCCACGTTCCAGGCGGCCGACTCGTGCCACAGGTGCTGGCCGGAGGCGTGCAGGTGCTCGGCGGTCGCCCCCCGGCCCACCTGGGCCAGGCCGAGCACCAGTTGAACCGCGCCGAGCAGCCCGAGCGCCGCGCGCAGCCCGAGCACCAGGGCGCCGCGTCCGGGCAGGTGGGGCCGCCACCGCGACCGTCGGGCCGCAGGCATGTCACCGGTGTCGGCGACCCCGCCGGCAGCGGCAGCGCCGCCGAGGGCGGCCAGGATCGCGTCGGTCCGGTCGGGGACATCGGTGACCAATCGGGTACGAACGCGGCGCGTTACCGCCGCCGCCGTCGCAAACCACGCCCGGCACTGGGCGCACTCGTCCAGGTGCCCCTGCGCCGCCGCCCGTTCGACGGCGGTCTCTTCCCCGTCCAACTGCGCGGACAGGACCTCCCGCCACTGCTCACACCCCATGTGTGGGTAGTCGGTCCGCAGACCGCTCCGGTTCCCGGCGACCGTCACCCGTTGTGGAATACTCGCCCGATCATGACGCGCTACGGCCTGCTGATCCTGCCCGCCACCAACCGGGTGTACGCCCGCTCCGCCATCGACCTCACCCGGGCCGAGCTGGAGATCTTCGGCCGGTCGGCGCTCGACGGCCGGATCGACGAGCTGGACACCGAGGTCGTCGGTGGCGCGACGTACGTCACGTTCGCCGGCGACGGGCTGACCGAACGGGACCTGGCCGTCCTGGGCAATCTCTCCGCCGGGTACGCGCTGTTCGAGATCGTCGGAGACCTGCTGCGCCCGGTCGACTGGAGCCGGCTGGACCGCTACGACGACGACCTGCTCACCATCCAGAAGTACGCGGGCAAGACCAACGAGCAGTTCACCAAGCTGCTGCTCAACGTCACCCTGCTCGCGTCGGACTGGGCCGGCGAGCTGACCGACCGTCGGTTCCGCGTGCTCGACCCGCTGTGCGGTCGGGGCACCACCCTCAACCAGGCGCTGATGTACGGCTTCGACGCGGCTGGCATCGAGCGCGATCAGAAGGACGTCGAGGCGTACCGGGCGTTCGTCACCACCTGGCTGAAGCAGAAGCGCGTCAAGCACCGGGTGCTGGAGTCGGGACCGGTGCGGCGCGAGCGCAAGGTGGTCGGCCGGCGGGTACGCATCGAGCTGGCCCCGACCCGCGAGGAGCACAAGGCGGGCCGCACGCAGTTGCTGGACGTGGTGAACGCCGACACCACCCGGGCCGGTGAGTTCTTCCGCCCGGAGACCGTCGACGTGGTGGTCGCCGACGCGCCGTACGGCGTACAGCACGGCAGTCGTACCGCCGACAAGGGCTTGTCGCGTGATCCGCTGGCGCTGCTCGCGGACGCCGCGCCGGTCTGGGCCCGGTTGCTGCGCCCCGGCGGCGCGCTCGGCATCTCGTGGAACACCCATGTCGCGAGCCGGGACGACGCGGCGGCCGCACTGGCCGACGCCGGCCTGACCGTGGTCGACGACGAGCCCTACCGCGCGCTGCGGCACCGGGTCGACCAGTCGATCATGCGCGACGTGCTGGTGGCCCGCCGCCCGGCCTGACCCGCCGCGCGCCGGGCTTTTCCGGCCCCGCCCCACCCTCCCCCGGCCCGACCCCCGCGCACCGGGGGCCTGGCCGCCCGCGGCCACCCTCCCCCCGGCCCGACCCCCGCGCACCGGGGGCCTGGCCGCCCGCGGCCACCCTCCCCCCGGCCCCTTTGCTCTGCTTCAACCGACGCAACAGTTTCGAAGCCCCACTGTCTCCTGGGCTGAAGCAGCGCAAAGGACGGACACCCACCCCTCGGCCCCTCGGCCTCCGCGCTTCTGTGCCGCATTTCACCTGATCAGGCACGCGCGTGAAAACCACGTCAAGAAAACGCGCACCCCCGTCACGGTCGCGTTATGACCCCTGTCGCCCGGTGGGCACGCGGGCTTTGCTTGCCCGGCGCGACCGGAAGGCGGTCGCGACGAACCTTTCCGGTAAGAGGAGTCAGCGTGTCTGACGTGGTGTTCGTGGTCCTCACGGTGGCGCTGTTCGCAGTGCTCGCCCTGGTGGTCCGGGCGGTGGAGAAGCTGTGAACGCGACAAACGCGGTTGGTCTGGTGCTCGCGATCGTCCTGGGCGCGTTCCTGGTGTTCGCCCTGCTGTTTCCGGAGCGCTTCTGATGACCATGACAACAGCGGGCGTCATCTTCGTGCTGACGCTGGTGGCGGCCCTGGTGGCCGTCTACAAGCCGTTCGGCGACTACATGTTCCGGGCGGTCTCCGGGACGAGGCAGTCGCGCGTCGAGCGGGGTATCTACCGCCTCGTCGGGGTCAACCCGACCGCCGAGCAGACCTGGGGCGTGTACGCCCGCAGCGTGCTGGCGTTCTCGGCCGTCTCGATCCTGTTCCTGTACCTGTTCCAGCGGGTGCAGAACCACCTGTGGCTGTCGCTGGGCTTCGACCCGGTGGTGCCGCACGGCGCGTGGAACACCGCCGTGTCGTTCGTGACGAACACGAACTGGCAGTCGTACTCGGGTGAGTCGACGATGGGCCACCTCGTGCAGATGGCCGGTCTGGCCGTGCAGAACTTCGTCTCGGCGGCGGTCGGCATCGCGGTGGCGGTCGCGCTGGTCCGCGGCTTCGCCCGCAGTCGCACCGGGCAGCTCGGCAACTTCTGGGTCGACCTGATCCGGATCACGCTGCGCATCCTGGTGCCGATCGCGGTGCTCGGCGCGATCGCGCTGATGATCGGCGGGGTGGTGCAGAACCTCTCCGCCGGCACCGACGTGAGCACCCTGACCGGCGGCGCCCAGACCGTCACCGGCGGCCCGGTTGCCAGCCAGGAAGTGATCAAGGAGTTGGGCACCAACGGCGGCGGGTTCTACAACGTCAACAGCGCCCACCCGTTCGAGAACCCCACGACGTGGACGAACTGGCTCCAGATCTTCCTGATCTTCCTGATCCCGTTCAGCCTGCCCCGGGTCTTCGGCCGGATGGTCGGGCAGAACCGGCAGGGCTACGCCATCGCCGCGGTGATGGGCATTCTCGCGTTCCTCAGCGTCGCCATCACCAACGTCTTCGAGCTGGCCGGCCACGGCACGGTCCCGCAGGCCGTCGGCGCGGCGCTGGAAGGCAAGGAGGTGCGGTTCGACGTGTCGAACTCGGCAACCTTCGCCGCCGCCACCACGCTCACCTCGACCGGCGCGGTGAACTCGTTCCACGACTCGTTCACCTCGCTCGGCGGCATGATGACGATGGTCAACATGATGCTCGGCGAGGTCGCGCCCGGCGGGACCGGTTCCGGCCTCTACGGTCTGCTGATCCTCGCGGTGATCACGGTCTTCGTGGCCGGGCTGATGGTCGGTCGCACTCCCGAGTACCTGGGCAAGAAGATCGGCTCGCGGGAGATCAAGTTCGCCTCGCTCTACTTCCTGATCACGCCGATCCTGGTGCTCGTCGGTACGGCGGCCGCGTTCGCCACCGGCAACAACTCGACGGCGCTCAACGTCGGCCCGCACGGCCTCTCCGAGGTGCTGTACGCGTTCACCTCGGCCAGCAACAACAACGGCTCCGCCTTCGGCGGCATCACCGTCAACACCACCTGGTGGGACACCGCGACGGCGCTGTGCATGCTGCTGGGCCGCTTCCTGCCGCTCATCTTCGTGCTCGCGCTGGCCGGCTCGCTGGCCCGCCAGGCACCCACCCCCGCGTCCGAGGGCACCCTGCCGACCCACAAACCGCTGTTCATCGGAATGGTCGTCGGCGTCACCGTGGTCCTCGTCGCGCTGACCTTCCTGCCCGCGCTCGCGCTCGGCCCGCTGGCGGAGGGGCTGTGACCACCATGAGGAACGAGGACATGTCCGTGACATCCGGGCAACCCGCCACCGGGACCGACCAGGGCAACCGGATCGGCGGAGGCCTGCTCGACCCCACGCAACTGCTCCGGTCCCTGCCGGACGCCGTCCGCAAGCTCAACCCGGCCACGATGTGGCGCAACCCGGTGATGTTGATCGTCGAGGTCGGCGCGGCCTTCACCACCGTGCTGGCGGTGGCCGACCCGTCGGTGTTCGCCTGGGCGATCACCGTCTGGCTGTGGTTGACAGTGATCTTCGCCAACCTGGCCGAGGCGGTCGCCGAGGGCCGGGGCAAGGCCCAGGCCGCGACGCTGCGGCAGGCGAAGAAGGACACCATCGCCACCCGACTGATCGACTGGAAGCCCGGCGCGCGGGCCAACACCTACCGCGACGAGGCGGTGCCCGCGCCGGAGTTGCGCCAGGGCGACGTCGTGCTCATCGAGGCGGGCGGGATCATCCCGGGCGACGGCGACATCGTCGAGGGCATCGCCAGCGTGGACGAGTCGGCCATCACCGGCGAGTCGGCCCCGGTCATCCGAGAGTCCGGCGGCGACCGCAGCGCGGTCACCGGTGGCACGAAGGTGCTGTCCGACCGGATCATCGTGAAGATCACCCAGAAGCCGGGGGAGAGCTTCATCGACCGGATGATCGCCCTGGTCGAGGGCGCCAACCGGCAGAAGACGCCGAACGAGATCGCGCTGAACATCCTGCTCGCCGCGCTCACGGTCATCTTCCTACTGGCCGTGGTCACCCTCCAGCCGTTGGCGATCTTCTCGAAGGCGTACCAGGCCGCCGCACCGGACAGCGGGGCGATCACCGGCGCCGGTGTGACCGGCGTCGTACTGGTCTCGCTGCTGGTCTGCCTGATCCCCACCACCATCGGCGCGCTGCTGTCGGCCATCGGCATCGCCGGCATGGACCGCCTGGTCCAACGCAACGTGCTGGCGATGAGCGGTCGGGCCGTCGAGGCGGCCGGCGACGTCAACACCCTGCTACTGGACAAGACCGGCACCATCACGCTGGGCAACCGGCAGGCCGCCGAGTTCGTACCGGTCGAGGGCGTCGACGCCGCGACAGTGGCCGACGCAGCGCAGCTCTCCAGCCTGGCCGACGAGACCCCGGAGGGGCGCTCGGTGGTCGTGCTGGCGAAGAACGAGTTCGGACTGCGCGAACGCGAGCCCGGCGTCATGCCGCACGCCACCTTCGTGCCGTTCACCGCGCAGACCCGGATGAGCGGTGTCGACCTGACCCCGGACGCCAGCGTCGACGGCGGCGCGTCGGGCACCGGCCGTCGGGTCCGCAAGGGCGCCGCCGCGGCGGTCATGAAGTGGGTACGCGAGAACGGCGGCCACCCCACCGAGCAGGTCGGCGAGATCGTGGACGCGATCAGCGGCACCGGCGGCACCCCGCTGGTCGTCGCGGAGCACGTCGACGGTGAGCCCGCCCGCGCTCTGGGCGTCATCCACCTCAAGGACGTGGTCAAGTCCGGTATGCGCGAGCGGTTCGACGAGATGCGCCGGATGGGCATCCGGACCGTGATGATCACCGGTGACAACCCGCGTACCGCGAAGGCCATCGCCGAAGAGGCCGGGGTGGACGACTTCCTGGCCGAGGCGACGCCGGAGGACAAGCTCGCGCTGATCAAGCGGGAGCAGGAGGGTGGCCGGCTGGTCGCCATGACCGGTGACGGCACCAACGACGCGCCGGCGCTCGCACAGGCCGACGTCGGGGTCGCCATGAACACCGGTACGTCGGCCGCCAAGGAGGCCGGCAACATGGTCGACCTCGACTCCGACCCGACCAAGCTCATCGAGATCGTGGAGATCGGCAAGCAGTTGCTGATCACCCGGGGAGCGCTGACCACGTTCAGCATCTCCAACGACATCGCGAAGTACTTCGCGATCATCCCGGCCATGTTCGCCGGCCTCTACCCGAGCCTGGACGCGCTGAACGTCATGCGGCTGGCCAGCCCGGAGTCGGCGATCCTGTCCGCCGTCATCTTCAACGCCCTGGTGATCATCGCGCTGATCCCGCTCGCCCTGCGCGGCGTGCGGTACCGGCCGGCCGCCGCGTCGAAGCTGCTCAGCCGCAACCTGCTGGTCTACGGCCTGGGCGGCATCATCGTGCCGTTCATCGGGATCAAGCTCATCGACCTGCTCATCCAGTTCGTCCCGGGGATTTCGTGATGCGCCTACCCACCTGGATCGCCCAACACCTCGCCGCCCTGCGCGCACTGCTCGTCTTCACGGTGCTGCTCGGCCTGGTCTACCCACTGGCCCTGGTCGCTCTCGGTCACCTGCCCGGCCTCGATCACAAGGCCGACGGCTCGCTGATCAGCGTGGGCGGCACCACCGTCGGCAGCTCGCTGATCGGCCAGTCCTTCACCGACGCGGACGGCAACCCCGTCCCGCGCTACTTCCAGTCCCGCCCGTCGGCCGCCGGTGACGGCTACGACCCGACGTCCACCTCGGCCAGCAACCTCGGGCCGGAGAGCGTGGTCGACACCATCGCCACCGACCCGGAGGAGTCCAGCGCGAGCTTGCTCACCCAGGTCTGCGGGCGCAGCAAGGCCGTCGGCGAGCTGAACGGCGTCGACGGGCGGCGGCCCTACTGCACCGACGACGGGGTGGGCGCCGTGCTCGCCGTCTTCCGCGCCGACGGTCTGACCGGCCCGGTCACCCGGGTGGTCAGCGTCAACCAGGTCGCCCCGGCGACACCGTTCGTCACCTCGTACCAGGGGGTCGCGGTGGAGCTGGCCAAGCCGGGCGAGGACTACGTGGCGGCCGGCGGGGTGGTCACCCCGATCCGGGGTGACGCGCCGGCCGATCCGGCCGTGCCCGGCGACGCGGTCACCTCCAGCGCCAGCGGCCTCGACCCGCAGATCAGCCCGGCGTACGCCGAGTTGCAGGTCAACCGGGTTGCGCGGGAGCGTGGCGCGGACCCGGCGGCGGTCCGCAGGCTCATCGACGAGCACACCGATGGGCGGGGGCTCGGCTTCATGGGCGAGCCCGGCGTGAACGTGCTGGAACTCAACGTCGCCCTCGACAGGCAGTTCGCCGCGCACTGAGCGTCCCGTGGGCGGGGCCGTGCCGACCGGCGCGGCCCCGCCCGCCACTCTGACCAGGGAGGATGGTTCCCGTGCCACGCGGAGAACTACGCATCTATCTCGGGGCTGCTCCCGGCGTCGGCAAGACGTACGCCATGTTGGAGGAGGCCCAGCGGCGGGCTGCGCGCGGCACCGACGTGGTGATCGGTTTCGTGGAGACCCACGGCCGCCAGCACACCGCCGCGATGATCGGCGACCTGGAGCAGGTGCCCCGTCGGGCGATGACCTACCGGGGCGTCGAGTTCACCGAGATGGACGTGGACGCGGTGCTGGCCCGCCGTCCGGAGATCGTGGTCGTCGACGAGCTGGCTCACAGCAACGTGCCCGGCGCCCGGCACGACAAGCGCTGGCAGGACGTCCAGGAGTTGCTGGACGCGGGGATCGACGTGCTGTCCACGGTCAACGTGCAGCACCTGGAATCCGTGAACGACGTCGTCGCCCAGATCACCGGCACCACCCAGCGGGAGACCGTGCCGGACGAGATCGTCCGCGCCGCCGAGCAGGTCGAGCTCGTCGACATGACCCCGGAGGCGCTGCGCCGGCGGATGGCGCACGGCAACATCTACCGACCCGACAAGATCGACGCCGCGCTCGGCAACTACTTCCGGGTCGGCAACCTCACCGCGCTGCGCGAACTGGCGCTGCTCTGGCTGGCCGACAAGGTCGACGAGCAGCTCGACAGGTACCGCAGCCAGCAGGGCATCGCCGCCACCTGGGAGGCCCGGGAACGCGTCGTGGTCGCGTTGACCGGCGGCCCGGAGGGCGAGACGCTGATCCGCCGGGCGGCCCGGATCGCCGCCCGCAGCAAGGGTGCCGACCTGCTCGCCGTGCACGTGGCCCGCAGCGACGGTCTGGCCGGCGCCGACCCGGCCCAGCTCGCCCGCCAACGCGTGCTCGTGGAGAGCCTGGGAGGCACGTACCACCAGGTGCTCGGCACCGACGTGCCGTCCGCGCTGCTCGACTTCGCCCAGGGCGTGAACGCCACCCAACTCGTGCTCGGTGCGAGTCGGCGGGGTCGCCTCGCGCAGATCTTCGCCCGGGGCGTCGGGGTGACCACCACCGCGCTCTCCGGCTCGATCGACGTACACCTGGTCACCCACAAGCAGGCCGGCAAGGGCCGGCGGGCGGCGGCCGTGCCGGCGGCGCTGTCCCGCCGTCGTCGACTGCTCGGCTTCGGCCTGGCGGTGCTCGGCATGTCCCTGCTCACGCTGCTGCTCAAGGCGCTGCCCGACCTGACCCTCACCAACGACATCCTGCTGTTCCTCGCCGGGGTGGTCGGGGTCGCGCTGGTCGGCGGGGTGTGGCCGGCGCTGGTCGCCGCGCTCGGCGGTTCGCTGCTGCTCAACTGGTTCTTCACCCCGCCGTACCGGACGCTCACCATCGCCGAGGCCGACAACCTGCTCGCCCTGGCCGTCTTCGTCGGGGTGGCCCTCGCGGTGAGCTGGATCGTCGACGTGGCCGCCCGGCGTACCCGCGAGGCCGCGCGTGCCGCCGCCGACGCGCAGACCCTCGCTGCCGTCGCTGGCGGCGTGCTGCGCGGCGAACGCCCGCTGCCCGCCCTGCTGGACCAGCTCCGGGAGACCTTCGGACTGCGCGCGGTGAGCCTGTTGGAGCTGGCCGAGGAGGCCATCGGCCGCCCCGAGCGGGCCCGCGAGGAGCACGCCTGGTGCGTCGTGGCCAGCGTCGGCGAGCAGCCGGCCTGCACGCCCGACGACGGCGAGACGGCGGTACCCGTCGACGAGCGGATCACCGTCGTGCTCAGCGGCCGGCGGTTGGAGGCCGCCGACCGGCGGATCGTCGAGGCGTTCGCCGCCCAGGCCGCCGTCGCGCTACGCCAGGAACGGCTCGCCGAGGAGGCCGCCAGCGCCCGGCCCCTCGCCGAGGCCGACCGGATGCGCACCGCACTGCTCGCGGCGGTCAGCCACGATCTGCGTACGCCGCTGGCGTCGGCGAAGGCGGCGGTGACCAGCTTGCGCAGTCACGACATCGAGTTCGACGAGGCCGACCGCGAGGAGTTGCTGGAGACCGCCGAGGAGTCACTGGACCGCCTCGCCCGGCTGGTCGCGAACCTGCTGGACATGAGCCGCCTCCAGGCCGGCGCACTGGGCATCACGTCGACCGCCATCGGCCTGGAGGACGCCGTACCCCTGGCTCTGGACGAACTTGGCCCCGCGGCCGCGACCGTCGCGACGGACATCCCGGCCGACCTGCCGGCCGCGACCGCCGACCCGGGCCTGCTGGAACGGGTGCTGGTCAACGTCATCGCGAACGCGTTGCGCTACAGCCCGCCCGACCAGCCGCCCACGATCACCGCCAGCGCGCACGCCGGCCAGGTGGAGCTGCGGGTCATCGACCGGGGGCCGGGCATCCCGGAAGACAAGTGGGAGCACGTCTTCCTGCCGTTCCAGCGCCTCGGTGACCGGGACAACCAGACCGGCGTCGGCCTCGGGCTCGCCCTGTCCCGAGGGTTGGCCGAGGCGATGGGTGGCAGCATCACCCCGGAGACCACCCCCGGTGGTGGGCTCACCATGGTGCTGCGGCTGCCCGCCGCCGCGCAGACCAGCCCGGAGGAGCCGCAGGAATGACGCGCATCCTGGTCGTCGACGACGAACCGCAGATCCTGCGGGCGCTGCGGATCAACCTGCGCGCCCGCCGGTACGACGTGGACGTCGCCGACACCGGGGCCGCCGCGTTGAAGGCAGCCGCCAGCCACCCGCCCGACCTGGTGGTACTCGACCTCGGCCTGCCCGACATCGACGGCGTGGAGGTGATCCGGGGCCTGCGCGGGTGGACCAGCGTGCCGATCATCGTGCTCTCCGGGCGGGCGGGCAGCGAGGACAAGGTCGCCGCGCTCGACGCGGGTGCCGACGACTACGTCACCAAGCCGTTCGGCGTGGAGGAGCTGTTGGCCCGCATCCGCGCGGTGACCCGGCGGCTCGGCGCGCCCAGCGAGGCCGTGCCGGCGCTACGGATCGGGCGGCACACCGTCGACCTGGCCGACCACCGCGTGTGGCGCGACGACGCCACCGAGGTCAAGCTGACCCCCACGCAGTGGAGCGTGCTGGAGAAGCTGCTGCGCCACCCCGGCAAGCTGGTCAGCCAGCGCCAGCTCCTCCAGGAGGTGTGGGGGCCGGAGTACCAGAACGAGACCAACTACCTGCGGCAGTACCTGGCCCAGCTCCGGCGCAAGTTGGAGGACGATCCGGCCCGTCCCCGCCACCTCATCACCGAGCCGGGAATGGGTTACCGCTACCGTCCCTGACCTGTTGACACCCGCCGAAAGAGATTGAAGAATCTCGTACCGCAGCGGCAGCGGCGTGCTTCTGTAACCGTCACCTCCGGTTACCCCGATGGAGTTCGCCGTGTCCCTACCCCTGTCCCGCCGCCGGCTGTTGACCGCCGGCGGCGCCGGTCTCGTCCTGGCCGGCCTGGCCGACCGGTTCCGCGCCGGCCCCGCCCGAGCCGCCGTCACCACCGCCGACCTGGTCGTCTACGGTGCCACCTCCGGCGGGCTGGCCGCCGCGATCACCATGCGCCGGCTCGGCCGCACCGCCGTGGTGGTCGAGCCCACCGGGCACGTCGGCGGGCTGAGCACCGCCGGGCTCGGCGCCACCGACACCGGCATCCAGGCGTCCATCGGCGGGCTGGCGGCCGAGTTCTACCGCCGGGTGTACGTCAAGTACCACGGCGGAATCCTCACCCCGACGTCCCCGCTGCGGATGACCTTCGAACCGCACGTCGCCACCGAGGTCTTCGCGGAGATGCTGGCCGAGGCGGACGTCCCGGTGATCGTCGACGCGCGGCTGTCCAGCCTCGGCCGCACCGGCAACCGGATCACCGAGCTGCGCACCGAGGACGGCTCGGTCTACCGGGGTGCGATGTTCGTCGACGCCACCTACGAGGGCGATTTGTTGGCCATGGCCGGGGTGGGGTTCACCGTCGGGCGGGAGTCCAACGACACCTACGGCGAGACGATCAACGGGGTGCAGTCCCGCAGCACCCACCAGTTCGTCTACCCCGTCGACCCGTACGTCACGGCCGGCTCGCCCGCCAGCGGCCTGCTGCCGGGCATCTCCACCACACCACTCGCCCCGCAGGGCAGCGGCGACGATCGCATCCAGGCGTACTGCTTCCGGATGTGCCTGACCCAGGCGGCGAACCGCATCCCGTTCGGCAGGCCGTCCGGCTACGACCCGATCCGGTACGAGCTGCTGCTGCGCCACATCCAGGCCGGCTACACCGGGCCGTACTTCACCAGCAACTCGATCGGCGGCGGCAAGACCGACTCCAACAACAACGGCGCTGTCTCCACCGACGACATCGGTTTCAACTACGCGTACCCGACGGCGAGCTGGGCCGCCCGGGAGAGCATCATCGCCGAGCACCGCACGTACCAGCAGGGGCTGATGTGGTTCCTGGCCAACGATCCCCGGCTACCGGCCTCGGTGCGTGAGTCGACCGCCCGGTGGGGGCTGCCGGTCGACGAGTTCACCGGCACGGGCGGCTGGCCGCCGCTGCTCTACATCCGCGAGGCGCGCCGGATGGTCTCCGCGTACGTCATGACCGAGGCCGACTGCCGGGGCCGGGTACGCGCCACCGACTCCGTGGGTCTGGCCAGTTACACGATGGACTCGCACAACTGTCAGCGGGTCGTCGTCGACGGCAGGGTCCGCAACGAGGGGGACGTGCAGATCAGCGTCCCGCAGCCGTACCCGGTCAGCTACCGCGCGATAGTCCCGCACGAGGCACAGTGCGCCAACCTGCTCGTGCCGGTCTGCCTCTCGGCCAGCCACATCGCGTACGGCTCGATCCGGATGGAACCCGTGTTCATGATCCTCGGGCAGGCGGCGGCCACCGCGGCGTCCCTGGCGCTCACCGGCAACCTCCCCGTGCAGACCATCTCCGTACCCGCCCTCCAGGCCCGGCTCCGTCAGGACGGCGCGGTGCTGGACACCGGGATGCCCGGCGAGGTGATCCTGGACAACGCCGCGGCCAGCGGCATCACCCGGGCCGGCACGTGGGTGCGCAGCGTCGACGTCGGCGGCTACTACGGCGCGGACTACGAACACGACGGCAACACCGCCAAGGGCGTCAACCGGCTGCGGTTCCGCCCGACCCTGCCCACCTCCGGATCGTGGACGGTGCAGCTGCGCTGGACCGGGCACCCGAACCGGGCGACGAACGTGCCGGTGGACATCACGTACTCCGGTGGGGTGACCACCCGCACCGTCGACCAGCGGCAGTCCGGCGGCCAGTGGGTGGCGCTGGGCATCTACCCGTTCACGGCGGGCAGCGACGGAAGCGTGCTGATCCGTACCGAGAACACCGACGGCTACGTGGTCGCCGACGCGGTGCGCTTCGTGCCGGCCTGAACGGGGGCGCTCGGCGCGGCCCTGTCGCCGATGCTCTCGTCGACCGGTGGCGCCACCAGCAGCGGGTCGACCTGGATCCGGTCGATGCCGAGCGGCCGCAGCATGCCGCGCAGGGCCGACTCGCACAGCTCCTCCCAGGCCTGGTCGGCGCCCATCGCGGTGACCAGCAGGTCGGGTCGGGTGAAGGCGACACCCACCCGCTCGCCCTGCGGCGTACGCCCGGTCCGCAGCATCCCCATCAGTCGTCCCGGCAGCGCACGCACCGGAACGACGTAGACGATCGGGCTCATGCGGCGGACACCGCCCACACCGGTGCGTCGTCGCGCCGCTCGGCCGGCCGGGACAGGTCGAGCGCGCGCAGGATGTAGTTGGCCTCGGCCACCTCCACCCCGGCGCGCAGACGCAGGTCGGCCACGGCTCGATGCAGCACGGTCATGCTGTTCGCGGAGAGCCGCACCACGGCGTCGACATCGGCGGCGATCCACCACGCGTCGACGGCGCACGGCTCGTGCCGCAGGTACTCCACCAGGTGGCTGCCGGGCGCGGACGGCCCGAGCCGAACGCTGACCAGGGCCTCGTGCCGGCGTTCGGGCGTCCCCACGCCGGCGGCCGGCTCGATCGGATCGCCGCCGGTGTCGGTGTCGGGCGACACATTCCCGCGTTCCCAACGCGTCATCCGCCAAGGGCTCATGGACCCATCGTCACCGTCCACCGGCGGCGAAGGGGCCGCCGATACGCCGTTTCGACGGGCGCCCGCCGATTCTTGACGCGTCGTTGACGCCGCATCGCCTCCGCATCGCCTCCGCGCTGGAGCGGTGTCGGGCACTTCGGCGGGGCGAGTAACGTCGGAACCGACCAAGATCGGCGTACGAGGAGGCTCGGTGCAGACGACGACGGTGGACATCCCGACCAGCGACGGAACGGCGGACGCGAGCCTGACCCGGCCCGACGGCGACGGCCCGTTCCCGGCCGTACTGCTCTTCATGGACGCCTTCGGCCCCCGGCCCCGCCTGGTGGAGATGGCCGAGCGGATCGCCGAACGCGGCTACCTGGTGCTCACGCCCCACCTGTTCTACCGGGCCGGCCGGGCGCCGCTGTTCGACCTGTCGCGGCTCGGCGAGGCCGACCAGCGGGGTGCCCTCTTCGAGAAGATCGTGCCGCTGATCGGGGCGTTGACCCCGGAGGCGATCAGCCGGGACACCGCCGCGTACCTGGACTTCCTGGCCGCCCGCGACGACGTCCGGCCGGGTCCGGTGGCGATCACCGGCTACTGCATGGGCGGAACGAACGCGCTGCGGGCCATCGAGGCGTACCCGGACCGGATCGCCGCCGTTGCCAGCTTCCACGCCGGGCGGGTCGTCACCGACGCGCCGGACAGCCCGCACCTGGGCGTCGGCGCCATCACCGGCGAGCTGTACTTCGGGCACGCCGACGCGGACCAGTCCATGACGTCCGAGCAGATCGCCACGCTGGAGAAGGCGCTCGACGCCGCCGGCGTGCGCTACCGCTCCGAGGTGTACGAGGGCGCCCACCACGGCTTCACGATGGCCGACACCCCGATGTACCACGAGGAGGGCACCGAACGGCACTGGGCGGCCCTGTTCGACCTGCTGGACCGCACCCTGCCGGTGGACTGACGCGGGCCTACCCGCAGGCCCGGGCTGCGTCCTGCGTCGGTCAGGGGCGCAGCAGCACCGGGCCGGCGTCGACGCGGACACGGAACAGCCCGTACGGCTTGCGTCGCAGGTCCTGGCCCCGCTGGTACTGCGGCTGCCGGTGCAGCTGGTTGGCCGTCACGTACAGGTACCCGTCGGTGGCCACCGACATGGTGTCCGGCCAGAGCAGCCGCGGGTCGTGCACGAAGGTCTCGTACTCGCCGTCCGGGAGCCGCCGCAGCACCGCGTTGTGCTCGTACGAGGTGAAGTAGAGCCGCCCCTTGTCGTCGGACTCCAACCCGTCCGACCCGGTGCCCTTGTCCCCCTCGTCGACGACCGTCGCGGCGACCGCCTCCTGGGTCACCGACGGGTCCGCCAACGCCTCGGCCGAGACGCTGTGCAGGTGTCGGGACATCAGCGGGGAGTAGTACAACCGAGCGCCGTCCGCCGAGATGGCGATGCCGTCGGAGCCCATCGCCATCGGCTTCGGCGGCCCGTCCGGGGGCCGGTTCATGAGCGGACGGCCCTCGACGAACGGGCGGAAGGTCGTCACCGGGTCCGCCTTCGTGGACGGGTGGTCGTGCAGCCGCCGCCAGGAGGCCCCGCTGGCCAGGTCGACCACGATGATCCCGTTCGGCCCGGAGTCCGTCGAGTCGGTGATGTAGGCGACCCCGGCCTCGCCCTTGCGCAGGTCGAACCGCACGTCGTTCAGGTACGTCGTCGAGGGCGCCACGTCCTGCGGGAAGGTGATCACCTGGGCCACCGTGTCGGTCTCCAGGTCGATCCGGACCAGCTTCGGCCCACCCGGCTTCGTCGGCTGGAACTTCGGGCTGCCGGTGTCCACCACCCACAGCCGGTCCGCCGGGTCCACCACGATGCTCTGCACGGACACGAACGCGCCCGCGTCGTCGACGCCGGACGGGCTGTTCCACGCCTGATCGGGGTAGGGCACCTCCTGGCCGTCGCGCAGCTCGACCACGCTGACGTGCGAGTCGTCGCCCCACTGCGGGAAGTTGATGAAGATCCGACCCTGGTGCGAGACGCTCACCCCGGTCGGCATCGGCCCGGTGAAGGTGTGCACCAACTCCAGCTCGCCGAGCGGCTCGTCGCCGACCGGCCCGTTCACGCCGCACGCTCCATGGTGCTCATCGTCCAGCCCCCTGATGGTCGACCCACTGCCGCTTCCGGCGTGGCTATTCCCGCCCCGGCGTCCGATATGCCTCCGCCGCGCTGCTGAACGGGTCGGGCTGTCGGGCGGGTCGGGTCGGGCGGGTCGTTTCAGGCGGCGCGGGCGTACGAGATCGGCAGGCCGGGCACGGCGACGTCGACCGCGAGCAGCGCGCCGTCCGTGGGACCGGCCGGCGTGAGGCCGATCGAGGCGGTGCCGATGAAGAGTCGCCGCAGGTCGGAGCCGCCCAGGCAGATGCCGGTCGGCTGGACCGCCGGTAGCCGGATCTCCCGGTCCAGGGTGCCGTCGGGCCGGTAGCGGCGGACGGCCGAGCCGCCCCACAGCGCGATCCAGAGGTGGTCCGCCGCGTCGACGGTCATCCCGTCCGGGCTGCCCTCGCCCGGTGCGAGCCGCACGAACGGCGCCCGCCCGTGCAGGTCGCCGGTGGCCGGGTCGACGACGAACCGGTCGATCGCGCCGCGCGGCGTGTCCGCCAGGTACATGGTGGTGCCGGTGGCGTCGAAGGCCGGCCCGTTCGGGATGGACAGGCCGGTCACCGCCGGCACCGGTGCCGTGCCTGGGTCGAGCCGGTACAGCGTGCCCCCGCCGGGGCCGCCGGCGTACGTCATGCTGCCGGCCCAGAAGCGGCCGTGCGGGTCGGCGACCGCGTCGTTCATCCGGGTGGGCTCGGGCGCGTCGGCCACCAGGTCGGCGACCGGCCGGGGATCACCGGCGGCGGGCAGCACGGCGATGCCGGTGCCGGCGGCGGCCAGCCACTCGCCGGGCCGGTCGGCCACGGGGGCGACCGCGCCGAGCGGAACGTCGAGGCGGCGCAGCTCGCGTAGTGGGCCGGGCCGGTCGCCGCCGGTCTCCAGCAGGCGCCCGGCCAGCAGGTCGACGAGGACCAGCCGGTTGTCGACCCAGCGCACCCCCTCGCCCAGCTCCAACCGCTCCGCGTTCCAGACGGTCGGTTCGGTCAGCTCCATCTCGCGCCTCCTGCGGCTCTCCAGCGGGTCCGTGGCGTTGCCGCCGACCGCCGGTCAGCGGACCGTACCGCGCATCTCCACCGTCCACGCTCCCGCAGAGGGCATGGTTGCCGGTCGGGGGCCGGCCGTTGGCGCGGGTTGGCTCATGTACGCCGGTGGTAGTGGTTGCGTCGGGGAATCTGTTCGGGATCGAGCCAGGCGGGTGGAACGAAGACCGGCTGGCCATCACCGCCGAGCCGGACGTTCCAGTCGCTGTGGTGGATGTGGCGGTGATGGTGGCCGCAGAGGAGGACGGCGTTGTCGAGGCTGGTGCCGCCGCCGTCGGCCCAGTGTCGGATGTGGTGGGCGTCGCACCAGCGAGGTGGGCGGTCGCAGCCGGGGAACGCGCAGCCGCGGTCGCGCAGGACGAGTGCCCGACGCAGTGGCCCGGTGATCAGGCGGCGTTGTCGACCGACGTCGAGGACCTGGCCCGTGCCGCCAAGGACGGTGGGCAGGATGGCGGCGTCGCAGGCGATGCGGCGCACTGTCTCCGGGGTCAGCGTGGGGCCGGTGTCGAGGAAGCCGCTGTTGAGCTGCCGGGTCAGTGTGTCGTAGCTGGTGGTGACGACGATCTGGGCGGGGTCGCCGCCGTTGGCGGGTAGCTCCCCGGTGCGCAGGGCGAGTCGACAGATGTCGGCGAGCGCGTCGTGACGGCGTTGCCCAGGGCTGCGGGTGTCGTCGGGGCCAGTGGGAGCGGTCATCGGGTCGAGCGCCGAGCGCAGTAGGCCGCCCGTCCCGGCGTCGAGGAAGCCGCCGAGTCGGAGTCGGCCGTCGGACAGTCGGGACAGCGTGACGTGCCGGTCCCGAGCGGATCGCCGGGCCTGGGCCTCTATGGCGGCGCGGGCAGCGGCGTCGGCGATGTCGGGCGCGACGTGGTCGAGGATGCGGGTGCTGAGGCGGCGCAGCAGAGCGGGGTCGAACTGCCCGGCCCAGTCGACGAGCACGGTGACGGCCTTGTCGGCGGCTTCCGCGCCGGCGGTGTTCTGCACCGTGGTGACGGCGTCGCTGATGACCCCGGCCTGGTCGAGCGTGATGTCGGCGTCGGCGAGTGCCTGTCGTATCGCTGGATGGCCGGCGTCGAGGGTGCTGGCGAGGCCGACGAGACGGTGGGCGGCCGGGACGGTCAGGTGGAGGCGTTCGCGCAGCCAGACCGCCGTGGACGACGCACCCTGAGCGACTGCCGTGCCCCTGCCGTCAAGCTCCCGGATCAGGGCCAGCTTGACGGCGGCGAGGCGCTGCTCGACGCGGTGTGCGGTGTCGAGCGCGGTGATGAGATCGTCGCCAGGAAGGGCCCACGGCGCCGAGTCGGCGCAGGCCGCGACAGCGGCCTCTGCCTGCGCCAGCCCTTCCACCATGACCAGAGACTAGAACACCTGTACGACAATTTTCGTAGACCGGGATCGATCGCTGTCCAGGGCTCGCGCCCCGACGCCCCGAGCGCATCAAACCGCCCGAGCGCATTCGCTGCCCGAGCGCATCAGACCGCCCGAGCGCATCGTCCGCCCGAGTACGAGGTGGCCGTGGTGCCGCAGGTGGCGGGCCTGGGTCGAGGGGTCAGTCGCGACGGATCAGGCCTGGCCCTGCGGTGATGTCGATGTCACCGCTCCCGACGTCGTGCCCGGCGGCGCAGCGCAGTACCGCGCGGACCGGTTCGCCGCAGTCGTGGTGGGTGGCGAGGATGCCGGGGCCGGCCTCGTCGGCACTCCAGGTGTCACCCCAGTTGCGCAGGGCGGTGATGACAGGCAGCAGTTCCTGGCCCTTGCGGGTCAGTTGGTACTCGTGGCGGGTGCGCTGCCCTGGCTCCCGGTAGGGGATTCGTTCGAGCAGGCCGGCACCGACCATCTCCTTGAGGCGGGCCGCCATGGCGGGCTCTCCGACGCCGACGCGGCGGACGAAGTCGTCGAAACGGCGTGTGCCGAGCAACGCCTCACGCATGATCAGGATTGTCGACCGGCTGCCGACGATCTCCATCGCGCGTGCGACGGAGCAGTTCTCCATCGACCAGGATTCGCGGTCGTCCCGTAGGTCCTCCATGTCACCCAGACTACCTGGCTTGCGACAAGGCTAGCCAGGTGATTAACTGGGGCGCTGCTGACTTATGCAACCGCAAGCCAGCGGGACTTCAGCCCGAGGACGCCTTGTGACCACCAGCAGCACGGCGCCGACCGCTCCGGCCGGCACCACCCGTACGACAGTTCGCGGCTCCCGGCCGGTGACTCTGATCGCCATGTGCCTGGGCGCGATGATCACGTTCCTGCAAATCACCGCCACGGTGTCGGCCCTGACCACCATCCAGGCCGACCTTCGGGTCGACCCGACCACCGTGATCTGGATTCCCAGCGCGTACACCCTGGTCGTGGCGAGTCTGGTGCTGTCCGCCGCCACCCTGGGCAATCGCTACGGGCGCAGGCGCATGTTCGGCGCCGGCATCCTGGCGATGGTCGTCGGTGGCGCTGTCATCGCCAGTGCGCCCTCGGTGGCCTGGGTGATCCTCGGCCAGTTGGTCGCCGGTCTCGGCGGTGCCCTGATCCTGCCGAACAGCCTGGCGATCCTCGGCGCGACATTCACCGACCCGCACCGCCGTACGGAGGTCATCACCGCCTGGTCGGCCGCCTCGGGCATCGGTCTGGCGGTCGGCCCGCTCATCGCCGGTGGGCTGCTGCACCATCACTCCTGGCACAGCGTCTACCTGTCGACGATCGTGCTGGGCGTGGTGACCCTCGTCGTCGCCGCGATCGGGGTGGCCGAGTCGCGGCCCAGCGCCGGTCGACTCGACCTGCCCGGTCTGCTGCTCGGCACCGTCGCCATCGCCGCCGCCGTCTACGCCATGATCCAGGGCGGCCGCGACGGCTACACCAGCGGAGTCGTGACGGTCGTCTGGGTCGTCTCGGCCGCCGCGCTCGTCGCGTTCGTGCTGGTCGAGCTGCGTACCAGCGCGCCGATGCTCGACGTACGGCTGTTCCGCTCGGCGTCCTTCAGCGCCGTCATGGTGGTCGCCGCCGTGTCGCTGTTCGGCTTCACGGGTGTGGCGATCCTGCTGGTCCTCTTCCACGAGCGTGCCCAGGCTCTCAGCCCGCTGGACACCGGCTGGCGGATGCTGGTGCTCTTCGGCGCGTACGTTCTCGTGGCCTTCGCCGCCGGGCGGACCATCCGGCGTACCGGATTCAAGGCGCCTCTCACCCTCGGCCTGGTGCTCGGCGCGGTGGCCGTGTTCGGGCTGGCGGCGCAGGGCCCGACCACGACGTTCGACCACCGTTGGGCGTTGTTCGTGCTGTTCGGTGCGGCCAGCGGTCTGGTGGTGGCGCCGGCGACAGCGGCGGCGTTGGCCAGCGTGGCACCGGCCCGGGCCGGGATGGCCTCCGGCGCGGTCAACGCTTCCCGCCAGGTCGGATCGGTGCTCGGCTCGTCCCTGCTGGGCACGCTGCTGACCACCACGATGGCGGCCGACCTGCCCGACCGCCTGACCGCCCACCAGGTCGACGAACCGACGCGGAGCGCCGTGCGGGCAGCGGTCGCCGCCGGCGCGACCGGCGGCGACCAGCCGCTGCCCGAGCCGGTGCGGGCGGCGCTCGCCGAGGCCATGACCTCCGGGGTCCAGGCCGGGTTGCGGGTGACCGGCGTCGTCTTCCTCGTCACCGCCGCCCTCGCGCTGACTCTGATCCGCAACCGCCCCCATCAGCACCAGCACTAGCCCGCATCAGCGACAGCCCAGGCCTCGTCGGCGCAGGGCCGCACCAGCCAGGCGCGCCAGCGCCGGGCCGCGGTCGCACCGGCCTGAGCCGGGGTACGCGTCGACACCGGCACGCACCCGACGGCGATCAGTCGGCGATCGTGTCGAGGTCCGCGATCGCGTCGGCCGGCAGCGTCAGGTCGACTGCGGCGAGGTTCTCCCGCAGGTGCGCCAGCGTCGACGTACCCGGGATCAGGGCCATGGTGGGGGAGCGCTGCAGCAGCCAGGCCAGCGCGACCTGCTGCGCTGAGGCGCCCACCCGGTCGGCCACGGCGTTGAGCGTGTCGGACTGCAACGGCGTGAACCCGCCCAGCGGGAAGAACGCGGCGAACGCGATGTTCTCCGCAGCGCACCTGTCGACGAGCGCGTCGTCCCGCCGGTTGGCGAGGTTGTAGAGGTTCTGCACGGTGACCACCGGGGCGATGGCCTGGGCCTCGGGGAGCTGGGCGGGCGTGATGTTGCTCAGCCCGAGGTGTCGGATCAGACCCTCCTGCCGCAGCTCCGCGAGGGCGCCGAACTGCTCCGACAGCGGATCGTCCTCGGTGCCCTCGGCCACACCGACCCGCAGGTTGACCACGTCGAGGACGTCCAGGCCGAGGTGCTTGAGGTTGTCCCGGACCTGGGCCTTCAGCTCGTCCGGCCGGAGCGCGGGGATCCAGGAGGCGTCGTCGCCGCGTCGCGCGCCGACCTTGGTGACCAGGTGCAGATCCTCGGGGTACGGGTGCAGCGCCTCGCGGATCAGCTCGTTCACCACCACGGGGCCGTAGAAGTCGCTGGTGTCGATGTGGCGCACGCCCTGGTCGACCGCCTCACGGAGCACGGCGAGGGCCTGCGCGCGGTCACGCGGTGGGCCGTAGACGTGCGGGCCGGCAAGCTGCATCGCCCCGTAGCCCATCCGGCTCAGGGTGAGGCCGTCGGCGAGGGTCAGGGCCCCGCCGGGAAGGTTGTCGCTCATGTCATTCCTCTATCCGTTGTCGTCGCGGATATGCCTGGGACGACTGTCCGTCGGGTGCCGCCCCGATCGGCAGGGCGAGGTGCTCGGCGACATGGACTTGACGCCGTCTTGTGTGTGAGTGCACACTTACAAACATGCGATCCACCGCCGAGGCCCGTCGGGCCACCGTCCTGAACGCCGCTGTGTCGGCGTTCGCGCGTACTGGCTTCCACGCCACGCCGGTCACCGCCGTCGCGGCTGCCGCCGGCATCTCCGAGGCGTACGTCTTCCGGCTCTTCAGCGGGAAGCTCGGGTTGTTCGTGGCGGCGGCCGAGGCGTGCTTCGAGCGGATCGTCGCGGCGCTCGAGATGGGCGCGGAGCGTGCCGACGGCACGGGTCCGCAGGAGATCCTGGACGCGATGGGTGACGCCTACGCCGAGTTGATCGCCGATCGCGATCTCCTGCTGCTCCAGGTGCAGGCGCAGGCCGTCAGTGACGTTCCAGAGATCGCCGAGGCGGTGCGCGCCGGCTACCGGCGCGTCGCCACCTTCGTGCAGAACCGGTCGGGCGCAGGCGACGCCCAGGTGCAGCAGTTCTTCGCGTACGGCCAGCTCTGTCACCTGATCGTGACGGCGGGCCTGGAGCAGGTGCCCGAGCCGTGGGCTCGTGCGCTGACCGCCGGTATCCGGCACCCCTGAGCCCCAACGTTCGACCGGATCGGGCCGCTCCTGGCGGCCCACTTTTTCCGCCAGCTAAGTGTGTGAGTGCACACTTACAAACAAAGGAGAAGCTGATGGCGAGCAGTGCAATGATCACCGAAGTGGTGCTTCCCGGCGTCGTGGAGCCGGACGGGCTCCAGATCAACCGACGGGCCATGCCCGTTCCCGCCGCAGGGTGGGCGCTCGTCGAGGTCGAGGCCACCGGCATCTCGTACGCCGAGCAGAGCATGCGCCGCGACCTCTACCCGGGCCAACCGGCGTTCCCGTTCGTGCCCGGTTACGACCTGGTCGGCACCGTCCGGGCGGTGGGGCCGGGAGGTGACGGCGCGCTGGTCGGCACCCGGGTCGCGGCGGTCACCAAGACCGGTGCCTGGACGACCCACGCCCTGGTGGACGTCGACGACCTCACGCCCGTCCCGCCCGACCTGGACCCGGCCGCAGTCGAGACCGTCGTGGTCAACGGGGTGACCGCATGGCAGATGCTGGAGCGCGCCCGGCTGCGGACCGGCCAGACGATCCTCGTGCACGGCGCGAACGGCGGGGTGGGGACCGTCCTCGTCCAACTCGGACGCCACCTCGGAGTGCGGGTCATCGGCACAGCCGCCCCGCGACACCACGCGGCGCTGCGGGACCTCGGCGTCGAACCGCTCGACTACCGCGACCCGGACCTGGCCGCGCGCGTCCGGGAGTTGTCTCCGGGAGGCGTCGACGCCGTCTTCGACCCGGTTGCCGGCCCGGGCGTACGCACCTCGTACCGGCTGCTCGCTCCCGGCGGCACGCTCGTCGTCTACGGCAACGCCTCGGCCACGGGCAATGCGCAGTCGATCGTCTGGGTCTTCGTGAAGCTGCTGGCCCGCCTCTACACCTGGAACGCCCTGCCGAACGGGCACCGGGTCGGCTTCTACAACTTCTGGGCTGGTCGCCGCACGCGCGGCGCGGCGTTCCGACGTCGCCTGCGTACCGACCTCGGCATCGTGCTCGACCTCCTGCGCCAGGGTGTGATCGTGCCGCAGATCGCCGCCCGCTACCCCCTGACCGAGGTCTCCGCCGCGCTGGCCTTCGCCGAGGCCCGCAGTCGGCCCGGCAAGGTGGTGCTGGAACCCTAGGCGTCGTCCTCGGCGAGGTGCCCGCGCAGTGTGACAAGCGCCCGGGTGAGCAGTCGGGAGACGTGCATCTGGGAGACGCCGATCTGCTCGGCGATCTGGGCCTGGGTCAGGTTGCCGTGGAACCGCAGGCTCAGGATCCGGCGCTCGCGTTCGGGCAGCGTGGCGAGGGCCGGGCCGAGGGCGACGCGGAGGTCGACGAGGTCGAACTCGTGGTCGTGCTCCCCGAGGGTGTCGCCGAGTTCCAGGGTTCCGTCAGGGCCCGTGGGTGTGGACAGTGAGGTCGCCCGGTACGCCCGGGCACCCTCCAACCCTTCGAGCACGGCTTCCTCGGAGACGTCGAGGTAGGTCGCGATGTCCGCGACCGTCGGCGAGCGGCCCAGAGTGTGCGTCAGCGTGCTGTTGGCGGCACTGATCGACAACCGGAGTTCCTGGAGCCGGCGCGGCACCCGCACCGCCCAGGTGCGGTCCCGGAAGTACCGCTTGACCTCGCCGACGATCGTCGGGATGGCGTACCCGCTGAAGTCGACGCCCCGGGTCGCGTCGAAGTGGTCGACGGCCTTGATGAGCCCGACCATCGCGGTCTGCATCAGATCCTCGTCGTTTGCACCGCGTCCCGAGTAACGGCGGGCCAGGTGACGGGCGAGTGGCATCCACGCCTCGATGGTGCGGTCTCGCAGGGCCGGTCGGCGCGGGTCGTCGACCGCGGTGGTGGCCAACTCGACGATCAGTTCTTCCAGGCCTGCGGTGCTACGACGGGTGAAACCGGTGGTGGGGGCGTGCTCGACAGTGGTGACCATGGGAATGGTCCTCTCTGCGGGAGCCCATCGACGAGGTCGACCGGAGAGAGATCCGAACCGGCTGTCGCCGGAGCGCATGGACGGACGGGATGCGCTGTCGAGGAGGGGCCACAACCCGGCCTCGCCACCGCGTCATGTCGTTCACATGTCGGCCCCGACGCTACCCGAAAGTCCGAGTTATTACTAGCCGAAAGTATGAGGGGTCGGAGGTCAAGCGAGGTCAGGCCCACATTGGCAGTTCGCTGCCGGGCTTCTAGGGTGGTGAGGACACGGGGAGGTGAAGCGTGGTCGACGCTGGCGACGCAGCGCGTTGGCTACAGCTCAACGCACCCCGAGGTGGGCCGGACGAGCTGTCGCTCCTCGTCACCCGGGCGGCGCCGGCGATCGGCGCCACCGAGATCGTGATCTACCTGGCGGACTACACCCAGTCCTGCCTCGTGCCCATGCTCGGCGCGGGTCCGATCCGGGACGAGTTGACGATCGAGACGACCCTGGCCGGACGGGCGTTCACGACCCTCGACGTGCAGCGGGCCGCCGACAACCCGGACCGGGTCTGGGTGCCTCTGCTGCTCGGCTGCGAGCGGCTGGGTGTCCTGGAGGTCGTGTCGCCGGCCGCCGGTGACACGTCGTTGGACGGGCCCGCCTGGGAGGTGGCGGTCAACGTCGCCCAGGTCCTGGTGAACCGCCGGCGCTACGGCGACGTCATCGAGCGGATGCGCCGCCGCCTGCCGATGCAGGTCGCCGCCGAGATCGTGTGGGGGCTGCTGCCGCCGCTGACCTTCGCGACCGACGATCTGGTGGTCACCGCGATCCTCGAACCGTGCTACGACGTCGGCGGGGACATCTTCGACTACGCGCTGAACGGCGACGTGCTCAGCGTCGGGCTCTTCGACACCTGTGGGCACGGCATCAGGGCGAGCAGCCTGGCGTCGCTGGTGGTCAGCGCGTACCGCAACGCCCGCCGAACCGGCCTCGACCTCGTCGACACGGCGATCAGTATCGACCGGTGGGTGCGCTCGGAGCACCCGAGCTACTTCGCGACCGCGCTGCTCGCCGAGCTGGACCGGCGGACCGGCCGGCTCAAGCTCATCAACGCCGGGCACCCCGGCGCCATGCTGCTGCGCGACGGCAAGGCGATCCGGGAGCTGCCGGGGCCGACCGCGCTGCCGCTCGGTCTCGGTCACCTGTCGGAGACCAGACCCCAGGTGTACGAGGAGGAGCTGCACCCGGGTGATCGCCTCCTCGCCTACACCGACGGCATCACCGAAGCGCGCAGTGCCGACGGGGAGCGGTTCGGGCTGGACCGGCTCGTCGACTTCGTCAACCGTGCCCTCAACGACCGGCTGCCCAGCCCGGAGACGATGCGCCGCCTGGTGCGTGCCGTCCTCGCCTACCAGGACGAGCAGCTCGACGACGACGCGACGGCCCTGATCCTGGAGTGGCAGCCGCCGCACCTGCCGCTGGGGCACCTGCGCCACGTCACCACGCCGCACTTCTGACCGCCGAGTGGGATTTTGCACTCCCAGTGCACTTGTCTGGGATTCGGAGGCTGTCTAGCGTCACACCATGGCTGACTCGTGGACCTTCGCCGTGGCCCGTGACGATCTCTCCCGGACCACGCTCGCCGACGGCAATGTGCCCGAGGTGCCCGACGGGGCGGCGCTGCTGCGCGTCGATCGGGTCGGCCTCACCGCCAACAACGTGACCTACGCCGTGCTCGGCGAGGCGATGCGCTACTGGGAGTTCTTTCCGCCCGGCCCGCAGGGACTCGATCCACAGTGGGGGCTGCCGCCGCTGTGGGGGTTCGCCGAGGTGGTCGCGTCGACGGTCGCCGGCGTCGAGGTGGGTCAACGCGTCTACGGCTACCTCCCTCCCGCCGGTCACCTGGTGGTCCGCCCGGACCGGGTGGACGCGTCCGGGTTCCGCGACGCGAGCGCGCACCGGGCCGGGTTGCCCTCGCCGTACAACGCGTACCGGGCGACCACCGGCGACCCGGCCTACCGGGCGGAGCAGGAGGACCTGCTGATCCTGTTCCGGCCGCTGTTCTTCACCTCCTTCATGCTGGCCGACCAGGTCGTCGACAACGACTTCTACGGTGCACGGTCGCTGGTGCTGTCGTCGGCGTCGAGCAAGACGGCGTACGCCGCCGCGTGTGAACTGCACGGCCGTGGCGCGCGACTCGTCGGGCTCACCTCGCCCGGCAACCTGGCGTTCACGCGCTCACTGGGTTGCTACGACGACGTCGTCACGTACGACGCGATCGACACCCTCGACGCGGTCGACACGGCGTACCTCGACCTGTCCGGCGCGCCCGCGACCAGGGCCGCGCTCCGCGATCACCTCGGCGACCGGCTCGTCCGGGACATCGCCGTCGGGCTCACCAACCAGACGCCCAACGCCGACGCCGCCGGGGAGGTCTTCTTCGCGCCCGTGCAGATGCGCAAGCGCAGCCAGGATTGGGGCCGCGACGGGCTCGACGAGCGGTTCACCGCCGCCTGGCAGCGGTTCGTCCCGATGGTGAGCGGGTGGCTCGACGTGCGGGTCGGCAACGGTCCCGAGGCACTGCGGCACGCGTGGCTCGACGTCCTCGCCGGTCGTACGCCCCCGCGGGTGGGTCACGTCGTCCAGCTCTGAGCGGACGCCGTTACGGGACGATCGCGTCCACGTAGCCGCCGTCGACCCGGACCGCCGCGCCCGTCGTCGCGGAGGCGAGCGGAGAGGCGAGGTACGTGACCATGTTGGCGATCTCCTCGGGCTCGATGAGCCGTTGGAGCAGCGACTGTGGCCGGTGCAGCCGCATGAACTCCCGCTGCGCCTCCTCCCACGGAAGGCTGTCACCCACGAGATCGGCCACCAGATCCTCCACGCCGCCGGTGTGCGTCGGCCCGGCCAGCACCGAGTTGACGGTCACGCCGGTGCCGGCGGCGGCCTTGGCGAAGCCGCGTGAGACGCCGAGCAGGGCCGTCTTCGAGACGCCGTAGTGGATCATTTCGGCGGGGATGACGACCGCCGAGTCACTGGCGATGTACTGCACCCGCCCCCAACCCCGTTCCATCATCGCCGGCAGGTAGGCGCGGGTCAGCCGGACGCCGGCCAGCACGTTCACCTCGAAGTAGCGCCGCCACTCGTCGTCCGAGATCTCCAACGCATCGGTCGGGCCGAAGACGCCGAGATTGTTGACCAGGATGTCGACGCTGGGCAGGAGATCGAGCGTCCGAGCCGTACCCTCGTCGGTCGACACGTCCGCGTCCACCTCGACCACCTCGGCGCCCGGGACCTCGTCGCGCAGCGCCTTCGCCGCGCGCTCGACCCCGGCGGCGGTACGACCGTTCACGGCCACGCGCGCGCCGGCCCGGGCGAGCCCGACCGTGATGGCCGCGCCGATGCCCTGGGTCGAGCCGGTGACCAGCGCGGTCCTACCGGCAAGATCGATCTGAACCGTCATGTCCGTCCCGTCCCGTTCTTTCGCACCACATCCGCTTACCGCATCCTCGACCGTAACGGTGCTGGGCGGACCCGGCAGGGTGAGTCGGGCAGGTCACGTCCGGCCGCCGCGACCAGTGTCCGGTCCGAGGAGAAAACCGTAATCTGGGCTGCCACCGCTCGTCTCCGATCAGGAGGCGGTCAGCGCGCACAGGCGCTGTTCGGGTCGAGCGCACAAGGAGTGGAACCCATGTCGTCAGCCGGTCGGGCAGTACCCGATCCCGGGTTGGTCGTCGCAGCTCGACAGGGCGACCGGCGCGCTCTCGACGACCTCGTGGCGGCTTCGCTTCCGCTGGTCTACAACATCGTCGGGCGTGCGCTGCGCGGCCACGCCGACGTCGACGACGTGGTCCAGGAGACCTTGGTACGGGTGATCCGGCACCTGCCCACCCTCAACGACCCGGAGGCGTACCGGTCCTGGCTCGTGGCGATCACCATCCGGCAGGTGCGCGACTGGGACCAGCGTCGGCGCGTCGCCCTCAACCGCGACGCCGGCCTCGACGTGATCCACAACGTGCCCGACCCCGCGTCCGACTTCGCCGGGATGACGATCCTCCGGCTCGGCCTCACCGACCAGCGTCGGGAAGTCGCCGAAGCGACCCGGTGGCTCGATCCGGACGACCAGGAACTGCTCTCGCTGTGGTGGCTGGAGGAGACCGGTGAGCTGACGCGCACCGAGATCGCCGAGGCGGCGAGTCTGTCACCGGGGCACGTCGCCGTACGCATCCACCGGATGAAGGAGCAGATCCAGAGCGCCCGCGGGGTCGTCCGCGCGCTGCACGAACGACCCGGGTGCCCGGACCTGCACGCCGTGACGGCCGAGTGGGACGGCACCCCGAGCCCGCTGTGGCGCAAGCGGTTGGCCCGGCACGTCCGTGACTGTGCGTTCTGCGGGCACCTGGGTGCCGCTTTCCTGCCGATCGACCGGCTGCTCGCGGGGATGTCGCTGCTGCCGCTGCCGGCCGGGCTCGGCGCCAAGATCCCGCACGCGGCGGTCGCCCCGGCCGCGCCGCATCCGGTCGGACCCCCCTCGAACGTCGTCGACCTGGCGGTGACCGCACCCAAGGGCCTGCTGCCGTCTCTCGCCGCATCGGTGGCGGTGGCGGTCGCCGCGATCACCGCGGTGGTGGTGCTCCTGCCGGCCGACCCGGCCGCCGCGCCACAGCCCACGCCCTCCTGGGCCGCCGCGCCACCCGCTTCGCCCACCGTCGTCGCCTCCCCGAGCAGGGCTCCGTCACCGAGCGTGCGTCCCACGCCGTCGAAGGCACCGGTCGTGCCGGCGGTCAGCTCCGCGCGCAAGGGCGTCGGGGTGTGGAACTTCGCCGGCGCGAGCCAGGCGTTGGCCAACTCGAAGGCCGGTTGGTACTACACCTGGGGCACCCAGCACCCCGGCATCACCACTCCGCGAGGCGCGACGTTCGTCCCCATGATCCGTAGCGCGGAGAACGTCAACGCCGGTGAGCTGGCGCGGGCCCGTGCCGCCGGGCCCTACCTGCTCGGCTTCAACGAGCCGGACCTGGGCGAGCAGGCGAACATGAGCGTCGAGCGGGCGCTGGACCTGTGGCCCCAACTGATGGCCACGGGCAGCAAACTGAGCAGCCCGGCGGTCGCCTGGGGCGGAGCGGACCCGCAGGGTTGGCTGGACAGATTCATGACCGGCGCCGAGGCCCGAGGTCACCGGGTCGACTTCATCGCCCTGCACTGGTACGGGGCCGACTTCACGACTACCGCTGCGGTGAACCAGCTACGGCAGTACCTGCAAGCCGTCTACCAGCGGTACAAGAAACCGATCTGGCTGACCGAGTTCGCGCTGATCCGTTACGACGGCGGGCGTCAGGTGTTCCCCAGCCAGGAGCAGCAGGCGGCCTTCCTCACCGCGGCCAGCGGCATGCTCGGCCAGCTCTCCTACGTGCAGCGGTACGCCTGGTTCGGTCTGCCCGCGACCGACAAGGACCGCTCCGGGTTGTTCAGCGACGGCACCAGAGTGACGGCGATCGGCCGCGCGTTCCAGGCCGCGCGCTGATGATCGGCACCGGGCTCAGGACGTCCGGCTGGCGGATCGCCGGCGTCGTCGTGACGGTGGCCGCGACGACGGTGGCCGTCGGCCTGACCCGGCACGCGGACCGCACCGACCGGCCCGCCGCGCTCCCGTCAGTTGCTGCCGCGCCTACCGCGTCCGTGCTCCTCAACGGCACCGACGACGCCTTCATCCAACTGCTGCTCCCGATGGACGACGGGGTGCTGGCGCTGATCGACCACCTCGACACCCGTCCGTCGGCCGCCGACCCTGCGTTGCGCGCCGTTCTCGGCGACATCCGGACGGCGCACCGAGCCGAGCTGGTGGAGCTGCGGAGGTTGTTGGCCGCGGGCAACGTCCCGGAGCAGAACATCCACGAGGGGCATCAGATGCCGGGGATGGTGACGGACGACCGCCTCGCCGAGCTGCGCGCCGCCCCCGAAGCCGAGGTGCCGTCCCGAGCCGTCGGTCTGCTCCGGGCACACCTCGAACAGACCGTCGTGCTGTGTCGGGGCGAGCAGAACGCCGGGGGCAGCCCGGAGGTGAAGGCGCTCGCCGGCCGGATCCAGACGACGCGAGCTGCCGAACTGAAGGCGCTGGCAGGTCGGCCCGGCGCGACCGGCGATGCGGACAACTGACCTGCACACCGCCGTGCGCAGCCCGATGCGGGCCGCCCATCGTGCCACGACGACCGGGTACGCGGGCAGCGCCCCACGGCGTCGTACCGGCACGACCGTGGCGCCCGGCGGGGGTGCCGCGACCACGCCGACGGCAGGTTGGCGCGGTGGCCACCGTCGTGCCGCCGGGCGCACCGCCCTCGTCGGCGCGACCGCTCTGGTGACTCTCGGGTGGCTCTTCGCGATCCTCGCCGCGCCGCACCTGACAATCTCCGCCGGCTGGCGGATGGTCGCTCTCTTCTGCCACCTGACGTGCCTGGTGGTGGGCTTCGGTGCGGTGTTGACTGTGGACTGGTTCAGTCTTCGCTGGATGGTGCGCCGTGAACAGCTCGGTGCCGTGCTGAACGCGGCGCGGGGAGCGCACCTGCTCATCTGGTTGGGCCTGGTCGGTCTCGTCGTCAGCGGCACGGCGCTGGGACCGGACATGTCCTCCGCGATGGTGTGGGTCAAGCTGCTCGCGGTGCTCGTGGTCGGCGTCAACGGGCTGTTCCTCGGCCGGGTGCGGGATCGACTCGTCGCGGTCCAGGGCCGCCCGCCCTGGTCCGCCCTGCTGCCCGGCGTCGTCGCCGCCGTCACCTCCCAGCTCGGCTGGTGGACCGCGACGCTTATCGGGTTCCTCAGCGCGAACCGCTGACCGCCGCCCTGCCGTCAGGCGGCCGTCGGGTGGTCGGCCTCGAACCGGGCGCGGGTGAGGAACGCGAGCTGCGCGCGCTTGTCCGGCATGTCGATCTCGGTGTCGAAGGTGAACCCCTCGATCACGAGGCGGCGCAGCGCGCGGTGGTTGCGGACGTCCGGCTCGACGACGATCCGCCGGGCGCTCGGGTCGCGGAACAGGAACCGGGCGAGGGCCGGACCAACCGCGTCGGTCAGGCCGCGGGCGAGGTGCCGTGGGGGGTTGAGCAGCAGGTGCATCCCGACGTCGCCGGGCTGTACGGCGTACCGCTCGCCGACCGGGTCGGCCTCGGGCTGGTAGCTCTGGAACAGGCCGACCGGCTCCCCGTCGACCCTGATCAGGTACGCGTGGTGGGTGGGCAGGCCGTCGACGAAGGCGTAGATCTCGCGGACCTGGTCGAGGCTGCGTGACTCCATCCCCCAGAACGAGTTGCGCGGCAGGGTGACCCAGCCGTGCAGGAGCGCCGTGTCCCGCTCGGGCACCACGGGCGTCAGCGCCAGCTCGCCGAGGCCGGTGATCTTTTCCTGGTATGTCATGCCGTGGTCCTTTGCTGAGGGGGTCGAGAGAGGGGCACGCGTTCCGTCTGCGGTTTAGGTAGGTTAGCCTGCCCTAACAAAGGTTCGCCTTACCTGGAGGGGTGCGTGAAACGGAACTGGGAAGCCCTGGTCCTCAAGGCCATGGGAGGCCGGGACTTTCAGTTGACGGTGCGGGCCACCGAGTCGGTGGACGGGCACTACCAGCGGCTACTCCTGGACGACGGTGGCCTGCTGGCGGCGTGCGGCGTCCACCCCACGATGTGGGTCCGACTGTGGTTCGACAACGACGGCCGGGCGCACCAGCGGGCGTACACACTCGTCGACCCCGACGCTGCCACCGGCCGGTTCAGCATCGAATTCGCCATCCACGACGGCTGCGCCGCGCGCTGGGCGACCACGGCGCAGGAGGGCGACACCATCGTCGCCACCGTGCAGGGCAGCGCCTTCGAGCTGCCCGACCCCGCACCGGCGCACCTCTACCTGGTCGGTGACGCCGCATCCCTGCCGGCCGTGAACAGCCTGCTCGACGCCGGCGCCGACATCCCGGCGACGATCTGGCTGGAGTACGCCCACGAGGGCGAGAAGGCCCTCGCGCCGCGCGCCCGGGCACACCACGACGTCACCTGGGTGCCCCGGAACGCCGACGGCCAGCACCTCGTGGACACCGTCCGCTCCGACCTGCCGGCGCACGACGCGGCCCACTACTGGGTCGCCTGCGAGGCCGCCACCACGCGGGGCATCACCCGACACATCCGACGGACGCTGGGCGTCGACAAGGACCGGCTGACCTCGCTCGGCTACTGGAAAGCCCCGTGAGAGGCCGACTCGGCACGCTGACCGCGCCGTACGTACGGGCGGCGGTGTGACGCTCACCCAACCGGCCGCCGTCCCCACGGTGGCGGTCCGGCCAGCACACCGCTGGCTCATCCTGGCCGTGCTCTGCGTCGCCCAGCTCGTCGTGGTGTTGGACAACACGATCCTGACCGTGGCGGTGCCGGTGCTCACCAGCGAGCTTGGCGCCAGCACCTCCGACGTGCAGTGGATGATCAACGCGTACGCCCTGGTGCTGTCCGGGCTGTTGCTCACGGCGGGTGCCGCCGCCGACCGGTACGGCCGCCGCCGGATGCTGCTCGCCGGTCTCGTCCTGTTCGGACTCGGCTCGCTGGTGGCGGGCCTCGCGGGCAGCAGTGGTCAGTTGATCGCCGCGCGGGCGGGAATGGGCGTCGGCGGGGCGCTGCTGGTCACGTCGACGCTCGCGGTGGCGATGCAGGTCTTCGACGGCCCCGAACGGTCCCGGGCCATCGGCATCTGGGCCGCCACCAGCGCGTTGGGCTTCGCGGTCGGGCCGCCGATCGGTGGCACCATCCTGGCCCACCTGCCCTGGGGTGCCATCTTCCTGCTGAACGTACCGATCGTGCTGGTCTGCCTGCTCGTCGGTCGGGCACTCGTGCCGGAGTCTCGCGGCACGGCCGGAGGTCGCCTCGACGTCTGGGGCGCCATCCTCTCCACCGCGGGGCTGACCGCGGTCGTCTTCTCGATCATCGCCGGGCCGGAGCGGGGCTGGGTGTCGACCGAGGTGATCGGCGCGGCCGTCGTCGGCGTACTCCTGCTCGGGTCGTTCGTCCGCTGGGAGCGGCGGATCGTCCACCCCATGCTGGACATGCACTTCTTCCGGGACCGGCGGTTCGTCGGCGCGGTCTCCGGCGTCGTCCTGATCACCTTCGGGGCCACCGGGGCGCTGTTCCTGCTGACCCAGCACCTCCAGTTCGTCCGGGGCTACCCGGCCTGGGAGGCGGGCCTGCGCATGGCTCCCTTCGCCCTGTCCATCGTGCTGCTCAACGTCACCGGCGTCGCCGCCGCCGTGATCCGCCGTCTCGGGTTGGCCACTGCCATCGCCGTCGGCATGACGCTGCTCGCGGGCGGCCTCGCGGTGGTGACCCTCGTGCCTGACGGCGGGTACGGGGTGCTGCTCGGTGGTCTGCTCGTCATGGGCATCGGCTGCGCCCTGGCCAACCCGGCGATCGTGGAGGCGGTGATGAGCGCGATCCCGGCCGAGAAGGCGGGCGCCGGGGCCGGGGTGGACGGGACGATGACGGAGGTCGGCAGCAGCCTCGGCATCGCCGTACTCGGCGCCGTGTTGAACGCCCGGTTCGCGGCGCTTCTGCCCGCCGCGCTGGCCGGCGCGGACTCGTTCCCGGCTGCGCTCGCCGCGGCGCAGGAGGGACCGCAGCGGGTAGCCGTGACGAGCGCCTTCGCCGCGGCGCTGGAGACCGGTCAGCTGGTCGGCGCGGCGGCGGTCCTGGCCGGTGGCCTGCTCGCCGCCGCGCTGCTGCGCCGCGCGGGTCCCCGGGAGCGGTCGGCGACTGCTGCTCGCTAGGCCGGCGGCTCGACCGCCTCGGCGAGCACTTCGAGCACGTGCCGGTACGGCTTCCCGGTGGCTCGGCTCATGCCCATCTCGCAGGTGCGGTTGCAGGAGGCGTACGCGTCGTGGTGGCGCTGGTTGACCTCGGCGGCCTGGGCGGCGGTGGCGCTCGCGGTGACCTCGGGGTGCAGGAGTCCCCGGTCACCGGCGAAGGCGCAGCAGCCCCAACTGTCCGGCACGGTGACCGTCTCGGCGACCGCTCCGGCTACCGTGCGCAGGTCGTCGATGCCGTCGAGGTGCACGGTGGAGCAGGTGGGGTGCAGCGCGAGCGAAGCGAGTCGCCGGGGCTCGGGCAGCGCCGGCAGCAGGTGCTGGGCGGTGAAGGTGACGCTGTCGACGAAGCGCAGCCCCGCGTACCGTGCCCGGTCCTGGACGGCGAGCGCGGCGGTCAGCTGCGCGAGGCCGTGCGTGCAGGACGACGCGTCACACACCACGGGCAGCCGCCCCTGGTCGCTGGCCTCCCAGAGCACGGCGAGGGTCCGCTCGGCCATCTCGCGGTGCCCGGCGGGGTAGCCCTTGGACTGCCAGGGCGTCCCGCAGCACAGACCCGCCGTGCCGTCCGGTACGACCACGGGCACCCCGGCCAGCTCGCACAGGCGCAGGAACGCCGCCGCCGAGCCACCGGACGAGCCGTCCTGGGCTGCGAACACGCTGCCGATGCAGGCCGCGAAGAACACCGCCCGGGCGTCCGACGAACTGCGCGGCGCGGGTCGGGGCGCGCCGGCACGTGGGATGTCGTCACTCCACTGTGGTACGAGTTCGGTGGCCCCGAGTGAGCGGATCACCCCGGTGGCGGCGCGGACCACCGGTGTCGGGGTGACGTGCGCGGCGTTCAGGCCGACCCGGACGCCGGCCACGGCGGTCTTCCAGTGCCGGGCGGCACCGGCGGCGGTGCGCTGGGCACGAGGGCTGTGCCGCTCGGCGCGCAGCCGTTTCATCGCGGCTCCCGTGTCGATGCCGACCGGGCAGGCGGTGACGCAGAGGCTGTCGGCGGCGCAGCTGTCCACCGCCGCGTACACGTAGTCGTCGGTCAACTGGCGGCGGCGCTCCTCGTCGCCGGCGGCGGTGGCCAGAGCGATCTGCCGTTGCAGCACGATGCGCTGCCGGGGCGTGGTGGTGACGTCGGCGGTGGGGCAGACCGGCTCGCAGTAGCCGCACTCCACGCAGGCGTCCAGCTCCTCGTCGACCGTCGGCACGGCCTTGAGCTGCCGCAGGTGCACGATCGGGTCGTCGTTGAGCAACACACCCGGGTTGAGCAGGCCGCTCGGGTCGCACAGCCGCTTGAGGTCGCGCATGACGTCGTACAGCTCGTCGCCGTACTGCCGACGGACGAAGGGCGCCATGGCGCGGCCGGTGCCGTGCTCGGCCTTGAGGGTGCCGCCCTCGGCGAGCACGAGGTCGACCATGTCGTCGGTGAACCGCGCGTAGCGGTCGACCTCGGCTGGCGTGTCGAACGACTGGGTCAGCATGAAGTGCAGGTTGCCGTCGCGGGCGTGTCCGAAGATGACCGCGTCGGTGTAGCCGTGCCGCTCGAACAGGTCGATCAGGCCGTCGCAGGTGCCGGTCAGGCGCGGCATCGGCACCGCGATGTCCTCCAGCAGGGCGGTGGTCCCGGGCGGCCGGGCCCCGGCGACGGCGGTGTAGAGGCCCTTGCGCAGATGCCAGAGCTTGGCGCGTTCGCGCGGGTCGCGGGTCAGTTCGGTGCCGCCGACGGCGGGCAGCCGGTCCAGCACGGGCCGCGCGTCGGCCAGCGTCGCGGCCAGGTGCTCCTCGCTGTCCTCGGCGAACTCCACGAGCAGCGCCGCGTGCCCGGTCACCGTCAGTCCGCGTAGGGCGGCGCTCGCGCCGGGGTCGCGCTGGCTGACCCGCAGCGCGGCCGCGTCCAGCAGTTCGGCGGTACGGGCACCGGCGGCGAGCAGGGCGGGCAGCGCGTCGGTGGCGTCGGTGAGGCCGGGAAGGACGAGCAGGCCGGTGGCGGCGTGCGTGTGGATCTCCACGGTCCGGAAGACCGCCTCGGCCACGAAGCCGAGCGTGCCCTCGCTGCCGATCATGAGGTGGGCGAGCATGTCCACCGGACTGCTGTGGTCGAGCAGCGAGTTCAGCCCGTACCCCATGGTGTTCTTCATGGCGAACAGCCGCTCGATCGTCGCCCGCGAGCCCGGGTCCGCGCGCACCCGGTCGCGCAGCCGCAGCAGCCCGGCGTGCAGGTCGGGCTCGGCGGCGCGCAGCCGCTCGTCGGCGTCGCGGGCGGCGGAGTCGACGACAGTGCCGGACGGCAGCACGAAGCGCAGGGACTCCATGGTGCGGTAGGCGTTGTCGGTGGTGCCGCAGGTCATCCCGCTGGAGTTGTTGGCGACCATGCCGCCCACCGTGCAGGCGGCCTCGCTGGCCGGGTCCGGGCCGAGCCGGCGGCCGTAGCGGGCCAGCCGGGCGTTCGCCTGCCGGATCGTCAGGCCGGGTTGGAGCCGGATGCGCCGCCCGTCGTCGAGCACCTCGGCGGTGCGCCAGTCGGTGCGGACGTCGACAAGCACGCCCGCGCCGCCGGCCTGACCCGCGAGGCTGGTGCCGCCGCCGCGCAGGGTCAGCGGCACGCCGGCCTCCCGGGCGCCGACCATCAACGCGCCCACCTCGGCCGCCGAGGCGGCGCGGACGACGGCCTGCGGCTCGAACAGGTACGGCGACGCGTCGTGGGCCACGGCCAGCCGACGGGGCAGCTCGGCGCTGACCCGACTCGGGTCGTCGATGCGCGCACGCAGCAGGTCGGCGACCTCGCGGGCGCGGACGTCGGCCGCGTTCGGCGCGGGAACGACGGTGCTCATGGCGGATCCTCCCGGGAAGAGGCGGTCAGTCGGACGCGACGATCAGCAGCCGGTTCGGGGCGGTGCCGGCCGGATCGGGTAGCCGCAAGGGCTGGCGACCGGGCGTGATGCTGCCGAGCACCGAGGGGTGCCGTGCGCCGGTGCCCGAGGGCAGGGTGCCCGGCAGCCCGTGCACGGTCAGGTAGCCCAGCAGCGCGAAGGCCAGCGCCTCCTTGGCGTCCGAGGCGACACCGACCTCGTCGCTGGACGTCAGGTCGACGTCGGGTAGCTCGTCGACGAGCATGCCCATCAGGGTCGGGTTGTGCGCCCCGCCGCCGGAGACGACGAGCCGGGTGACGCCGTGCGCCCGGCAGGCGTCGGCCACCGTCACCGCCGTCAGCCGGGTGAGCGTGGCCAGTACGTCCCGCGAATCCGGGGTGGGCGCGTCAGCCAGCGCGGCGAGCAGGTACGGCAGGTGGAACAGTTCCTTGCCGGTGCTCTTCGGGCCGGGCAGCCGGTAGTACGGCTCGTCGAGCAGCCGTCGCAGCAGCGCCGGGTCGACCTGCCCGGCCGCTGCTCCTCGCCCGTCCCGGTCGTACTCCTCGACGCCGCCGCTGAAGTGGCGCACGGCGGCGTCGAGGAGCGCGTTCGCGGGGCCGGTGTCGAACGCGAGAGGCTCGGCGTCCGGCGCGACGACGGTGATGTTGGCGATTCCGCCCAGGTTGAGAGCGGCCGGAACGCCGGGCAGGCCGCGCAGCAGCAGCGCGTCGAACAGGGCGACCAGCGGTGCTCCCTGACCACCGGCCGCGACGTCGCGGCTGCGCAGGTCGGCCACGACCGGCAGACCGGTTGCCTCGGCGATCCAGGCCGGCTGGCCCAGTTGCAGGGTGCCCCGGACCACGCCGTTCTCCACCCAGTGGTGCATGGTCTGGCCGTGCGAGACCACCAGGTCGGCCCGGCCGTCGCACAGCTCGGCGAGAGCCCGTACACCGGCCTCGGCGAACGCCTGGCCGATGCCGGTGTCCAGCACGCAGATCGCCTCGGTGGTGGTCGGCGCGGGTGGCAGGGCGGCGGCGATGCGGGTGCGCAGCTCGTCGGGGTACGGGTGGCTGAGCCGACCCAGCGGGCGCATCCGCAGGGTGTCGCCGTCCAGCTCGAACTCAGCGGCGGCGGCTTCGATGCCGTCGTACGAGGTTCCGGACATCAGGCCGAGCACGCGCATCACGGCCTCCTTCACGCCCGGCTCACGGGAGTCGCCGTTGCCTCGTCGTCATCGGCGACGCGGCGGTGGTCGTACGGCGTCTCCGGTGCGGCGTGGAAGCGGCTCGACACCGCGCCGACGACCAGGGTGATCAGGACGCCGATCGGCACCAGCCACTGTGCGGCGATGGCGGTCGCGGTGGTGGTCCCGGCCGTCGTCACGTCGATCTTGACGAAGCGGACGATGTAGGTCATCACCGCCACCGTGACGAGGAAGGCGATCACCGCGTCGACCTGGTTGGCCCGCTTGACGAGGCGGCCGAGCAGGAAGGCCCCGAGCAGCGCCCCGTAGGTGTAGCCGGCGATGGTCAGACCGGTCAGGTAGACGTTTCCGGTGCTCGAGCTGAACGCGCAGGCGAAGATCGCCATGAACACCGCCCAGACCAGGGTCATCACCCGGGCCAGCCGGAGCATCACGTCGTCCGACGGCACCTTCTTGAAGAAGCTGTGGATGAAGTCGGCGACCGTGGAGTTCGACATTGAGTTCAGCGCCGACGACAGCGATCCCATCGCCGCGCCGAGGATGCCGGCGACCAGCAGGCCGGAGATGCCCACCGGCAGGGCGTGCAGGATGAAGTTCGGGTACAGGTTGTCGGTGCTGTTCAGGCCGAGTTCCTTGAAGGTCTGACCCTTGTTGTACGACCACAGCAGGGCACCGACCAGCGAGAACGCCGCGAACTGGATGACCACGAAGATGCCGGAGGAGACCATCGCCAGTTGACCCTCACGAAGCGTGCGGGTCGACAGGATGCGCTGGACGATGAGCTGGTCCGACCCGTGACTGGCCATCGCGAAGATGGCGCCACCGATGATCGCGGTCGGCAGGGCGAACGGGCTGGTGAGCACGTGCGCCAGGTTGAAGTTGGTGTCGAAGAGCTGGAACTTGCCGGCGTCCAACGCCTGCGAGTAGCCGTCGAACCCGATGGCGTGGCTGAGCACCGCGATGGCCAGGATCGCCCCGCCCAGGTAGAGGCCCATCTGGATGGCGTCGGTCCAGATGACCGCCTTGATGCCACCGAGGTAGGTGTAGACCACCGTGATCAGGGTCAGCACGATGATGATCGCCTGGTAGCCGACGTTCAGCCCGAACTCGTCCAGGAGCAGCTTGATCGGGATGGCCGAGGCGAACAGTCGTACGCCCTCGGCGAGCAGGCGGGTGAAGACGAAGGTGACCGACGCCAGGCCCTGGAGTTTCAGGCCGAACCGCTCACCCAGGTACTGGTAGGCGCTGACGAAGCCACCCCGCTTGTAGAGCGGGATGAGTACCGCCGCCACCACGACGCGACCGATGACGTAGCCCAGGGCCAGTTCGACGTTGCCGAAGCCCTGACTGCTGTAGGCGCCACCGGGCACGCTGATCACCGTCAGGACGCTGGTCTCGGTGGCGACCACCGAGAACGAGACGGTCCACCAGGGCAGCTTGCCCTCGCCCACGAAGTAGTCCTTGGACGACTTCTGTTTGCCGGACAGACGCAGTCCGACGGCGGCGATCACTACGAGGTACAGCACGATCACGACAAGGTCGAGTTGACGCACGGCTCACTCCCAACCAGCGGGGTTGTCAAAAAATGACGTTGGCCCACACTATCGCGAAACTTTTTGCCAGTGCCCCTCCGGCCTGGTTACGCTGTGGTCTCAGCCTGCTGATGCGAGCGGACGCGAGGCCCGAACGGCGCGTTGCCGACCGAATCTCAACGATTCGGTACGCGCCGCCGAACTGGTCAGGGAGCACTCGCCCGGTCGGCGACTGAGACACCAGCGAGAGGAACGAACACCCCGTGGACCTCAGCACCCTCGGCACCGAGACCCGCAACGACAAGACCACCGACCTCGACCGGATGTCACCCACCGAGATGCTCCTCGCGATGAACGACGAGGACCGTACGGTCGCGGACGCCGTCCGCCGGGCCGTGCCGGACATCGCGGCCGCAGTCGACGTCATCGTGGCTTCGCTGCGCCAGGGAGGTCGGTTGATCTACCTGGGCGCCGGCACCAGCGGCCGGATCGGCATGCTCGACGCCGTCGAGTGCCCGCCCACCTTCGGTACGCCGCCCGAGCGGGTCATCGGTCTGCTCGCCGGCGGGGCGGGCGCCTTCGGTGTCGCCGTCGAGGGTGCCGAGGACGACCCGGCCCGTGCCGTCGCCGACCTCGACGCGGCCGGCCTCACCGACCGCGACACGGTGGTGGGGCTCGCGGCCAGCGGTCGTACCCCCTATGTGGTGGGTGGGCTGGCGCACGCCCGCGCACGCGGAGCGGCCACCGTCTCGGTGGCCTGCAACACCGACGCGGTGGTCAGCCGGCACGCCGATGTCGCCATCGAGGTGCCCACCGGTCCCGAGGTGCTCACCGGCTCGACCCGGCTCAAGGCCGGCACCGCCGAGAAGCTCGTCTGCAACATGCTCTCCACCGTCACGATGGCCCGGCTCGGCAAGGTCTACGGCAACCTGATGGTCGACATGAACGCCACCAACGAGAAGCTCGTCGACCGGGCGCGCCGGATCGTCGCGGAGGCCGCCGAGACCGACCTCGACACGGCCGCGCGGGCGCTCGCCACGGCGCACGGCCACGCCAAGACGGCCATCGTGCTGCTGCTCGCGCACTGCACGGCCGAGGAGGCCGCGGCACGGCTGCGTGCGGCCGGGGACGACGTCCGGGCCGCCGTCGCGGCCTGAGGGCCAGCGGTCAGCGGCTGACGTACGCGGCCAGGCCGCCGAGTTCCTCGCTGGCGATGAACACCGACCGCACGTTGAGGATGGCCTCCTCGACGTGGGCGTCGCAGCCCCAGGCCGAGTCGCCCCACGAATCGGCGATCTTGATCTTGGCGGATGCGGAGCAGCCCTGGACACCGCCGAGCTGACAGTGCTCCGGGTGCGGTCGGGCGGCCTGCGCGGCCGCGGCGGCACGAATCCGGTCGGCGAGTTCCGCGGCGGTGGCGGCCCGCTGCTCCGCCTCGGCGCGTAGCTGCCGCTCCGCGCGTACCGCCCTGGCCAGGTCCTCGTGGGCCTCCCTGGCACGTGCCTCGGCGGCGGTCTTCGCCTGCTCGACCCGGTGACGCTCGATGGCCAGGGCCGCGGTGTCGGCGAAGACCCGGGCCAGAGCCAGGTCGGTGTCCTGTGGAACCCGCGGCGTGCGGTGGTACATGGCGAAGGTGCCCAACAGGCCGCCGTCACGGGCCAGGATCGGCATCGACCAGCAGGCGGCGAGACCGGCCCGCTCGGCCAGCTCGCGGAAGTCCGCCCAGAAGGGGTCGACGGCGATGTCGGTGACGATGACCGGCTCCCGCCGGTGCGCGGCGGTGCCGCACGAACCGACACCCTCACCGGTGGCGATCCCGTCGATGGCCTGGTTGTAGAACTCGGGCAGGCTCGGCGCGGCCCCGTGCCGCAGGTGCCGGCCGTCCGCGTCGGCGAGCAGCACGGAGACGAGCACCTGGTCCGGTGCCAGGTTCTCGATGCAGCGGGCCATCCCGTCCAGCACCTCGGCCAGGGGCGCCTGACGCGCGATCTGCTCCAGCATGGCGCGGTGCTCGGCCATCAGCCGCTGGGCGTGCTTCACCTGAGTGATCTCCACGCCGATCACGCGGATGCCGGTGACCGTGCCGTCGAGGTCGCGGCGGGGCTCGTAGGTGAAGTCGAAGAACGCCTCGCGTGCCTGCGGGCCGGTGCCCAACACGATCCGGGCGTCGCGGCCGGTGTACGCCTCACCCGTGCGGTAGACCTGGTCGAGCAGAGTGATGAAACCCTGCCCGGCCAACTCGGGCAGCAGTTCGGCGACCGGACCCCCGATGCGTGCGCGTTCCTCACCGATGGCGGCGAAGAACGCCGGGTTGGCCGCCTCCACCACGTGCGTCGGCCCCACGAGCGACGCGAACACCGCGATGGACTGCCCGAACAGCGTCCGCAGATCCTCCTGCGCCGCCTGCCCGGCGTCCCCTGATGGCACGGCGGTCGCCCGCTGGTCCGGTACCGCCGTCATGGTGTGGTCGTCCCTCTCCGTAAGGCTTTTCGTCGAAGGACCACTGCGACGCGGTCCGCTCACCCTCGCCAGGATACGAAAAGAGCCGCGAAGCCGCCGGGCAGGGCGCGGGTCAGTCGCTCTCGTCCACGAACTTGTAGTAGCTCATCCGGAAACGGTGCAGCAGGGCGCGCATGAACTCCGGACCGGCCTCCGGCAGCACCCGCTGCGGTCCAACCGGCACGCCGTTGTCGTAGAAGTCCTGTGCGAGCGCCCCCCACTCCGGGTCGAGGACGGTCAGCGACACCGGCTGGCCCGGCTGCCAACGGAACTCGGCCACCCGGCGATTGGTGTGCTGGGCGAACGTGTAGAGCGCCACCCTGGTCGCCACCTGCTCGGTCATTCCTGCCTCCTGGTTCACTGCGGCTCACTCACCACGGGCTCGGCGGGCGGAAGGCGTTCCACGCCTCGCCCGTGATCGTGCCCCGGACACGGATCTCGTTGAAGCGGTCCATCGCACCGGACAGCGCCTGTTCACTCAGGCCGGTGCCGCGCAGCCGCTCGGCCAGCGCCGCCGGGTCGGTGTCCTGGAGCCGGGCCATCGTCTCCGGGCTCAGCGGCCGGTTCATCTGCTGCGTCACGAAGTCCGAGCGCAACGGTTCGGCGTTCGACTCGGGGAACGAGTAGCCGTGGTCGATGGCGACGAGGCGGCCGTCGGGTCCGGTCAGATAGTTACCCATGTGCCGGTCGGTGTTGCCACTGATGTAGTCGAGCACCGCCATCCGCTCGCTCTCGGCGGCCGGGTAGGCGTTGGGGGGCCGACCGGGGCTGGCGTTCTCCACGAACTCCTGCATCGAACCGGCCCCGTGCGGACCGTCCCAGCGCGCCGTCGTCGGCACCAGGCCGAAGCCCAGGTCCTCGTCCAGACGCGAGGCGGCGACCTCACGCGGGGCCAACTCGTTCTCCGGGATGGACGAACGCACCTGGACGAACTCGTTCTCCGGCACGTTCGGCTTGTAGACGCCGTGCGTACCGTCGGTGAACGTGACGTCGTACGCGTCGTTGACGTGTCCGCCGGGGTCGAGTTCGGTCATGCTCTGCACCTCCCTGCCGAGCAGCCGCAACTCGGCGTCACTCGCATGATCGGGCACCTGCGGATCGGCGCCGGACCCGGGCTCCGGCGCGTCGGACCCGTCGAGGTCCGCCGGCTCCCCGCCGTCGTGCCCAGAGCCGCCGTCACTTCCTGAGCCGCCGTCACTTCCTGAGCCGCCGTCACGCGTCGTACCACCGTCGGGACCTCCACCGCCGCCATGCGGCGGGCCACCGCCACCGGGAGGGCCGCCGCCACCGGGCGGTCCCGGCTCGCGGTCGACGTCGGGTGGCCAGTCGTCCTGGCGGGCCCACGGCGGCGGCTGCCCGCCGCCGCCCGCAGGATCGGTGTAGCCACGGGCACCCGGACCGGGTGCCGGCATGTCGGTGGAGGGCGACCCACCCGGGGTACGTCGCAGGCCCCGCAGCGCCGTACGGAGGGTGTCGAGCAGTTCGCCGAGTTTGGACAGGATCGGCCGCAGGCGGCTGACGCTGCGGGCCAGCGCCGTGAGGAGCCCGGCGACCTTGGCGGCCCACTTGGCGACCAGCGAGGAGACCTGTGCCGCGACCAGCGGAGTGGCCGCACCCAGGGTCAGCCCGGCCTCGGCCAGCCACACCCACAGCCGGACGGCGAGGACCGAGACGAAGTCGGCGATGAGGTCGCGGACCAGTTCCCGGACCAGCGCCACCAGCAGGCCCGCGCCCTCGACGACGGTGCCGATCAGATCGGTGGCGTCCGCCAGACCGGCCAGGTGGCGCAGGTGCTGGTCGCTGTAGCGCCGGTACGCCTCGGACGCCGGGCCCGTCCAGGTGGCGATCTCGGTGCGTACCGCCTCGGACAATGCGGTGACCTGATCACCGACCTGCCGTGAGACGTTGTGCCACGTCTGCGCGTACGCGGTGATCTGGTCCGGGTCGCCGGCCAGCCAGTCGAGGGCGTCGGAGAGCGGCTTGACGTGCTCGATGAGCCAGGCCACCCCCCACGAGACGATCGAACCGACCGGGTCGACGCAGGTCGCCAGCACCTCCATCGACGTGCCGAAGCCGCCGATGCTCAGGTCGACCCAGGAACCGCTCTCGATGCCGTTGCGCAGGTCGACGAGGCTCTCGACGATGCCGAGGCCGCTGTACGAGGTGGTGGTGTCCTGCCGGGCGGCGATCAGCGGGTTCGCGACGTCGGTGCTCACCGGTGCATCCGCCCGAGGGAGGCGGAGATCGTCGAATCCGTGTCGTGGTAGGCGTCTACCGTGGCGTCGAGCGCTCCGGCCGCGCTGTGCAGCGCCTCCTGAGCCGCCGCGAGCGCGTCGGCGGCCGGGCCCTGGAGGAAGTCCAACAGGAAGGGGATCGCCTGGCAGACGGGCAGGTGCCCGTACGCGTCGCCGCCCATCCGCACGTACGCCGCCGCGTCGTGTGCGACGCCGATCCCCCCGGAGATCCGGTCGACGGAACGGGCGTGGGTGGTCACCGCCGCCGTGGTGACCTCGAACCCGGCTGCCTCAGCGCCCACGGTCACCCCAGGGGCCGTACCCCTGCTCGTCCTCCTCGGGCACCTCCGGGAAGCGCGTCTCGTAGCTGCCCACCACGGCGCGGGCGGTCTCGGAGTCGGCGCCGACGGTCTCCGCGGCGGCCTCCGCCACCTGCGGTGCCAACCGCCCCTGCGCCCGGCGCATCACCGCGAGCACCTCGACGGCGATCTCGTCGGCCCGCCAGCGCAGCACCCGGTCGTCGAGCCGCAGGTCGGTCATCGCGCCGGACGCGGCGACGGTGACCTGGACGGCGCCCTCCGCGCCCTCGGCGGTCGCCGACATCGCGGCCACGCGCGCCGACAACTCGTGCGCCCGGGCGGCCCGCTCCGAGATGCCGGCCGACCAGGAGGCGACGAACCGCTCGGTCGCCGCCCCGAAATCGGCGCTGGGAAACTGCGCCATCAGACCTCCCCCGTGTGACGGCTGACGGCCGCCTCGGGAAATGACACCGGAGGCGGCGCGGCCACCACACGATACGCCCTCACCCTCCGACGTGGAGCCCGCGTCGGCCGCCCGGAAAGGCGACTGCCGGCCGCTCAGGTGAGCGGCCGGCAGCCAGCCGATCAATCGGGTACGGGGTCCTCGAACGGACTCCTGTCGGTCAGCCGCGGATCCACTGCTGGTTGCTGCCGCCGGTGCACGTCCAGATCTGGACGGCGGTGCCGTTGGCGGTTCCCGCGCCGTTGACGTCCAGGCAGAGCCCCGAGGCGACCCCGGTGATCGTGCCGTCGCCGTTGACGCGCCACTGCTGGCCGCTGCCGCCGTTGCAGGTCATGATCCGGGCGCGGCTCCCCGTCGCGGTGCTCGCCACGTCGAGGCACTTGTTGCCGTAGACGGTGAGCTGGTTGCTCGAGGTGAGCGTCCACTGCTGGTTGGCCCCGCTGTTGCAGTCCCAGATCTGGACGACCGAACCGTCGGCCTGGCTCTGGCCGTTGACGTCCAGGCACCGGTTGGAGCCCGCGCCCCGGACGGTCCCGGTCGGACCCGGCTCGCCGGAGTTGCCGACCGGTGTGATGGAGAGGTTGTCGAACTGGGCGGTGACCCCCTGGCCCGTGCCGTACCCGATCTGACCGGCGACCCAGGTCGAGTCGGAGGCCGTGCCGACGGTGGTGCCGTCGATGCTCGCGGTGAGGGTGCTCCCGTTGAGCGTCAGCGCCAGCGTGTGCCAGCGGCCGGTGCCCAGCGCCGAGGTGTTCCCGCTGGCCAGCGTGCGCCAGTTACCGCTGGTGTTGTTGCTCCGGATGGACCACGCGCCACCGTCGGTCACCCGGAAGTAGTAGCCGTTGAGGTTCTGCGGCCCCTGGTGGTTGTACGTGTTGGCGCGTCCGATGAGCTGCGCGTAACCGGACTTCTCCAGCATCACGTCGGAGGAGACCGTGTAGTTGCGCCAGCTCAGGTCGCCCAGCAACGTGTACGGCTCGGCCTGGCCGGACGTCCAGAAGATCGGCGTCTGCTCCGACATCTGCCGTACGCACCGACCCGAGTGACCACCGCCGCAGGCGGCGATCTCGAACGAGCCCTGCTGGTCCATCAGGTACTTGGCCTCACGCCCGACGTCGTAGCTGTCGAAGGTGTCGCTGTACGGCAGCTTCAGCGTGCCCTGCGCGGGGCTGGTCGCCGTGCTCTTGCCCTGCCCGCTGGTGGTCGTGATGCTGTAGACGTATCCGGGCTGGACGGTGAGCGAGAAGCGCCCGCCGCTCGGCGTGAGGTCGCTACCCCGGACGAAGTGGTCGGCGGTGTTGTTCGACCTGACGTTCGTCGACCAGACGTGCACGGCGCCGGTGGACAGTCCGCCGGTGACGGTGAAGTCGAGGGTCTGCGCCGACCCGGCGTCCATAGTCTCGATGATGGTGCTGTAGTCGCTGTTGTTGGTCGACTTCAGCGACACGTAGCTGCCGTTGTTGCGGTTGCCGCCGAGGTAGCCGGTCGATCCGTCGAGGTAGCGCCAGCCCGGGGCGGTGAACTGCGTGGTCTGCGCCATCACCCACGTGCTCTTGCCAATGGAGTAGGCACCGGACCAGGGCTGCTGCGCCACCGCCACGCCCGTGGTCGCCCACGGGATGTTGGGGGTGATGGCGGCGATGGCGGGCCAGTTGATGTAGCCGGTCATCTTGCCGTCGATGTAGCCACGGTTGATGCCCCGGGCGAGCGCCTGCGCGCCGGCGTTGTAGTCGTCGGACCCGTTCTCGCTGGCCCAGAGCGACTTGCCGGTGGATATCGCGTTGTTGGAGCTGGGGCAACTGGTCTGGGCGCTGCGGTAGCCGCAGACGTAGTGGCTGCCGAAGACCTGCACGGCGTTGGCGAACGCCGGGTCGCGCAGTGATTCGTCGGCGGCGCCCCAGCCGAAGTCGTCCGAGGCCACGATCTTGACGTTGCTGTAGCCGCGGGAGTTCAGGGTGGACCGCAGGTTCTTGTACCAGGTGGCGTTGTAGCCCTTCTCGTTCCACCCGCCGAGGTAGTTGATGGTCAGCCCGTGGGTGCCCGCGCAGTCCAGCCAGGCGACCAGGTACTCGATCGAGTCGTTGGACCAGAAGTTGCCGTTGCCGATCCAGCCCGGTGCGCCCCAGGCCAGGCCCGCCAGGGCGATGCTGGGGTTGCGCGTCCGCGCCTGCTCCATCAGCCACCACTCGTAGCCCCGGTTGCAGTTGATGCTGCCCCGGGTGTGCTCGTGGCTGGGCTCCGCGCCGGAGGTCGAGTTGGTGTCGCCGCCGATCTCCGTCTTGAGCAGCTGCATCGCAGCGCCACGGCCCGGCTTGAACAGGTAGTCCAGGATGTCGCTGCGCTGCGGTTCCGGGTAGTCGATCAGCAGTCTGCTGTTGCCTCCACCGCCACTGACCGCGCCGATCCCGTCGAGCGCCCGTCCACCGGACCCGCCGTTGATCGTGATGGCGGTCGCGGCCTGTGCCGGGGAGGCGACGGCGGTCAGCACGGCTGCCGCCCCCATGAGCGCCCCCACCAGCGCGGCAGTTAACCGACGTGGACGCCGCGTGTGTCGCCATGACCGGCGTCGTGCCGCCTCGCCCGCGCCGTGCCGCTGGCTCTCTCTACGGAACATCTGATCCGCCTCCCTGACCGTTACGGACGCCCGAAGCCGTACGGCAGGTTGTCGAGCTGTCGCATGGCACAGGGGCCGACGATCGAAGATCGTTGATGAGTAGACGTCATATGTTAAGCACCGCATAGATCGCGGGTCAACGCCTCAACCACTCGCATTTGCCGCCATTTGCATCGATGGACTCCGGCGATGTAGGGAAAAGATTTGATGAATGCCGTGGGTGCGGTCCGGGGTGGTTCAGCGGCGGGACCGGATGGTCCCGCCGCCGAACTGGTCGTGGTGCGGCAGCACCACGACCCCTACCGTCGTGCTCCGGGGCTGGCCGCCGGACTCAGCTCCGGCTCCACCGCTGGTTGGCGGCGCCGTTGCAGTCCCAGATCTGGACGCGCGTGCCGTTGGCGGTTCCGTTGCTGACCAGGTCGAGGCACCGACCGGAACCGACTCCGGTGATCGAGCCGTCGGAGTTGAACCGCCACCGCTGGTTGGACTGGCCGTTGCAGTCCCAGATGATCACCGAGCTGCCGTTCGCCGTGGCGGCGCCGTTGACGTCGAGGCACTTGCCGCCGAACACCCGCAACTCCTGCGCGGCCGTCGAGGTCCAGCTCTGGTTGTTCTGACCGTGGCAGTCCCAGATGATCGCCGTCGCGCCGTTGGCCTGCGAGCCGCCGTTGACGTCCAGGCAGCGCCCGGAGGCCGTGTTGCGTACCGCCGACGTGCTGCTCGGCGGCGGCGTGGTCGGGTTGCCGGTGGGCGAGACGGTCGGGCTCGGGCTCGGCGTCGGATCGGTGCTGCCGAACTGGGTGAAGAACCTCCACACCTCGCCCTTGGTCCAGGTCCGCGCTCCGCTGTCCCCGCCGCCGTCCACCGGCCCGGGGGTGTGCCCGCCGTCGAAGGCTGCCCACACCACGGGATAGCCGGCCCGGCAGCCGGAGTAGGTGGTGGTGATGTGGGTCAGGCTGCCCGCTCTCGGCTCGGGAGGACTCTGTGCGGTGCACCCGTTGTTCCGGACGAACGTGTCGCGCAGGGACCGCCCGGCGGAGACGTTGAGGACCGGGTCCCCGATGCCGTGGATTCCCATGTACGCGATCGGCTGGGTGCCGCCGCCGCAACCGCTGAGCTGCCCGCCCGAGTAGACCGCGACGGCGCGGAAGACGCCGGCACGGGAACAGGCCAGCGAATAGCTCATGCCTCCGCCGTAGCTGAAGCCGAGCGCGAAGAGTTGCGTCGTGTCGACGCAGAGGTCGGCCTCGATCAGGCTGATCATGTTGTCGACGAAGGTGACGTCCTGGCCGCCCGGGTTGGCCCAGCCGTTGCCGTTCCCCTGGGGGGCCACGAAGATCGTGCTGTTGTTCGCCTGCGAGCGCAGGCCGTAGTAGGACCAGGCAGCCCCGTCCGATCCGCCGCCGTCGACGTCGTTCATGGTGCCGCCGTTCCAGTGGAATCCGAAGATCAGCCGGTACGGGTGGTTCCGGTCGTAGTTGTCGGGAATCCGCAGGATGAAACTACGGTTCTGGCCGCTGCTCTGGATGGACCGCTGACCGCTGGTCAACGTGGGCGCCTTGCCGCACCCGGCGGTGGCTGCGGCCGCCGTGACGTTCGCGGCCGACGCGGTGGTGCTCGCACCGCCGGTCACTATCGCCGCCCCCACTGTCGCGACGACGAGCGCCGCCGTCGCAAGGGAACCAAGGATGGGTCTACGTCTTGTCATGATGGGCTCCGCCAATCGGCACGAAGTGAAGGTGAAGGGATCCACGGCGGCGACGACACGCCACCGCTCACCGCCGCCGACGCCGCTCGGCGCGGACAAGCACCCCCGACGCGGTGTGCCCACGGCGGCCGGTCGGCTCGTCGCCACGGGTTCTCCACCGCTGGCCTCGCCGCCCAAGCGGGACCAGAGGGTCGTCGAATCGTCGGTGGCCCACGCCGTACGCCCGAACGCCACGCGGCCGACCGTCGGACGGTGCCGGAGCGCCGGTCCACGGCCGAATCGATTCGGCCCCGACGCTAGATCTGACAGTGAAATATGTCAATGCTGTGTCGAGTGGGTTGCGGCGCGACGCGAGGGCCCGGCGCTAGGACGCTGCCCGTACCCCGGTGAGGGCCTTGGTGATGCGCAGCAGCACCCGGTCCGGCGTCCCGGCGACGAAGGTGGCCGTGTCGGAGAGCGCGGCGATCAGCGGCAGCCCTCGGCCGCCGATGGTGAGCGGCGCCGGGAGGTCGGCGTGCAGCTTGGCGGCGTCCGGCGTGCGGCCCCGGTTGCCGACCTCGATCAGGCACACGTCGTCGTCGATGCTGATGGCGATGTCGACGGTGCTGTCGGGATCGCCATGGATCACCGCGTTGGAACACGCCTCGCTGACCACCACGGCCAGGTTGGCGCGGATGTCGTCGCCGACGTCTGTCAAGCTCAGCAGGGTGGCGAGTATCTGCCGGGCGCGGGCCACCGTCGACGCCTGGCGGGGGAGTGACAGTGTCAAGCCCACCCGCATCGCGTAGCTCCTTTCCCGGGCCCGGCGTCGCGAACCCGGACCACCCTGTCATACCCAGGGGCGGGCGCTCTGATACCCGGTGCCTCCGCGACGAGTGGGGGACCCCCAGGTAAGGCGGTGGGTACCGGTTTCTGGCACGGTGGAGGCGAACACCGATCAGGCGCCGCGGAGCGGGCCGGCGTAGCGCACGGGAGGGGGACAGGTGGAATTCGCGTTGGCAACCCGGCGAGGGCACGTCGGCACGGTGGTAAAGGTCGTCGGCGATCTGGACATGAGCACCACACCACGACTACGGGACGGGCTGCTCGAGGTGGTGGAGAGCGGCGCCCGGGTGGTGGTGGTCGACCTCACCGACGTCGGGTTCATGGATTCCAGCGGCCTGGGCGCACTCGTGGTCGCCTACAAGGAGATGCGGGCGCGGGACGGCTGGCTCGGTCTGGCCGGCGTCCGTCCGGCGGTCCGCAAGGTGCTCTCGATCACGTCGGTGGACCGGGTCATCGAATCCTTCGACACCGTGCAGGACGCCGAGGAGGCGTCCCCGGCGGCGTCCTGAGCGTCGTTCAGGAGGCGCTGACGCGGGCGGTGTCAGCGCCGGCGGCGCTGCGGCGCGGCCCGTGGCCGTCGTACCAGTCGATGATGAGCAGGGTCGCGTCGTCGGCCAGCACCGGCCCGGCGGCCGCCAGCACGGCGTCGGACAGCGCCCGGACCGCCTCGCGCGGGTGCAGGTGGGCGATCTCGCGCAGCGCCCCGGCCAGGTCCAGGTCGGCGGCGTTGCGTTCCCGCACCCCGTCGGTGACGATCACCAACCGGTCGCCGGGGAGTAGGGAGATCTCCCCGGCGCGGTAGGGCTCCTCGGGGAACATGCCCAGCGGGAAGTTACTGGGCAGCTCCACCGGCACGACCCGGTCGCCACGGACCAGCACCGGCGGAACGTGCCCGGCGTTGAGCAGTTCGCAGCGGCCGCTGGGCAGGTCCATCCGGCCGAGCACGGCGGTCACGTACGCGCCGGGCACGTTGGCGTGCTCCGCGATGGCCCGGCTGGCCTGGTCGGCCTGCACGACGAGGCCGTCGCCGCGGCGGCGGGTGTTGCGCAGGCTGCCCACTCCGAGAGTGGCGGTCAGCGCGCTGGCCACGCCGTGCCCCATCGCGTCGGTGACGCTGATGTGCAGCAGGTCCCGGGCCAAGCTGTAGTCGAAGGTGTCCCCACCGACGCTGGCCGCCGGTTCGAGCCATCCGGACAGCGCGAAGGCGCCGGCCTCGCAGGTGAAGGCGGCGGGCAGCAGCCGGCGCTGGATCTCCGCGGAGAGGGTGAACGGGGTGCTGCGCTGGCCCCACTCGAACAGGTCGGTGTGCCGGCGGTTGGCGATGACCACGAACGCCAGCGCGTGCGCGGTGCGGGTGACCTGCGCGACCACCGAGTCGTCCGGCTCGTGGGGAAGTTCTATCTCCAGCAGGCCGATCGCCTCGCCGCGTTCGGTGACCGGCGCCAGCACGGTCCACCGGCCGTCACCGGGGATCACCCGGGTGCTCTGCAGACGGAGAACCTGCTCGTGGGGGCCGCCGTCGAACGGCAGGACTTCGGCGGCCTCATCGTCCTGGCGACGGCCCGAGGCATCGGGGATCGGTTGGTGGGTCAGCCGGACCAGTGCCCGGCCGCTGAGGTCGGCGATCAGCAGCGAGACGCTGGACGCGTGCAGCGCCTCGGCGATGGTGCCGGTGACGGCCTCGACAGCCTCCACGGGGGCGGCGTCCTCGGCCGCCTGCAACACCCCGGTCAGCACCGCCTGCTCGCTGTCCTTCACCCGTCGAGCATAAGCAATCGCTTCCGAGGCCGGGTTGTCGAGCGGTGGCGTTGGTGCGGAACGGGCTCGGCACGACTCGCGACGCTCCGACACCGCCACTGGATGTGGTCGCGCAACTACTTCTCCGGCCGGTGCAACTTCCTGGTGCCGGGTTTCCGTTCTACCTCCGTCATGAGGAGGCAGCCGACGTGAACGCCGAAGACGAGCAGGCATTCCGCGAGTTCGTGACGTCGGAGATGGCGTCGCTGCGCAAGCTGGCGTACGTGACCTGCGGTGACTGGCACACGGCAGAGGACGCCGTCGCCAACGCGCTGGTCAAGCTCTACCCGCGGTGGCGAAAGCTGGATCGACCCGATCTGTACGTCAAGACCATGGTCTACCGGGCCGCGATCGACGAGACCCGTCGCCCCTGGCGACGTGAGCGGCCGGTCGGTGACGCCATGCCGGACGTGGCCGTGCGGGACTCGACCGGTGCGACCGACGAACGACTGCGTCTGCGGGTGGCACTCGACGCCGTGCCGGCCCGGCAGCGGGCCGCGGTCGTGCTCCGGCACTACCTGGGTCTGAGCCTGGAGGACACGGCCGGTTTCCTCGACTGCACGGTCGGCGCGGCCAAGAGTCAGGCCTCCCGTGGCCTGGCGAAACTGCGCGAGTCACTCGGCGGCGAACGCGTCAGTCCCACCGGGAAGCCGATCAAGGAGTGGACCAGTGCAGCTGCGTGATCTCGTGGACACCGTCACGGGCGACGAGCCCCCGATGGCCCGTACCGTCGACGACATCATCGCGTTGGGGCGGCGGGCCGAGCGGCGTCGTCGCGCCGGGTTCGCGTCGGCCGGCGCGGCCGGTCTCGTCGCGGTCGCGGTCGCGGGTGTGCTCGTCCTGCCCACCCTGAGCGCCGGGCGGAACACCACGCCGGCCCCGGCCGGCGCGGCGACGTCCGCGCCCGGCCTGGCCGCGTGGCCCGATCCCGAGCCGTTCCACTTCACCTTCACCGGGTACGACGCCGGCACGCTGCACGTACAGGCTCCGATCGTCGCCTCCACCGCGTACCAGATCGCCTCCGTCTACTCCGACGGACACGACTCGAACGACAGGCCCGTGAGCGCAGAGGAGGCCGAGGCCCCGGGCGTCGGCACCGAGATGCACGGAAAGGGAGCGGCGGCCGGCGGGAAGCCGAGCCTGTGGGCGTACCTGACCGTCTACCGACCGGGCGCCTTCGACCCCACCGGAATCAGGGGCGGCACGAGCGTCACCGTGGCGGGTCGTAAGGCCCTGCGGGCGACGTTGCCGGTCGGCCTCGACCCGCGCAACGAGCCGGACGCGGGCAACAAGCTGTTCGCGTGGGAGTACACCGACAACGCCTGGGCCGCTGTCACGTCGGTCTCCTCCGACGAGGCCACCCCGAGCTTCGAGGACCTGAGCGGCCTCGTCGAAGGGCTGAAGCCCAGCACGCCGAAGCCGGCCCTGGTGCCGTTCACGGTCGGCTACGTGCCGGCCGGCTACACGCCGCTGCAGATCGGCTCGCACGCAATGCCCGGCCTGAGCGGCATCGCGGCGGCTCGCGCCGGCGACTACGGAGGCGCGACGTACACCAAGCCGGCAGCGCCCACCTCGGGTCTGAGCGCGCCCTACGACTCCACCGAGGACGGCATCGCGGACGGGTTCCACATCTTCGTCACGCCGAACACCAGCTCGAACCAGTCGTCCGAGCCCGGGGCCACCAGGTGCCACAAGGCGTCCGACGGAGGCGACCGGAACGCTGACGGCGGCTTCTGCAACATCTGGAACGCCGACGGCACGGTCGTCCTCCAGATCAGCTCCGTGGGTCGCGGCAACCGGCTGCCCCAGGCCGAGCTGGAGAAGATCGCCAGGGGGATCACGGTGGCCGACGTCAGGAACGAGTCGACCTGGACGCCCGCCGCCAAGGCGCTACGCCCGTAGCGAGGGTTCCGCTGCGCCCCGGCGGTGATCGTACGTACGGGTGCGGTCGCCGCCGGGATCGGCTACAGAAGCTCGCTGCGGTACGTCGGCGCCAGGTCGATGGCCCGCTGGCGCCGCTCCGCGAGCTGGTCCTGCGACAGGTGCGGCGGCGGCGCGTCCCAGCCCGCGACGACGTCGCCGACGCGCGTGAAGTACTCGTCCTGACCGGCCGGCGTGCACATGCACAGCATGCGGGCCGGCGCGCCGGAGACGTTGCGGAAGTTGTGCGGGGCGTTGGCCGGGATGTTGACGGTGGACCCCGCCCCAGCCGCGTGCTTCTCGCCCCGGAAGGTGAACTCGATCTCGCCCTCCAGGACCGTGAACATCTCCTCGAAGTCGTGCCGGTGCGGCGGCGGGCCACCACCGTCCGGCACGCGCATCTCGATCAGGCAGTAGGCCCCGCTGGTCTGCTCACCGGTGATCAGCATGGCGTACGTGTTGCCCGCCAGCGAGATGAACGTCGTGCCGGGATCGTCGGGGCTCGCCACGGTCAGCGAGCGCGACGGATCGTCGTCGGGAATCATCGCGGTCCTTCCGGTCGATGGTGGAATCAGGCGTCGAGTACGTCAACGACGATTCTGCCGCTGGGCAGCGTGCCCGCCGTCGCATCGGCGTGCAGGGCCGGCAGCTCGGCCAGCGGCACCCGTCGGGCGATGCCGTGCTGGTGGGCCGTCTCCGGTCGTACCGAAAGTTCCGCGCATCTTGGCAGCGGCCCGCCCCTCCGCTACCTTCATGGGAACGCTCCCATGAACTTAGATACATCGATGTGATCAGGAGGAAACACGACGTGGCTATCCTCTCCCTCCGGCGTCGCAGATCGACGGCCATCAGCGTGGCGGCGGTGGCGGGCGCCACTGCCGCCGGCGTCTGCCTCGCCGTCAGCGGCGCGTCGGCCGGCACGATCTCCGGATCGCTCTATCGCGACCCGAGTTCGGCGGTGGTCCGCTGGGTCGCCGCCAACCCCGGCGACTCGCGTGCCGCAGTCATCCGCGACAAGATCGCGAGTCAGCCGCAGGCCCGCTGGTTCGCCAACTTCAACATCTCGACCGCGCAGTCCGAGGCCGCCGCGTACGTCGGCGCCGCCAACGCGGCCCAGCAGATCCCGGTGCTCGCGGTCTACCAGATTCCCAACCGGGACTGTGGCGGGGCGAGCGCCGGTGGTGCGCCAGACCTCAACCAGTACCAGACGTGGGTGTCGAACTTCTCCCGCGGACTGGGCAACCAGACGCTCATCATCATCCTGGAGACCGATTCGCTCGCCCTGCTGACCTGCCTGAACAGCAGTGAGATCAACGCCCGCAGCCAGGCGATCTCGACGGCCACCCGCACCATCAAGTCGGCCAACCCCAACGCCAAGGTCTACCTCGACGCCGGCCACTCCACCTGGAACAGCGCGGGTGAGACGGCCAACCGGCTCCGGGCGGCCGGCGTGCAGTACGCCGACGGCTTCTTCAGCAACGTGTCGAACTACAACCCGACCTCCAGCGAGGCGAACTTCGGCCGGGCGGTCATCTCCTCCCTCAACGGCATGGGCATCTCGGGCAAGCGCCAGGTGATCGACACCAGCCGCAACGGCGGTGCCAGCGGAGACTGGTGCGGCGACGACAACACCGACCGGCGCATCGGGATGTACCCGACGACGAACACCGGCGACAGCAACATCGACGCGTACCTCTGGGTCAAGCCTCCGGGCGAGGCGGACGGCTGCCGCTACACGGCCGGTTCGTTCCAGCCCGACCTGGCCTACAGCCTGGCCAACGGTGTGCCCAACCCGCCCACCACGGCCCCGCCGACGACCCCGCCGCCGACGTCGGCCCCGCCGACCACGCCGCCCCCCACGACGCCGCCCCCGACCACCCCGCCCCCCACGACGCCGCCGCCGACCACCCCGCCGCCGACCGGTAACGGCTGCTCCGCGTCGGTGGCCGTCAACCAGTGGTCCGGCGGCTTCACCGCCAGCGTGACCGTCACCGCCGGCTCCACCGAGATCAACGGTTGGACCGTGACCGTCACACTGCCCAGCGGCGCTGCGGTCACCGGCGTCTGGAACGCCCAGGCCAGCGGCACCAGCGGCACCGTCCGGTACACCAACGTGGGCTACAACGGACGCGTCGGCGCCGGGCAGTCGACCAACTTCGGCTTCCAGGGCACCGGCACCGGTCCGGGCGCGACGGCGAGCTGCGCCGCCTCCTGACCACGACCCGTGTCACGGCCCGGCGCGGAGGACCAACCTCCGCGCCGGACCGGCACCATCCGGGGGTACGGGCCGGACCGGCCAGCATCCGTAGGCGGCCCCGGCCCGCGGCGACTCAGGCGTGAGCCGCGGATTCTCCGATCGGTCGCAGGTCGGGATCACGACGGCTGGGTCCGGTCGCTCTCCCTCTCTTACGGGACATTTCGTGGCCGGCGAGCAACACCAGCGCCGCAGCCGTCAGCAGTCCACCGAACAACGGAACGACGCGTACCCCGGCGGTCGCCAGCAGGCCCGCGCCGATGAACGAGCCGGCGGCGAGGCCGACGTTGAACGCGACGCTGAGGCTGGCCGACGCGATGTCGGTGGTCGACGGGGCGACCTGCATGATGCGGTGCTGGATTCCCGCGATCAGCGAGCTGAACGACATCCCGGCCACGGCGAGCAACGGGATCGTCGACACCTTGCTCGCGCCGACCCCGTAGAGGCCGAGCATCGCGGCGGTGATGAGCCCGAGCAGGCCCAGCACGACACCGAGCGGAAACCGGTCCAGGACCCGGCCGACAGCCCAGGTGCCGACGACGCCGAACGAGCCCTGGACGAAGAGCAACATGCCGAGGGACGCCGCGGCGAACCCGCTCACGTCGAGGAGGAAGACGGTCATGTACGTGAACGCGCCCATGGCGCCCGTGACCGCGAGAATGGTGGCGGCGAGGAGCACCGCGAAGCGGTGTCGGTCCGGCATCGACCCGATGTCCCCCGCACTGTGTCGCGGTGTGGCATTCGGCAGGAGCAGGGCGAGCACAAGGCAGCTGGCGAAGCCGAAAACGGCCATCGCGACGAAGGGGGCCCGCCAGCCGTACTGCCCGCCCAGCCAGGTGCCCAGCGGTACGCCGAGGACCGGCCCGAGCGCGTTGCCGATCGAGAGCCGGGCCACGATCCGGCCTCGGATGTTCGCGGGGAACATCGCAATCGCTACCGGAAAGACCACCGCCCAGAAGACACCGTTGGTGGTGGCGGCCACCAGCCGTGCGGCGAGCAGCACCCCGTAGGAGTTCGCGAGGGCCGACACCGTCGTGGCGGCGGCGAACACGCCCAGGGTGCCGACGAGTAGCGGGCGTCGTGGCACTCGTCGAGTGACCCGGGTCAGCGGGAGCGCCACGACCATGACCACCACGGCGTACCCGGTCACCAGCAGGCCGGCCTCGGACCTGGAGCGTCCCAGGTCTGGCGCGATAAGCGTGAGCAACCCGATCGGCAGCACCTCGGTGGTGACGTAACAGAAAGTGGCGGCGGACAACGCGGCGAGGGCATAGGCCGCACGTCGAGGGTGCGCCATCGGCTACCTCCCCATTGCTGCGTGATTCCAGCTAATCCTGTTTGGACGGTAGCACAAAGCCATCGATACTTCCCTCCGCCAGACTTGGCGGACCCGAGCCGGTCGAAGGTGCAACCGTCTTAGACGGCTTCAGTGGTAGTCTCGTCCGCATGCCACTCGATGTGTCCGAACTGCCGTTGGTCGGCGGGCATCCGGTGCTGGATCTGGTCAACACCCTTGAGCGCGGGGGCGGTTCGTCGCCCCACGACCACCTGTCCGACAGCTCCGACCTGCTGCGCTGGTCGGTCCGGGTGGGCGTGCTCGGCGACGGGGAGGCCGACCAGGTCGACCGGGCGTGGCACGACGAGCCGGCAGCAGCGCACGCGGGGCTCGTCGCCGTACGGGACATCCGCGAAGGGCTGCATCTCGTGATGCTTTCGCTGATCACCGACGCGGACGGTGGCACGGCAGGCGATCCCGTCGAGGCCGGTGCCGCTCTGGTCGCACTGCACGAGCGCTGGGCCGGCGCTGCCGCCCGCGCACGACTCGTGCTCGACCCGTCGGGGGTACGGCTGGCCTACGGCACGGTGCCAGCCATGGTGGTGCCCGACCGGATCGCCGAGGCCGCCCTCGACCTCATGTTGACGGCCGACCTGACCCGGGTGCACCGCTGCCCCGTACGCGAAGGTGGCTGTGGCTGGCTGTTTCTGGATCAGAGCCGCAACGGCTCCCGTCGCTGGTGCCGCATGGCTGACTGCGGCAATACGGTGAAGGCGCGACGGCTCACCGAGCGCCGCCGCGCGGGCCGACCCCCGCGCTCGTAGGCATCCGATCGGCATCCGCCCTGTCGGAACGGTCCGGTGTTTCGCTGCGGCTTCGTCGCGGCGCGGCCTGGAAGCCCCACCGTTCCCGTCACCGGGTCCCGTTGATTGTCGCGGGACGCCACGCCAGCCAGCCGCGGCACAGCACGTAGGCCGTCGCGACGACGGCGACGAGTCCGAAGTCGATGATGGCCGACAGGCGTGCCTCGGGGACGTCTCCGATCAGCGCCCCGAACACCACGAGAGCGGCCTTGCCGACGAGGACGATCTCCCAGACGCCGGCGGCTTGACGTGGCCTGATCGTGAGCAGGGCGAAGAGCGCGGCGAATGTTCGGTGCCGTCTGGGATGCCGGGCAGGCCCTTGAGCGGTCTCCGGCCATGACGGACGAGCTGGCGGTTCTCGGCATGGGAGCCTTCGAGATTTTCCGGCGTACGCTCGCCGACTGTGTCGCGGCGGGACGCTCGACCAGCGTGGACCCCTTCGCCGACGCGACGGCGCTCTGGGTCGGGTTGCACGGGTTCGCTCAGCTCCGGGTGGCGGCGCCGTTGTTTCCGTGGCCACCCGGGCTGCGCGACTCCGTCATCGACCGGCTGGCGCTGCTGCGCTGACGGCGAGGCTGGACGGGCCTCTTCCGGCGCGAGTCAGGCCGCGCCCCGGTCGACCAGGCTGAACGTGGTGTCGAGCGGGGCGTCGCCGAGGTGCTCGACGTAGATCGCCTTCTTGGTCGGGCTCCACTGCACCACGCCGTACTCGTCGCTGACGATGGCGTAGGACGTGCGTCCCTTGTCGTCCTTGCCCTCACGGGATATGGCGAACACGGTTGCCGCGGTCGCGTAACACTCGGCGCCCACCAGCGACGCGTACCCCTGGGAATCGATCTTGACGCCGAGGCACGGTCGGTGGGCGATGTCCGGGTTCATCGATTTGATCATGAAATCGACGCCGACCGGTTCGAGCACGAAGACCGCGTCCTTGCCGGTTCCGTCACCGACCTCGAGCTCGCCGTGGAACGGCAGCTTCAGGTCTCGGTCGATCTCCACCGCGTGCAGCAGGATTCGCCGCTGACCGGTCAGTATGGCCTGGGTCGGGTCCGTGCTCTTCGACGGTGACACCGACGGCTTGCCCGATGCGACCGTGGACGGGGTGGCGGCCGGCGCGCTCGTTCCCGGGCCGCCAGCCGCCGTCGAGCCGGCCCGATCCGGTTTGGAACCTCCACGCAGTAGTCGCGGACCGACCAGGAAGGCGGACACCACCACCGCGATCACCGCGGCGGACGCTCCCAGCGCGGTGAGCCAGCCACGCCGGTGCCAACCGGCGCGACCGGTCGTGGACACACTCGGCGGTGGCGACTGCCGGCCCTGGTCATCACCACCGGAAGCGCGCAGGACGCTCGCCGCCGGCATCGCGTCCGGGCGTTGCGCCGGCCCGCCAGCACCTTCCGGACGCTCCGCGGTCAACAGTCCGTCGAGCAACTCCCGGGCGGTGGGCCGAGCAGCGGGGTCCTTCTCCAACGCCCGGGAGACCAACTCCCGCAACGGCCCACCGAGCCCGGCCAGATCCGGGGGCTGAGTGAGAATCCGCATCGCGGTGGCCGTAGCGGAGTCGCCCCCGAACGGGTTGCGGCCGGTCGCGGCGTGGGCGACCACGGCACCCCAGGCGAAGATGTCCGCAGCGGGGCCCACCGGGCGGCCGGACGCCGTGTCGAACCGCTCCGGAGCCATGTACGAGACGGTCCCGACCATCTGGTTGGTCCGGGTGTGCTGGCTCGTCGCCTCGAACGCTCGGGCGATACCGAAGTCGATGACCTTGATCCCGCCCGGCGCCACCAGGACGTTCGCCGGCTTCAGGTCCCGGTGGATGACCCCGGCGCCATGGATGGCCGTCAGCGCGGTAGCCACACCGACCGCGATGCTGTGCAGCTGCGCCGCCCCCAGCGGCCCCTGCTCCCGGATCACCTGCGCCAGACTGGGGCCCTCGACGTACTCGACCACCAGGTACGGCGGGTAATGGTCCGGGTCGGCGTCCAGGACCTCGGCGGTGCAGAACGGTGGGACCTGGCGCGCGCGGTTCACCTCGCTACGGAACCGACCCCGGAACTCCTCGTCGTGCGAGAGTTCCGGACGGACGACCTTGACCGCCACCCGCCGTCCCTGCGGCGAGCGGGCCAGGAAGACAGTGCCCATGCCACCGTCACCGAGCCGGCCCAGCACGTCGTACGCGCCCAGGCGGACCGGGTCACCGGGACGCAGCCCGTCGTTCACGCCGGACGTCCGCAGGCCGCGACCACCACGGGAACCGTTCCGCCTATCACCCGTTCCCCTTAGGTCAGTCGGACGCCGCCCGCAGCCTATCGTCCGCCCACCCAACGTCGTCGATGCCTCCTGGACCCGGGTGCTCGGGTGGGCGAGCCGCGGTAGGCGTCTCCGATGCGCTGCCGGCGGCTGCATCAGCCGATGCCGTCGACCGCGGCCCGGAGCGCGTTCGGGTTGGTGACGTCCTCGACGTAGTTCTCGAAATCCACAGTCGCGCGGTAACTCGTCGGACTTCCGGTGTTCAGTCCCGATCGGGGAACAACTTCCCGTGCGGGAAAGTGTGGGCTGCATTTTCGGCGGTAGTTCCCAATGGGCGAGCTGCTTAAACATGCCATTCTCAATTATTTCTCGGGCTCATTGGTCGCGCTCGGCTGAAGTGGAAATGAAGTGTTCGTCAATTCGCGCGCATCAAACTAATAGGCATCCGTAGGGCGGTCATTCGAAGGGATGTCAGGGTGGAAGAAGTGACCTCGTCGAAAATCTCTCGGCGTAGCCTGTTCGCGGTGGCCGGCGCAGGCGCCGCGCTCGCCACTGTGGCCGGCTGCGAGGCCGCGAAGAGCGGTGCCGCTCCGGCCGCGCCGAGCACGCCGGCATCCCGACCGAACCCGGACGGCGTCGCGCTCGGCCTGCGCCTGCAGGGCATCCAGCACTTCGGCTTGACGGTCGACAACATGGAGCGTGCGTTCGAGTTCTACACCGAGGTGCTTGGCGGCACCGAGGTGATGCGGGACGGCGACTTCCAGGGGCAGGCGATCCACAACACGATCCTCACCGACCAGGAGATTCTCGCCGCCGAACAGAAGGTCGATCCGAAATCGATCGGGGTTCCGGACCTGGCCGGTGGACAACAGCGCCTCGACGTACGGTTCGTGCAGTTCGACAACGTGGTGATCGAACTCCTGCAGTACCGCGACGCGAACCAGCCGCAGGGCACCGGCCGGAGTTTCGCGGAGCCGCGCGACCGGATGAGCCCGGCCTACCCGCGTTCCATGCACATCTGCTTCCACATCCGCGACGACGTCGACTTCAACAAGTTCATCGCCGACCTGGAGGCCGAGAGCGCCCGACGTGGCATGAGCCAGGTCAAGGCCAACCGGGTCGTGACGGTACGAACCGACGCGGCCCGTCTCGCCGCGCCGGCGAGTTCCAACACCAACAAGATCCGGGAGGGCAAGTCGAACGGCTGGGCCCTGATCTACTGCAAGGGCCCGGAGGGTGAGCAGTTGGAGTTCGTCCAGGCGCTCGACCCCGTCAAGCAGGTGTTCGCTCAGGCGAAGGAGCGGCACCTCGCCAAGATGAACGGCTGACGGCCGGGTGCCGCCGGGTCCGGTCGCAGCGATCAGCTCCCGGACCCGGCGTGCTCCTGGACTGGGCGGACAGGGGTGCGGGAGGCGCGGGTACGCGAGGGCCACTCCCTGCCACCCAGGGGAACCCCAAGGTCGCTAGACTTGGCCCTCGCGCCCCCGTAGCTCAGGGGATAGAGCATCGGTTTCCTAAACCGTGTGTCGCAGGTTCGAATCCTGCCGGGGGCACCGAAACAAGGCCCTGACCAGCAAGAAGCTGACCAGGGCCTTGATGTGTATCTATACAGTTTTGAATCGCCCCCCGAAAACCCCTCGATAACGCTGGTGGGCGACCGGGTTCTAGCGGGTCCGTGGTGGGGCGTGTCGGGGGCGGTCTCTGTTTGTCTATCCGGTCCGGCGTGGGTCATGGGGGCGACGCTCGTGCCTGGTCGTGGCCTGGCCAGCGCCGAGTTGTTCGAGGATGTCGGAGCTGTCCGGGGCGAGAGCGGGCTTGACGATGTAGTGCCTGTTGGTGACCTGCTCGGTAGCGTGCCCGAGCTGGGCGGCGGCGTGCTTGGCGTCAGCCTCCTTGTCGATCAGGGTGGCGACGGTCTTGCGGAAGGTGTGTGGCGTGACCCATTCGAGGCCAGCGTCGACGCGGGCCTGACGCCACTGGCGACGCACGTTCTGCGGAGACAGCCAGGTACCACGCCGGGAGGCAAAGATCGCATCGTAGGGATTGTCGGCGGCGTCGAGCTTTCGGGCCATCAGCATTCCTACTGCGAAGCGAGGAAGGACAACGGTTCGGAAGCCGGCGTCGGATTTCGTCCAGTCTTGCCGGAAGAAGCCCTTGCCCTTGAGGTAGACGATCGTGCCGCAGATGGTCAGTGTCGGGCGTTCGGCAGCAAGGTCGAGGTCTTCCCAGCGCGTTGCCAGGACCTCGCCGATGCGGGCGCCGGTGGCGAGCATGAGGTCGACGATGTCGCCCAGTTCGGCGGTATGCCGAGGCCCGGGTTTACCGGGGCTGGCCTGCTGCCACCGCTGGATTGCCGCACGGACGCCCTCCAGCTGCTCTGTCTCCAGGGCGACGACCTTGCGGCGCGGGTTACGTAGTCGGCCGGTTTCGCGGACGGGGTTGGTCGTTATTGCGCCACGGCGTACGGCCAGGGCGAGCATCTGCGTCAGGACGACCTTTGCGAGCCTGGCAGCTGTCGGGCGGTCCTCGGCGACCTTGCGCAGGAACTTGTCGATGCGGCCGACGCTGGCCTCCCGGATACGAAGGTTGCCCAGGGCGGGCACGACCGAGACGCGGACGCTCACTTCGTACTGGCTGATGGTCTGCGGCGCGAGACGCTCCTCTGCGGTGATCTCTTCGAGCCAAAGGCTGGCGAGTCTGCTGATGTGGGTCTCGCGTGTGATCTCGTCGTCGTTGGGAGCGGCACGGTCACGAAGTTTGACCTTGAGCGCCCGGATGGCGGCGGGGCCGGTGGTGTCGGCGGCCTCGACGTCGCGGGTGCTGCCGTCGTAGTCGCGGAACCGGGCTCGGGCGCAGTACCGGTTGGGGCCGAGCTTCTCGGTGCGGATGTTGCCCCAGGTTCCGATGGGTAGTGGAGGTCGGGCCATGGCTCAGCGCTCCGGGTCGGTGTGGTCGTCGAGCCAGCGTTCGACCTCGCTGCGCCGGTAGCGCAGGGTGTTGCCGACCCGGATGGCGCGCGGTCCCTTGCCTCGGCTGTGCCAGGCGTAGAGGCTGTTCTTCGGCTTGCCCAGCCAGGTCGCGACGTCATCGATGGTCAGGAGGGGGTCGGGTCGCCACTCGGCTGCCGTCGGGGTGCTCATTGCCGGTCCGGAGCAGTAGGTGAGTCGAGTTGTGGGCGTGGCCCGTCGGGGTCGCCGGACCGCCGGTGGGCGGTCGGGTCGGGCTGTACGTCCCCTGGCGTGGGGTGCGGATAGGGCGGGCACGGATCGGACGTCCTTTCACCGTCCCGGTCCGGGTGGGACCGGGGATCGATGGCGCTGCCGCCGGGATTGGCGTTTCCGGGGGGCACCGCCTGTGCACGTCGATCCACGCGGTGCGGGGCGAAGGCATCAAGCCGGTCAGCGTGCGCCGTTGTGCGCCCTGACCTGCTCTCGGCATCGTGTGGGACGGAGATCGTCGGGGCTCTCAGGACCAGCACGTCCTCGTGCTGGACGAGCCATTGCGGGTCACCGCTGGCGATGGCGTCGCGGGTGTTCTTCTGCTGGAAGAACGAGGCTCGGGGGATGATCACGCCGTCGCGGACGCCGCAGATGAGGGCGATGCATTCCTCGACGAGTTCGAGGCCGGCGTTGATGCCGGCGGCGACGACCATGCCGGGGATGTCGATGAGTTCGCCGTGGCGGCGGTAGGGCCGGGCGGTGACGACGACGTGTCCGCCGGGCCGCAGCAGCGTCCGGCATCCGGCGAGGATCGCGGTGAACCCGTCGGCGAGCTGGCCGTGGCTGCGGTAGGCGAGGTTGTCCGTGCCGCCGTACTTGTGGTTGATCTTGCGGACCTTGCCTCGTCTCGGGCCGGGTGTGCGGACGTGGCCGTGGGTGGACGGTCCGTAGGGCGGTGAGGTGATCACGAGGGAGACCTGTCCGTGCAGGCTTGCCGGTAGCAGTGCCGGCAGCGCGGTGGAGTCTCCGTGGTAGATCTCGCCCCGGCCGGGTGCCCCGGTCTGGAGGGTGTGGCGGATGTTGTCGGCTGCCTTGGCGACCCATTCGGCTTCGTACTCGACGCCGACGCCGTGGCGGCCGAGGTGCATGGCCTCGATGATGGTGGTGCCGATGCCGGCCATGGGGTCGAGGACTACGTCGCCGGGGTTGGTGTAGGTGCGGATGGCGTAGCGGGGGATGGTCGGCAGCATCTTGCCGGGGTGCGTCAACGACTCCGGGGTGTATCGGCCGCGCCGCAGGTCCCGCGACGCGGTTTGACCGGTGAGCCAGACCGCACCGAGGTAGCCCTCGGCGAGCAGCGCCGCCAGGTCGGGCGCGCTGGGGTACGGCGATTCGGAGTCGTGGAGGTTGCCGATGTGGAACGGCGGACGGGACTCAGGCATGGGCGTTCTCCTCACCGGTGGCGGTGGTCCCGAGCACGACCAGATCCCGGAACGTCGGAAGGTGGCGGCCGGCGAGCAGACGGCGGCCGTCGTCGGCCTCCTCGGGGTGTTCCGGGCCGGTGCGTGGCTCGTGCTCGGGCAGCGGGACGAGGACGGCGGGGATGTGCTGGTGGTAGAAGAGCCCGGCGGCGCGGGCGGCGGCGATGACTGTGGCTCGGTGGCTGACCTCGCCCGGCTGGGGCGGCGAGGCGGTGAGTCCGACAAGCAGGAAACCGCCGGGGCGTAGCAGAGGCCGCCAGGTGCTCATTGCTGTGGCGATGCCGTCTCGGGCGAGGCCCTGTGCGCCCTGCGGCAGGGTCGCCAGGAGCAGGTTGACACGTGGGCCGGGACGCCGCATGGCGCGCCGCATCCGTTGTTCGGGGGCGGGCGGCACGAGCCGCACGTGCAGGCCGTGGCGACCGTTGACCAGTCGGGCCGGTACCCGGTCCAGGTGGGCGGTTGCGGCGATGGCGGCGGGGTGCGCGTCGAGGTCGAGCACCACGTCGCCGACGTGGGTGTAGCGGTGGATGAGGTAGGCGAGGTGGTTTGGGGATAGTCCGTGCCAGTCCGGCGCTCCCGGACGGGGCGTGCGCGGGACGTGGGTTCGGGGAAGGAGTAGCCCGACCGGTGCCGGCTGAGGCCGGTCACCGGGGGCGGTGGAGCTGGGCTTCGGCATGGGCGTGTGGGCCACGTCCGCCGACAAGCGCTGACACTAGGGGATTACAAATCCGGGCCTCGAATTGGAAACCGCGCCCGCTGCCGAGCCGGGCGCTGCGCTCGACGCCGCCCGGTTGAACAAGATCCTCTACTGGTTGAACACGCAGGTCAGAGCCGTCGAGACACCGGCTGTCGACGACATCCGAGCCGCGCGGATCGCCGACACGATCGGTGGACGGTTGAACAAGATCCTCGCTGGCTTGAACAAGATCGTCATCTGCTTGAACACGAGGCGGCCGACCGCCTCGGGACCTTGAACAAGATCGTGATGGGGCGTGAGTGCGCCCGGCGAGCGCCGCTCGCAGTTGTCCGGCTTCACCCCGTGGCTGCCTCGTGGGCGGCGCATGTTCAAGGGTGCCGTCTCGACGTGGCTGCGCCCGGCGTGAAGGGCCTTGAACAGCCTGGCCACGGGTTGCACACCCCGACTCGGGATGTCCGCCGGCTGAGGTCGAGACGCATTGACGGGGATCGCCGACGGCTGGGTTGAACACGTGTCGAGACACCTTGAACAAGATCACGAGTGTTCATGATCTGTTCAAAGGCCCTGGTGGCGTGGTGGCACAGCGCCGACCGGCACTCCCGCCGGACGGCAACGGTCATCACGAGGGAGTACCACCATGGACCGTCGTATCCCCGCTACCGAGCCAGCCGTCTCCCGGCGCGGCGAGACGCTGCTCAACGACATCGAGTACCGATTCCGGCTGATGGGGCAGGGGCCGAGCCCGCTGTCGGTGGACGGCCGCAGCCTCGGCCACGGCCTGCCCCGCCGGGCCATCGCCCTGCCCGAGCTGTCGGCAATCCTCATGCACCCGTCCTGCGGCTACGCCGCCCGGGACGCGGCATGGCGGCTGTTGGCGCAGCGTGCCCGTACGGGAGACCCGGCGTGGCGTGCCGGTGCCGTCGGCGTCGCGCTACCGGGCCTGCGGTTCAAGGCGTACCTGCTGGCCAAGCTGTTCACCGGCGACGTGCAGGCCGCCATCGTCGAGCACTTCCTCCGGGCGCTCGGCACGGTCGATGTGGCCAAGCCGGGCGTGGTCGGCAACCTGCTGTCCGCCGCGTTCTCCAAGGCCCGCGCCGAGCTGCGCGACCTGGAGCCCGCCTCGTCTGGGGCTCCGAACCACGCCCCGGGCGCGGTGGTGCCGCCGGCCCCGTACGGCCACCCGGACCTCGTCCTCGCCCGCGCGGTCACCGCCGAGGTCATCACCGCACAGGAGGCCGAACTGATCGGCGCGACCTACCTGGAAGAGGTCAGCCTCACCGCCTACGCCGAACGCACCGGCCAGCCCCGCTGGAACCTCTACAAGCGGCGCACCGCCGCCGTCGCCCGGCTGAAGGCCGCGATCGAGTCCGGCGAGCTGTCCGACCCGTACGCCGACGTGATCAACGAGGCCACCACGACCCTGACCCTGGACGTGCCTACCGTGCGGAAGCGCCCGTAAGCACCTGTCTGAGCTGCGGCTTTCCAATCCGAGGCTCGGATTTGTAATCCCCTAGTGCGGGACTCTTCCGCGCAGGTGACCTTGTTCCGACCGGACCGCTGACGGCGCTGACACCCCGCACGGTCCCCGGCCCACCCGCCGCTTCTGGTGAGGAGGACGGCCGCGCCGGTCGGCACGACAGGTCACCCACGAGCGCACCGCCCGGTCCCGCCTTCGCCACCCACTCGCGCACCCACGCCCCGCTGCGGGCTGCGTCGGCGTGCGCACCGGAGGTGCCCAACCCATGAATCACCACCCGTTCCCACGCCCCGGGGCGGCGGACCGCCGCCCCGGGGCGGGCAGGCGCGGACAGCCTTGCGTCCGCCGCCCGCGTAGATACCGGTCTCGGACTGTCCGCGCCGCGCTGATGCTCCTCAACGCCGCCGCGGTGACGGCAGCGCTCGTTGCCGTGCCGACCGTGGCGTGGGCGGCCGAGCCCGCTGCGGTGGTGCTGGCCGCCGAGTCGATCCAGCAGGTCGCCAACAACATCCGTACCTGGCTGATCGGCATCCTCGTCGCCGTCGCCACGCTTTTCTTGACCGTCGGCGGGCTGCGCTACCTGGCCGCCAATGGCGACCCCGGCGAGGTGGAGAAGGCCAAGCTCGCGCTGCGGTCCGCCGCGATCGGCTACGCCCTCGCGCTGCTCGCGCCGTTGTTCGTGACGATCGTCGGCGCGTGGGTGGCCTGATGAACGCCCTCGCGATCCGACCCCGCCGCACGGTCCGAGCGGTGTCGTTGCTGCTGCTCGGCGTGGTGGTCCTCGCCGGCCTTGCCCTGAGTTGGGCCGGGGCGGCGCACGCCGAGCCGAGCCCGGCACCCGGCCCGCCCGCTACCGCACCCGGCACGCCGCCAACGCCCGGCGTGCCTGACCCTGGCGTCCGCCCGCCGGGAGTGGACCCGTCTCCCTCCGCGCCGGCCATGCCGGCACCCACGCCCGGCCCGGCCCCGACTCCCGGCGAGCCTTCTGTCAGCGATGATCCGGCCTGGTACGACATCGGGGGCCAGATCCGCAAGGCCGTGGTCGACCTGGTCGTCTGGACCGCCGAGCAGGCTCTCCAGCCGGTGATGGAAGCCCTCGGCGCATCGTGGCTGTCCACCCCCGACCTCACCGACAACGAGCACGTCAAGGCGATCTGGACGACCAGCCTGATCACGGCCAATGGCGTCTTCGTGCTGTTCATCGTCGCCAACGGATTCCTCATCACGACCAGGGAGACCCTGCAGAGCCAGCATGGGCTCAAGCAGGTGTTGCCCCGCATCGCGCTGGGTGCGGTGCTGGCCAATTGCAGCCTGCTCATCGGTCAGCAGGCCATCGTGCTTACCAACGCGCTCACCGTGGCCATCGCCGGGAACACGGTTGACGGCCCGGCCGCAGCCGCCGCAGTCGGGCAGATCGCGGACAACGCCCTGCAGGGCAAGGGCTTCCTGATGGTGCTCCTGGCCGTCGCCGTGGTCGTGATGTGCCTGCTTGTGGAGTTCACCTTCATCCTGCGGCTGGCCGCGCTGGTCATCCTCGTCGGCGTGGCCCCAGCGGCGCTGATCTGCCATGCCAGCCCGCTCACCGAAGGCATCGCCCACACCTGGTGGCGTGCCTTCGCCGCCTGCCTCGGCTTGCAGATCGGTCAAGCGATCATCGTCATGGCCACGGTGAAGGTCTTCCTGACCCCCGCCGGGCCGACCGTGCTGGGCGTGCCCTCGACCGCAGACGGGCTCCTCGGCGTCCTGGTCTGCCTGACGATGCTCTGGCTGCTGATCAAACTGCCGGGCTGGATGCGGCAGTTCGTCCTCGGCCCGCTCGGACAGCGCAACGGCAGGGGACTGCTCGGCCAGCTTATGCACGCCTACCTGACGATCAAGACGCTCGGCGCGGCGGCCGGCATCCTGGGCGGCGCGAGTGCGGCCCGGACCGCCGGGCGGACGACACCTCGTCCCCCCGGCCCCCGTCCATCGCCGGGCGGCCCCCGTCCGCCCCGTCCACCCCGTCCGCCCCGTCCCGGGCCGACTCCCGTCCCCCCGTCCCCGCCGGGACCGGCGGCCTTCAGCCACGCCCCGGTCGCCCATACGCCGCTGCCTGCGCCGTCCGGGACGAACGCCGCCCCTACCTTCAGCCACCCGGCGGCCCCGTCCACTCCACCGCCAGCGCCGTCCGGCGGTGTCCCGGCCGCGCAGTTCTCCCACCCGTCCCCGGCCCAGCCGAGTCCACCGGCCCCAGCCGCGCCGCCCGCCCGTGTCGCTTTCAGCGATGCCATGGCCACGACACCGACAGCGACACCCAGCGGCGCGGCACCGGCGGTGGCGTTCTCCGCCGCACCAGCGCCACAGAGCGCGCCGCGCCGGCCACCTGCCCCGGTCACGCCGGTGTTCTCCACCGCTCCGGCCGCACCGGGAGCCGGCGGGTCACGACGAGCCTCGACGCCCGGGACACGGCCTACGGCGGCGCGGCGCGCCACCCCGAGTGGGCAACCCGCCGCCACCCCGAGCACCCCGTCCGCCGCCCGGCGGGCACCGGCCGCCACCGCACCCCGGCCTCGTCCACCGGCCTCGTCCGTGTCGCCGTCCACGGACGGTCGGCGGTCAGCGGCCCCGACCCCGCCGCCGCGCCCGTCCCCGTCTCCGGCGGCGAGGCCGTCCCCGGCGGCTGGTGCGACCCCGGCGGGTCCGACCGCCGTCCGTACCGGGCCGTCCCCGTCCCCGCCGTCCCCACCGCCGGCTCGATCGTCCGCCCCGGCGCGGCGCCCGTCGCGGAAGCGAGGTGATGAGCAGTGAGCCGCTGCGACGATGAGGCTCCGATGCGGGCTCGGGTTCCCGCGGACATCGAGCGGCCGGACCGGATCGCGTTCGGCATGTCGGGACGACAGTTGGTGATCCTGGCCGTTACGGGCCTCCTGCTGTACGCGGTGTGGACGGCGGTGGCGACGCTCGTGCATCCGCTGGTGTTCCTCGCGGGTGCGATACCGGTTGCCGCTGGGGCGTTCCTGCTTGCGGTTGGCCGCCGTGACGGCATCGGCCTCGACGCGTGGGCGCTCGCGGCGCTGCGGCACCGCCGCCGTCCGCGCCGGCTCGTACCGGCTGATGGGGCGGTCATCCCGGCTCCGGCGTGGGTTGCCACCACCGCCGGGCCGGGGGACCGGCTACCGCTGCCCGCGCCGCTGCGGCTGCCCGCGAAGGGCATCACCGGTGACGGGTTGGTCGATCTCGGTTCGGACGGCACGACGGGCCTGGTCGCCGCCTCGACGGTGGCCTTCGGGCTACGCACGCCCGCCGAGCAGAACGGTCTGGTGGCCGGGTTCGCTCGCTGGTTGCACAGCCTCGACGGTCCGGCGCAGATCGTGGTGCGGGCGCAGCGGGTCGACCTGACCTACCTCGCCGACCGGTTCCTCGCCGCCGCCCCTGGGCTGGCGCATCCCGCGTTGGAGGAGGCAGCCCGCGCGCACGTGGCGTTCCTCGATGACCTGGCCGGGCAGCGCGAGCTGCTGCACCGGCAGGTCACCGTCGCCGTGCGTAGCCGACGCGGCGCGCACCACGCCGCGCATCACGCGGCCGAGGCGGTGCGTGCCCTCGCCGGCTGCGAGGTTCCCGCCCGGGTCCTCGACGGGCCGGAGGCCACGGTGCGTCTCGCGGCCAGCCTCGACCCCACCGCCCTGGCCCTCACGCCCCACGCCCCATCTGACGGAGGTGAACAGCGGTGAGCCTGCTGTCCGCACTGCTGCCGAAACGGCGGCCCGCCCTGCCCGAGTCGGCCACGATCCTGCCCGGTTCCCCGAACGCCGTCGAGGTCGACGGCCGACACGTGCGGGTGGGGGACGGCTACAGCGCCACTCTGGCCGTCGTCGGCTACCCGGCCGAGGTCGGCCCGGGGTGGACCGAGCCGATCCTGTCCTACCCGGGCCTGGTCGACGCCGCCTTCCACGTCGAGCCGGTCCCGCCGGCGGTGGCCTCCGAGCGGCTGCGCAAGCAGCGCGGCCGGTTCGAGTCCTCCCGCCGCCAGGACGCGGCCAAGGGCCGCCTGGACGATCCCGACCTCGACGCCGCCGCGGCCGACGCCGCCGAGCTGGCCACGCGGGTGGCCCGAGGTGAGGCCCGACTGTTTCGCCTCGGCCTGTACCTGACCGTCCACGGCGCCAGCCCTGACGACCTCGCGCAGCGGGTGGCCGAGGTGCGGTCCCTGGCCTCCTCGCTGCTGCTCAACACCGCGCCGGTGACGTGGCGGCAGTTGCAGGGCTGGATCAGCGGCCTACCCCTGGCGTTCGACGCGCTCGGGATGAAACGGGTCTTCGACACCGACGCCCTCGCCGCGAGTTTCCCGTTCACCAGTCCCGACCTGCCGGACGCCGCTGGGGACAGCGGCATGGGGGTGCTGTTCGGGTTGAACCTGCACTCGGCCGGAGTCGTGGTGTGGGACCGGTGGGCGCAGTCCAACTACAACGCCGTCATCCTCGCCCGCTCCGGGGAAGGGAAGTCCTATCTGGCCAAACTCGACCTGCTGCGCAACCTGTGCCTCGGGGTGGAGGCGTTCGTCATCGACCCAGAAGACGAGTACCTACGGCTGGCCGACGCGGTCGGCGGCACGGTCATCCGCCTCGGCGCGTTAGGGGTGAAGATCAACCCCCTCGACCTGCCGCCCGGTGACGACGACGCCCTCAACGACCGGGCACGGTTCCTGCACACGCTCGTGACCGTGATGGGCAGCGGTGACACCGCCGTCAGCGCACCCCTGCCGGGCGACGAAGCCCGGTCCCTCGATGTGGCGGTCCTCGCGGCGTACCGGGCCAAGGGCATCACCACCGACCCGCGCACCTGGAGGCGACCGGCGCCGCTGCTAGCCGACGTTATGGCCGCCTTGGAGGACACCGACGACGCCGGCCGCCGAGTCGCCGCCCGCCTGCACCCCTACGTGGCCGGCAGCATGAAGGGCCTGTTCGACGGGCCGACCACCACTGCCGCGCAGGGGCACCTCGTGGTCTTCGCCCTCAAGGACCTGCCCGAGCAACTTCACCCGGTCGGGACGCTGCTCACCCTGGACACGATCTGGCGCACCGTACGCGGCGCGACCGCCTCTGGCGCTCGCCCGGACGTGCTGCGGATGGTGCTGGTGGACGAGGCGTGGAAACTCCTGTCCGGCGGGCGCGGCGGCGTGTTCCTGGAAACCCTGGCCAAGTCCGCCCGCAAGTACGGCGTCGGTTTGACCGTGGTGACCCAGGACGCCGCTGACGTGCTCGCCACCAAGACCGGCCGCGCGGTCGTCTCCAACGCGGCTACGCAGGTGTTGCTGCGGCAGGCGCCGCAGGCGATCGACGCCGTGGCCGAGGCGTTCGGGCTCACTGACGGCGAGCGGGCGTTCCTGCTGTCCTGCCAGCGCGGAGACGCACTCCTCGCTGCCGGGTCGGCGCGGGTGGCCCTTCACAGCCACGCCTCCGCGACCGAGCACGACCTGATCGTTACCGGCCCGGTCGCCGGCCGCCGCTGACCCGCCCCGGCCTCCCTCTTACCACCGATCGGAGTTCCCGATGGTTGTCTCCTTCGCTCTGTCCCCATCCCCGCCGCCATCTCCCGCGACCCCCGCCGGGTGCATGCCCGGCCAGGGCGGCGTGCCCGACTCGGTGGTGGGCGAGCTGCTGTGTGGTTCCTGGGGCGACGACGCCACCAACGCGGTGTGGCCGCTCGTTCGCGACCGGTGGCCGTTGCTCCTCGCCGCCCTGGCGGCGCTCGTCGCCATGCGGATCGGGTGGATGCGGTGGCGGCGGCGCGTCTGGCGACGGCACGCCGCCGGAGCCCGTTGGCTGGAGATCATCCCGCCGGTGACCGCCACGCCGGCAGCGACGATCGGCCTGTGGCGACTGCTCGCTACCGCGCTGCCCGCGCCGCGCCGGTGGGCGTTACGCCCGGTCCGGCTGGTCTGGGAGGTCGCCGCCGACCCGGATGGGATGCGCTGCGGGCTGTGGCTGCCACCCGGGGTCAACCCGACCGCCGTGGTGCGGCTGCTGCAACGCGGCTGGCCCGGCGTCCGCGCCGAACAAACCCGCCCGCCGACCGTGGCCACCACCGGGGCCGTCGCCGCCCTCGCGGTCTGGCCGACGCAGCCGGAATGGCTGCCCCTGGTCGAAGACACCACGCCTACCTACCGCCGAGGCATGGACGCGAGCGCCCCCGAAGAGGACCGCCTCCGGGGGGTCTACGGCGGACTGGCCTCGGCCGGGCGCACCGGCGGCGCGATCCTGCAAGTCCACCTCGGCCGAGCACCCGCCCATCGCCTACGGCTGCTGCGCCGCGCGATGACCAACCCACATCGTGCCCGCCGCCCCCGAGGGACCGCCCGCGCCGCCGGACTGCTCGCCGACGGGCTACGAGCGCTGATTCTCGGCGTCTTGAACCTCGTCACCCCCGGCCCGTCGAGCCCGAGGCGGCACACCCGTGCGACTGACCCGTACACCGCCGAGCTGGCCCGGCAAGCGCGGGCGAAGTACGCCGACGCCCCGCACCTGCTCGTCGCCGTGCATACCGTCGCCGCCGGCCCCACGAAGGCCGCTGCCGTCGCCGCTGTGGCTGATGTCAGCTCCGGGTTCGGGTTGCTGTCGGCCCACTTCACCCGCCGCCGGCTCCGTTCCGGCGCGCTCGCGGCAGCCGACCGGTGGGTGCCCGAGGCGCGGATGAGCCTGGTCTCCGTCGCGGAAGCCGCCGCGCTCGCCGGGCTGCCCGCCGAACCGGCCGCCTACGGCCTGCCCGGCGCGGCGTCACGGCGTCGGCCCGCCACCCGCGAGATCTTCCGCGCCGACCCGGCCCCGCGCCACCGGCCGCTCGCCGACCCACCCGCCCCGACGCAGGGGCACGACGAACACGACGACCCGCCGACCATCTGGAGCCCGGCATGACCCGCACCCGCATCAAACCCGTACCGGCCAGGAGCGCTACCAGTCGGCGCAGGCTCAACCTGGTGCCACTCGACCAGCGGCACGGCCTGGGCGGCAAGGTCATCGGTGTTGCCAACGCTGGCCCCGCGATGCGGGTCGGGATCTCCCTGACCGATTGTCGGTTCCACGTCCACGCGCTCGGGCCGACCGGCACGGGCAAGACGACCCTGCTGATGCGGATGATCCTGGACGACGTTGAGGCCGGGCGCGGTGTGGCCGCGTTCGACCCGGCCAAGGGCGACCTCATCCGAGACCTCCTCGCTCGGCTGCCCAAGTCCTGCGGTGACCGCCTGGTCCTGATTGACCCGGACGAGCGGGCCGCGCCACCGGCGATCAACCTGCTCGACCCGGCCGTGCACGGCGGCAGTCCGCACGACGTGGCCGCGAACCTCACGGCGGTGATGGCGAAGGTGTGGTCACGCTGGTGGGGTCACCGCACCGCCGACATCTGCTACCACGGCCTGCTCACCCTCGCCCACGTCGAAGGCGCCACCCTCGCCCAACTACCGCGGCTGCTATCCGACTCCAAATGGCGAGCCGAGCGGATCACTACCGCTACCGGCAAGCTGAATGCCTGGGAGGGCAACACCCTCGGCGAGTTCTGGGAAGGGTTCAACGAGCTGCCCGCCGCCCAGCGGTCCGGCCTGATCGCCCCGCTGCTGTCCCGGCTACGCCTCGTGCTGGCGCATCCGATGGCGAACAGCCTGTTCGGGGTGCCGGCCACCACGTTCTCCTTCGCCGAGATTCTCGACGGCGGCATCATGCTCGCCCGGCTACCCAAGGGCGTCATCGGCGAGGACGGCACCCGCCTGGTCGGCTCCCTGCTCCTGGCCGGGCTGTGGCAGGCCACCACCGCCCGCGCCCGCATCCCCGAGGACGATCGCCCGGACGCGATGATCGTGCTGGACGAGTGCCACAACTTCCTGCACCTGCCCATCGGGATCGATGACGCGCTCGCCGAGGCCCGCGGCTTGCACACCTCGTTCGTCCTCGCCCATCAGTACCTCGGCCAACTGTCCGGGGACATGGCAGAGGCGATCGACGCCAACGCCCGCAACAAGGTGTACTTCGCACTCGCCCCCCGCGATGCCATCGACCAGGCCCGGCACCTGCGCCCCTACCTCGATGACGGGGACCTGATCCGACTCGGCGGCTACGAAGTTGTCCTTCGTCCGGTAGCCGGTGGTCGAGTCGTCCCACCGGTCACTGCCGACACCGAGCCGCCACCACCGGCCATCCAGGGCCGTGCCGGCGAGCTGCGTCATGCGGCCCGAGACCACACCGGCCTGCCGGTGCAGCAGCGGCGGCGACTGCTCAGCGAAGCCGCCACCGCCTCGGGCACCACTGAGTCTTCCGAGCCGGCTGACGCTGCGGTTACTGACCTGGTGGGTCGCAACACCTTCGCTGTTCAGGGCGAGGGGTCTAACGAGAGGTCTAACGAGCGATCCAACGAGGAACGCAACGACCACGAACAGCCGGGTGAACACACCCCCTTGAACACGTCGTACGCGCACGTGGACGGCGGTGAGGAGGACCCGTGGACCGGAACCGACTGATAAGAGATATCCCTCCTACCCGTACATCTGCCACCGGCAGTCCTCGCCTCACGGCGTCCGTCGTGGCCGCCGAACTCGGCCGACTCACCCCCCGAGACCGGCACCTCCTGGACCTGCTTGACCAGCACCGAACCTTCACCACCGACCAACTCGTCGACCTAGCCTTCGGCTCGGTCGGCCGTGCCCGCAACCGCCTCAACACCCTGCATGATCGAGACATCCTCGACCGGTTCCGCCACTACCAGCGGCCCGGCTCGCAATGCTGGCGGTGGACCCTCGGCCCGGTCGGCGCGGCCCTCATCGCGGCCGGACGAGGCGACGCGCTGCCCCGTCCGGCCGTTGTGCGCGACGCCACCGCACGACTCGCCATGTCCCCGACGCTGGCGCACCTGCTCACGGTGAACGGGTTCTTCGTCGCGCTCACCGGTCACACACGTGCGCACCCCGGCGCGCGGTTGGCGCGGTGGTGGAACGAGGCACGCTGCCGGGAGGCGTGCGGCAACCTGGTCCGCCCGGACGGACACGGCGTGTGGGCCGACAACGGGCGGGCGGTGCCGTTTTGGGTCGAGGCTGACCTCGGCACCGAAACGCTGGGCCGGGTGGTGGGCAAGCTGACCGGCTACGCCGCACTACCGCCCCGCCGCGCGTACCCGGTGCTGTTCTGGCTACCCACCGCCGCCCGTGAGGCCAACCTGCACACCCACCTCCGGCGGACCGGGGTGCCGGACGGGCTGACCGTCGCCACCGCCACCGCCGACCACGCCGCCGCGCCCGGTCCGGCGGGGCCGGTCTGGCGCATCGTCGGGCACCCCGACCGGGTGAGCCTGGCCGAGCTGCCCGCACCGGGCGGGGACGGTGGCGCGCCGTGGGACGAGTAGCGGTCTGGATCGCGGCCGGGGTCGCCGGGTTGCTGCTACTGCTCACGGCCGCTACCGCCGGAGTCGTCTCCTCGGTGTTCGGCGGCGGCGGTGGCGGGGGTAGCTGCGTCGGCGCGGTCACCGCGCCGGGTGCCACCCCAGCGGGGTTATCGGCTGAGCAAGCCCGTAACGCCTCGGTGATCGTGACCGTGGGTGAGCGGTCGCGGGTACCGGTGCGCGGGTGGGTGGTCGCGGTTGCCACCGCCCTCCAAGAATCCTCGTTGATCAACCACGGCGACCTCGGCCCGAACAACGACCATGACTCGTTGGGGCTGTTCCAACAGCGACCGTCGCAAGGATGGGGCACCCCGGCACAGATCACGAACCCCGAATACGCCGCCGGGACGTTCTACGAGCGTCTCCTCACCGTCCCCGGCTGGGAACGGCTACCGCTCACCGAAGCCGCACAGAAGGTGCAACGGTCCGCGTACCCGGACGCCTACGCCAAACACGAGAAACGGGCAACCGAGATCGTGACGGCGTACACCGGCGGAACGCTGCCCGTGTGCGACGGTGCGCCGATCAGTGCCTCCGGGTGGACCCGCCCCGTGGCGGGGACGGCCGGTTCCGGCTTCCGTACCGGCGACCGGCCCGGCCACGACGGGGTCGACATCATGGCCGAGAAAGGCACCATCATCCGTGCCGCGTCCGGCGGCGTGGTGGTACGCGTGCGGTGCAACATCGGGGGCGACTCGTGGGAACCCACCGGCGGCCCGATGCCGTGCGACCGTGACGGCTACCCCGGGCTCGGCGGTTGCGGCTGGTACGCCGACATCCGACACTCCAGCGACATCGTTTCGCGATACTGCCACATGGTGCGACAACCGATTATCCGAGTAGGACAGACGGTGATCGCTGGGCAGCCAATCGGCCACGTCGGAAGTTCCGGAAACTCGTCCGGCCCGCATTTGCACTACGAGATCCACGAAGGCAATACCGCCACCGAGTACAACGCTGTTGACCCGGTTCCTTTCATGCGCCAAAAAGGCGTGGCCCTGTAAATTCATGAAGTGATTTTCCGCACAATCCGAGAAGGCTCGCATCGGTCGCGGTGAGCGCCGCGCGTCCGGTCCGCCGGGCGCGCGGCGTAGTCGTTTCAACCCGGAAAACACGTCCCCGTAAGACGGTGTGAGCGGCCCCCGCACCGCGCACCCTATGCGGCACTAGGGAGCCGCGCCGAACGCGTCGCAGCGTCGGACACGGGGCCGTTAAATGGCGTTCCGGGTGGCGGTAGCGGTTCCTGAATCGAGAACGGAAGCGGCGCGGCGTGGTCCCCGTAAAGAGTCTTGCGCGACGGGGTTGACAATCATCCGGTGCAGAGGGTCCATGGACGTGGGCAACAAAAACCGCCCCGGCGGAACCGCAAACAATACGCATCACGCGTACGCGGAATCGCTATTTGTCGACCCCTTATGTGGAGGTGTATTGCCATGACCGCAAACATCGTTCTCACCCCCGGCACCGACGAGGCCCGGTCCGCCGTCGCCGAGGCGCTGCGCGATTACCCCGGCGTCACCGCCCGCAAGTTGGCCGGACAGGCGAACCTGCCGCTACCGGTCGTCACCGAGGCGCTCACCGCCATGGAAGCCGCCGGGACCGCCACCCGCACCCCCGACCCGGCCAAGGGCAACCGCAAGAGCGCCGAAACCTGGCAGACCGCCACCGACCCGACCGCCACCACCGACCCGACGGCCGAGGACGCCCCGGCGACCGACGCGACGCCGGACGCGGCCGACGAGCCCACCGCCGACAACGACGGCCCGGCCACCGCCGACGAGCCGGCGGCCGGGCCGTCGACCGACGCGGCCAGCGACGAGGCCGGCACGGACACGACGGCGGACACGGCCGACGAGACGCTGCCCGAGGCCCCAGTGTCGGGCGCGCCCGTGTCCGGGGCACCGGTCGGCCCGCGTCAGCCCGACCTCAAAGTGTTGATCATGGCGGGTGTGTTGGGTGGGCACCCGGACGGCGTCACGGCCGACGCGGCGATCGGGGAGAGCGGCCTGTCGGTGGCGATGGGGGACACGATCCTCGCCGCGATGGAGGTTGCCGGTGCCGCCCGTCGCCTGCCGGTGACCGAGGACGGTGACGAACTGTGGGTGATCGCCGACGGTGACCTCGCCACGGTGGACCCGGCCAACGCCCCGACGCACACCACGTGCCCGACGTGCGGGCACACCCGGAAGATCCGCCGCCCCTCGGTCCGACGTGCCGCCGGAACCGGCCGCACCACCGGTGAGATCAACAGCGACGGGTCGGCGAAGTTGGGCAAGAACGAGTTGCGCAACCGGGTCGAGGCGTTCATGCGCGACCTCGGCCCCGGCCACGACGTGACCCCCGGCACCGTCGCCCGTGAGATCGGCGGACGCAGCCCCGGGGCGGTCCGCAACGGCATGGACAAGCTGACCGGGTCCGGGGTGCTGATCCTGACCCGTGAGGCCCCGGAAACCTACGCCCTCGCCGACGACGCCCCCGCCCCGACCGCCGAGGTCCGCGCGTTCATGACCCCGCCCAAGGACACCACCGCCGGTGACGAGGCCCGCACCGACGAGGCCGCCGCCGTCCCGGTCGCGGCCTGACCGATCACCCCGCCGGGGCCGGGCACAACGCCCGGCCCCGGCATTCGCACGCCCCCAATAACCGGAAGGGACGACGACCGATGACCACCCCGCACATTCACCCCGACCACGGGCAGACAGCCGGCCCGGGGTCGCTGCGCTGCCCGGAATGCGAGCAACCGGCCCGGCTGGTGCCGCCGCGTGACTGGCCCCTGAACGGGTTCGCCGCACGTCCCGGCGCGTCACACACCGACGGCACGCCGCTGTGCCCGGTGCCCGGCCCGAACGGGTCGCAACCGGCCGACCCGGTGGGCGCGCCGGCCCGGCTGACCCTGTGGCAAGCCGTCCGGCAGACGTGGCTCGCTCACCCCGATTGGACCGTCACCGATCACCTCGCGTGGCTCGATGGCGAGGGCTACGACACCGACACCCCCGACGGCGACCCGGCCGACCTCATCGGCTGGTGGCTCGCCGCACACCGGAGCGCCGCGTCGCTGTCGTGGCCGCCCGATCGCGGCCGGGTCTACGCGATTCTCGGCGCGGACCTCCTGATTGTGTTCGACGACGCGGACAGCGCCGGTGACGTCCTGACGATGTTGCGGGTTGCGCAGGTGCCGGCCGACGTGCACGTGTTCAACGCGGCCGGGTGGGACGAGGTGGCCCGTCTCGTGCGCGCGGTCAACCCGGACCTCGTCATCAGGGACAGCCGTCCCGGACCGTTGGGCGGCCGGTCATGACGTACCCGTCCGGCGAGGTGCCAGAGTTGCCGCCCGCGCTGGCCGCGCGTCCCCACGACGCACGGCGCGGCCTGCCTATCCCACCGGTCAACATTCACCCCGACCCGACCGGCGGCGGGTCGCACGCGGACTTCACCACGATCAACACCACCACCTCGACCCGCCTCGCCATCGAGCGCCGGTGCTCGCTGTGCGGTGAGCCGATGGGCTATTGGGTGGCGTTCCTCGGCGGACCTCGCGCGGCCGAGTTGATGCGCTACGCCGACCCGCCGGGGCACCCCGACTGCATGACCGCCGCACTGTCGCTGTGCCCGCACCTCGCGCTCGGGCGGCACCGCCGCGCCCGTGCCGACCGTCCGGGGGCGGGCATCATCCCACCGGGGTCGCACGGCGACAAACCCGACCGGTACCTGTTGGGCATCACCCGCGCGTACCGGACCCGGTTCATCCCCGAACACGGGTTCACCGTGTACCTCCCGGCCCCGTTCAAAACCGTTCACGCGTACGCCTACGGCCCGAACGGGCTGCTACGCCCGGTCGCCAACACCCGGTAGGCCGCGCCCGGCGGCGGGCGTCAGATTCGCCGCAGAAACCTTCATCGACTCCACCCGATCGCCTTGATCGACCCGTGGAGGGTAGGAACCATTGCTGTTGACGGCGCGGCCGGGGGATTGCGACCCCCGGCCGCACCGCCCGCCCGAAACCCCACGAACCGGAAGGGGTGCCACCGTGGCACACGAACTCGAAACTCTCGCGAACGGCCAGACAGCGTTCGCCTCCGCGCGGCTGACCGCCTGGCACCAGCTCGGCACCGTGGCCGACGAGTGCATGACCGCCGAGGAGGTCATGAGCAAGGCGTGGCTCGGCGGTTGGGAGGTCCGCAAGATCGCCCTTCAGGGCATCGAGGTCACCGAGCGCGGGGTGACGAAGGTCGACTGCACCGACAAGTACATGACCGTGCGGACCAACCCGGTCACGGGTGAGACGGAGTACCTCGGCGTGGTCGGCGAGGACTACAGCGTGGTCCAGAACGAGCAGGTCGCCGAGACCCTCAACCTCCTGGTCGACGCTTCCGGCGCGCACTTCGAGACCGCCGGCTCGATGCGCAAGGGCCGCTCGGTCTTCGTCACCCTCAAACTGCCCACCGCGATGCAGATCGCCGGGGTGGACGACATGGATCTCTACCTCGCGGCCACCACCTCCCACGACGGCACCGCCGCCCTACGCCTCGATGCGACCCCCGTACGGATCGTCTGCAAGAACACGCAGAACCTGGCCTTCGCCCGGTCGGTCAGCTCGTACACCTTCCGGCACACCTCGAACGTCACCAGCAAGATCGCCGAGGCCCGGCAGGCCCTCGGCCTGATGTGGAAGGCGTTCGGCGACTTCGAGACCGAAGCCGAAAAAATGATCAACGAGTCGTTGACCATGGGCGAGTTCGAGAAGATCGTCGCGCAGGTGTGGCCCCTCGCCAACGACGCCTCCGACATCGCGAAGAACAACTCCAAGCAGCGCACGGCAACGCTGCGGTACCTCATCCGAGACGCGGACACGCAGAAGGCGATCAAGGGCACCCGGTGGGCCGGCTTCCAGGCCATCACCGAGTACGTGGACCACTTCGCCCCCGCCAAGACCGACCTCGCCCGCGCCACGCGGGCGCTGATCGGTGCCGGTGCGGACCTCAAGGCCCGCGCGTTCGAGCTGCTGGCGGTTTGACGTGGCCCGGCACGGGGGCCGGGCCACCACGCCCGGCCCCGGTACCGGCGAGCACCCCGCCACCGGCACCGCGCCCGTCCCCACGCCCACCGCCGAGCCAACGCTCGCGCCGGAGCCCACCGCCACCTCCCTGATCGGACTGGCCAACCGAGTGAGCGCTCACCACGCGGCGGCCGAGGTCGCCCGCGCGATGGCAGAACACTCGACCAGCGAAGCCGAACACGCCCACCTGATCGCCCGCGCTGAGCACTGGGAAGCCCTCGTCAACGAGCAGTGGAACGCACTCTGCTCAGCGATCTGGGCGACCGCACCCGGCGGGGCGACGGTCGAGCGGTTCCTGCCGGTCCGGCCGCTGACCAACGGCCACGTCGAGCTGCACACCTACAGCACGGAAGGCCGCCGCCTCGTCGTACTACTCACCGGCGCGCAGGCTCTCGCCGTCGGCGCGCACCTGACCGCGTACGGGGCGCTCAGCCTCGACCGCAGCGGCCAGAAACTCGACCCCGGCCTACCCCACATCAAGGCCGCACCGCCGTTCGACACGGACGGGACCGCCGGTGCACCAGCCACCCCGGACGGTGCCGACGGGCCACCACCCGCTCATCCCTGACCACCCGGTGACGTGCCGCGCGGCCACGGTCGCACCCCGGGCCGCGCGGCACGCCCCGGCGGTATCCCCTTCGACATCATCGCGGAGCACCCATGAGACCCGAAAACCTGTTCGCAGTCGCCGTCGAATTCGCGGAGGCGAACGGCAAAGCCGAACGCGCCCGCGCCCTCGCGGCCAGCGCCACCGGCGACGAGCGCACCGTCCTCACGAACACGGCCGCACGCTACGAGGCGGTTGCCATGCGCCGGCGTGAGTTCCTCCGCGCCTCGCTGCGCGAGGCCATGCGCGGAACCGTCATCGCCGAGCCGGACACCGAGCAGCCCGCCGCACTATGGCGGCGACGCCACGTCGAGGTCCGCGCCCGCACCGGCGACGGCTCCCGCGTCCGCGTGCGCTGCACCCCGACGCAAGCCGTCGCCCTCGGCACCGCCCTCATCGGCCTCGCGGCCCTGACCGACCAACTCGGCGGCGGCGTCCTCGGCGACACCATCGCCACCACCTTCCCACCCACCTCCCACTCCACCGCGGAGCCCGAGGCGAGCGGCGAGAACGGGAAGCCGGCATGACGACCTCGATCGACCCCTCCGAGAACACCGACGGCATCGGCGACGGGCAACGCACGGTCAGCGCCGAGCAGCTCGCCAGGGCGCTCGCTCTGCTCGGCGCGGTCGACCCAGTCTGCGTCGAGGTGCTGACCCGGCTCAACCTGCGGGTCTACCCCGGTGAACCCGGCGACCGATCCGCCTACGTCGTCCTCGACGTGCACGGCGTCTCCATCGGCGTCAAACGCCGCGCCGCCGACCTCTACCTGCACGCCGACACCACCGAGACCGACGACCGCCTCATCGCTCTCGAGATCAACGGCTACGGCGAGACCGACCACCCCACCAACCCCTCCCACCCCGGCCTCTGAACGGAGCACCGATGTACCGCTCCATGGAATACGGCGACACCGCCCGAGTCATCACCCCCGCCGACGCCACCGAACACCGCCTCGGCACCATCACCGACGTCACCTACTCCACGCCGCACACCACCTACGCACGCCGCTACACGCTGCGCTTCCCCGGCGGCATCGAGCGCACCTTCCCGGCCGATCACGTCGTCAGGTGCACCCGCGCCGACGACCACGCCGCCCTGGAGGCCGCCTTCACCACCGCCTGTGTGGCCCTGCGCGACGCCTGCCGCATCGCCCACGACTACGACCCCGACCTCAGCGTCGGAACCGTGAGCCTGATCCGGCGACTGGTCGACCTCAGCCGGCTACGCCTCGGGCTAACCCTCAACCCATCCGGCACCGCTGGCGTCGCCGAGACCGGCTCGCCGAACACCCGCAACCAGGGCGGGGGTGAACGGTGATGCCGCACCTTCCGCAGACCGACCGGTCCGGGGAGCCAATTGGGCGAGCTGCGCTCGGCTCCACCACGGCGCCGCTGCTGGAGTCGCCATACTGCCGCCGCTGCCGACGCGGCGTCAGCATCCACATCAACGACCTCGGCATGGTGACGTACCAGCACGCCAACAAGCGCGGCGACAACGGCGACCACGACCCCGAGCCGGTGCCCGTCACCGAGATCCCGAACCCGATCATCGAGTGCGATTTCTGCTCCGCGCCCGACGCGGCCTGGATCTACCGATGCGCCAACCAATTCAGGGAGCACCGACGTGTCACCGCGCGAGTCATCAGCGTCAGCGACTACCGGTCTCGGCACGCGGCGGCCCGGGTACGCCGCACCGACACCGAGCACGCTGTCACTCAGGCGTGGGGTGAACGGTGTGCGACTTGCCACGGCTGCGCCGACCTCATCGAGGCCCTCTACGGGCTGATCCGCCGCGTGGTCGACGCGCTACCCGCCAAGCTCACCCGAGGCAAACACCTCGTACGCGTTCGCGGGGAGCTGCACGCCACCTACTCCGAGGTATTCGACACCCTCACGCCCGGACGAGGCCGCATCATTCCCGGCCATCCTCTCGGCATCTGGCCGGGCACGGAGGCAACCTCATGACCGACACCGCACCGCACCGAAGGCCGGCGTTCACCCACGCGAAGGCCCGACGCCGCCTCGGCGCGGTGTGCGCAGCCGACGACGTACCGCTGACCCGCATCACCGACGACCCGCACCTCGTCACCTGCCCAGACTGCGAAGGACTGGTCGAGTTCGACGCGCTACCCGACGACGCCACCGCAGGCGATCCCCGTGTCATCGAGGTGCTGCGCGAAGTAACACGCGGCAACTGCCGCAAGATCGACGGGGTGATGGTGGACATGACCACCGCCGCCGCGATCCTGACCGTCTACGACGCGCTGAAACCCGCCACACGGATGAAACTGGCCGCGCTGCGCATCGACCGGATGGCGCAGGTGGCGTGGCGGCTGCTGCGCCCGCACATGTAGACCGGGTGGGTCGGTGGCCGGCGGGCACACCCGAGGGTGAGTTGCGATCCCGCCGGCCACCTCACCCATCCCGGGCCGCCTGCGGACCACACGACCGCCTCCACCCGGGTCGGGCGCGTCGCCGATCCTAAGGCGAAGAGCGCACCCGCTTCGACCACGCGGCGCCGCAGCGAGTTTCCCGAGGGAGGATGACAGCGTGGCGCGACGCATGATCGGTGGACGGAAGGCCCTCGACCGGGCGGGCGTCGCCGCGCATACCGGGGCGGCGTACTCCACGGTCAACCACTGGCACCGCCACCGCGCCCGGTTCGGCTTCCCCGAAAGCTTCCGCCATAACGGCCGTGACTGGTTCTGGCTCGACGACATTGAGGCGTTCCACGCCGCGCACCAGGCCGCGAAACGCGCCGAGCTGACGAAGGTGGACCGCCGCGGCAACCCGGAGGATCTCATTGGCTCGGGCGCGGCGGCGAAGGTCCTCGGCTACGGCTCGTACCGCAACCTGCCCGACACCCTGCTCGACCATCCCGACCACGTCGAGGAACTGTCGGACGGGCGAATCCGCCGCCGGTGGTACCGGCGCACCGTGTGGGCCGTGGCCGACGCCCGCACAGGACGCCAATCCACCGGCCGTACCCCGGGAACGACCGGTGCCCGCAAGCCGCACCCATACGCCGACGACCCACGTCTTCAAGCCGCGATCGCGCTACTGACCGAGGTCGACGCCACCGGGCGTGACCGGCGCGGCCTTGGCGTAACCCTCGCGGAGCAGCTCGGTATCACGCCGCGTGCCGCTCAAAGGCTCCTCGCCGCTGCCTCCAACGCAAGCGACGCCCCTCTCCGATAGACGCCTGAGCGACAGGTGCCGCCCGGGTCCACGATGGCGGAAACCGGGCGGCACCCGCCGCTTTGGGCTCGGTCAGTCCTCGTCGTCCGAGCCAGTGCGAGGCGTCGGGACCTCGATCAGGTAGCGCAGCACGCCGTTGATGTCGGTGTCTCGGCTGGCGGCGGTGCGCTCCAGCACGTCGTACACATCGGCATCAACCTCGACAGTGCGAGGCGCGAGTGGCTGGTCGGTCATGGTTAGTTCCTCCTGACAGGGTGTGGCAGGGTGCCCCGGTCGGGCATCCGGATCTATCCACGTCGACCTCGGTAGAGCGATCAAGCCTGCCGGTGGCCGCTACCTGGGGCAGGGACCGACGGCTCTGCCTGAAGGCATTGTCGATGCTGGATGCGGTGGTGCGCGTCATCGCCGGGCGTCGGCTCGGATCGCGGCTTAACGGCGTGGGTGGCGCGCAGCGAGCCGGGACCGGTATCGCAGTCGCGGCACTCGACGCGCCAGGGCGGGCAGCGCTGCGAGGGCGGCGCTGGCCTGTCAGGGGACTCGTCTACGTGGCCTCCTCGCGGGTGTGGTCGTGCGTGGTGAGCCGATGTCGGTGCGCTACACGGCCGTAGGGGGTCGGAAGCCGTTGATCGGGCGTTCTTCCCGGCGCAGCGCGGCGAGCAGCGCGGAAACGCCGCTGTTACGGATGGAGTGGCCGTTGCGGCGCAGCCGTCGGGCGAGGGCGTCGCGGCTGACGGTCTGGCCTTCGCGGGTTAGCTCGGCGCGGGCGGCGCGGGCAGCGGGCAGCAGCGGCACCAAATCTGGGGCGAGGTCTCTGTCAACCTCGTCAGCCTCATCGGGGTCGTCGTCGTGCGGATCGTTGTCAGGGTCGTGGTCGCCCCCGCCGTCGTCCGGTCGAGACCCACCTGCCGGGTGCGCGGCGGCATGGGGAATCTCGTCGGGGTGCGACGTGTCGGCGTCGATGTCGACGGGCGGGCGCTCGGGCGGGAAACTTGGAACGGCCGGCACGGCACCGCTGGTGCTCGACATCGGCTTCGCCGGTGCCGTTGCTGAGTGGGCGGTCGGGCGTGGTGTGTGCGGCGCCTCGGTCGTTGCCGGGTGTGGTGGGCGTTCGAGTTCGCGGCGGCGGGCGGCGAGTTCCACGAGGGAGACCGATGCGACGATGATCAGCCCATCCACCGACAGGGGCAGGAGATAGGGCACTGTGCCGGTCTCGCCGTAGCGGGCAACCACACCTGTCATGTGGTGGTAGCTGATCCAGGCGGCGATGGCGGCGATGATCGAGGCAGCGGCGACTCTCAGGACACCGAGTGCCCGCCGGTGCACAGGGACGCGGGTGACCAGCTCAACGGTGATCAGCAGAGCCAGGGGCGGCCACGCCGCGATGGCCTGGGAGATCGGGTTGGCTTGCGCGTGCAGGATGTTCGCGGTGACCGAGGCGGCCACACCGAGGGCCAGCGTCGCCCGCACCGCCCACTGCATCCGCCGGAGTTGGGTTTCGCTCATGGCCGTCCTCCGCTGGCCGGGGCGACGGGTCGGAGCTGCCGTTCGGCGACGCGGCGGGTGGCCTGGGACGGTTCGGCGTCGCCGAGGTCGGCGAGGCGTTCCTCCAATCGGCGCAGGGTGCGCCGCACGGCGTCGGGTCGCTGCTGCCTGCCGTGGATACGCATGATCCGCTGGCATAGCTCCTCGTTGACCGGGTCGAGTTCGGCAGCGCGTTCGAGGGCTTCGATGGCCTGGTCGGGGTGGTCGGGTTCGAGGATTTCGGCGATGCGGGCGTAGGCGGTGAGGATTTGGTGGCGGTAGCTGGTGGCGTAGTCGGTGGCCCAGGTGTGGTCGTGGCCTTCGGCGAAGTGGCCCGCGTACAGCTGGGCCGCCCGGCGTAGCGCGGCCAGCATCGTCGCTTCGTCGTCGGTGGTGGTGGCCTGGTCGATGGCGGTGAGCATCTGCCAGAGGTCCACGGTGACGGTCTCGGGGTCGAGCTGGTATCGGCCGGTGGCCGGGTCGTAGACGATGAACATGTGCTCCTCGTGGCCGGTGGCTGCGCGCAGCACCCGCCGGGCGGAGGTGACGTCGGTTCGGACGCGTTTGACGGCGGCGGCCGGGTCGGCGTTGGGGTGCAGGTCGGCGGCGAGCTGGTCGAGGGTGCGGCCGGCGGGGTGGGCGGCGAGTACGGCGAGCGCGGTGTAGGAGCCGCTGCGCATTCCGGTGGCGATCGGCCCGGCGTCGGTGGCGACGGTGACCGGGCCGAGCACCCGAAGGCGGACCAAGGCCGCCGCGTCCTCGGGCTGGACCGGTACCGCCTCGTTCGTCTCGACGGTCACCGCGGCCGGCGAGATCTCGGCGGGCGGGTCGTCGACGTCAGCGCCGGCCTCGGGGCGGGCTAGCGCGTCGGTGAGCATGGAGAGGACGGCGGCGAGGTCATCCGCGCCGAGGGTGGACAGCCGGGTCACCGGATGCGGTTCGTCGCCGGTGGCGGTGCCCTCGGCGCTGATCTCAACGGTGGGGATGCCATCGTTCGAACCGAGGATGACGGGGTGCAGGTCCAGGGCGGCGCGGTGGGTGGCGACGGCCTGGAGTCGGGCGGCGTGCCGAGGGCTGGACTCGATGAGCAGTACGTACGGCGGTTGCGTCTCGGCGTGGTCGGTGCGGGCGTTGAGGTCGGTGATCGTCTCGGCGTCGAAGGTGTCCAGCAGCCGGCGCCGGCCGATCATCTCCTCCTCGGCGTGGGTGACCGCCGCGGCGATGTCGGCGAGCACGACGAGGCGTTCTCCGTCGTAGGCGGTGCCATCGGGGTCCAGCCCGACCGCCGGGGCGTCCTCGGGTAGTAGCCGGGCGAGTAGGTCGGCGGTCGTGACCACCACTGGGCGGGCGGTGGCTGCCTCGACCGCGCCGCTGGTCAGGACGGACGCGAGGACTGCGCGGGCCGCTGGTACGGCTCCGTCGCCGTGCAGGGCGACGCCGGGACCGGGCAGGTGGAACAGGCCTATCTCGGTGCCGTCCGAGTCGACGCCGATGGGTGCCGCAACGGCGGGGCTGGCGGGGCGGTGGTCGTCGCCGCTGGAGCCGAGGTAGCGACTGCAGATGATGTCGACGGGGGCCAGAGACGGCGGCATCGGGGAGCGTTGCGGCGCGGTGCTCACCGATACCGGGAAGGCCAGCCGGGCGCGGCGGCGTCGTTGCAGGCGCAGCAGAGCGGCTACGGCGGCGATGGCGGCGGCCAGGCCGAGGCTGACCCAGCCCTGCGCCGGCAGCGTGACTCCGGCCTCGTCGGTCGGCTGGTCGTGAAATGGCTCGGTGTCCGGCCCGGGGGTGGCGACATCGGCCGAGTCGGCTGGTGCGCCTGGTTCGGCGGTAGGCGGTGAAGGGGTGCTCGGCTCCGGGGTGCCGGGGGTTGGGGTGGCTGTGGCCGGCGGCGCAGGCGGCGGCACGGCCGGAACGGTCTCGTCGGCCTCGGGCGCGGTGGCACCAGGGCTGCCGGACGGGGAGCCCTCGGTGTGGGGTGGAGTAGCTGCTGCTGCGGCCTCGCGGGCGGGAAGTGCGAGTACCCATCCAACGTGGATCTCGTCGGGGTCGGTGAGGGTGTAACCGTTGGCCTGCTCGTGTCCCCGGTTGAGTTTGTAGATCTCCCGCCAGCGGTGCGGGTCGCCGAGGTGCTTCTCGGCGAGGTCCCACAGGTTGTCTCCGGCGATGACACGGTGTGTCCCGCCGGGGGCGTCGCGTGCCCAGGACGGGACGGCGGGGCTGTCTCGGTGGGTGGCGAGCGGGAGGGTGGCGCTGGTGGCGGACACGCCGATGGTGAGCGCCGGGCGTGGGCCGTGCTGCACGTTCGGCGGGGCGGCGGGGTGTGCCGGGGCGACGACGGCTAAGGCCGGGCGGCGTGCGGCGGCATCGGCGGCAGCCGCACTCGCCGTAGGGGCGCTGGTGACGACGCGGGCGGCGTCGAACAGCACGGCTCCGACGATCGCGCCGACGAGGACAGCGGCGACCCACCGGATCGGGCCGCGTCGCCTCGCCGGTGGACGGGGCTGTCCGCGCCGGGTAGCCGACGCGGCGCCGGACATCTCGATGATCTCGATGGTGGTGTCGCGCAGGAACTGTGCCCACAGCACCCAGCCGATCGTGGCCAGCAGCGCGAAGACCATGTTGTCGGACCACGGGCTCGTGATCGCGGCGTGCAGGTCGGTCAGAGTGGGCACAGTGTCGGGCTGCGACCAGCCGATCCAATCGAGGGGCCAGCCGGCCGCGACGGTCAGCAGCCACGGCACCCCGGCGGTGAAGCCGGCCAGCACGGCGAGTGCGAGCAGGGCGCGCACGGTCCGGGCGATGGCGGCGAAGGTGCGGGACATGCGGAGTTGTCCTCTCCCAAGGTGCGGGTCAGGTGTTGGGGCCGGTGACGCCCTGCACGGCGGTGGCGCTGGCGGAGGCGGACACGTCAAGTTGCCGCACCCCGACGATCTGCAGGAGCTGGGTGCGACTGGCGCGGCGCACGGTCACGGTGACCGTGGTCGTGGTCGCGGTGGCCTCGCCAGTGGCGCCTGCCGAGGCCAGCCATGCCCGTGCGGCCGACGCGGCTCGGGCCGGGTCGAGTACCGCGACGTTGCGGGTGCGGTACTGGTACAGGTCGAGTTCCTGCGCCCCGGCCCTGGCCGCCGCCTGGGCGATGTCCAGGGCACGGACCTTCTGCGTGAGGGCCAGGCCGGCGTCGAGGACCAACCCGGCCACGGCGAGCAGGGCGACAATCATCAGGACCGCAAACGCGGTCACCTGGCCGGAGTCGTCTCCGGTGCGCTCGCGAAGCCGCCGCCAGCGGCCGGCATCGGCCTGCCTCACGACGCGCCTCCTCTCCACATGTCGATGGGGGAGGTTGCCGTTGCCCGCGTAGTGCGGGAGCCGGGCACGGACAGTAGGGCGAGGTCGGACAGGGGAACGGTGCAGGCCACGCTCACGGTGACCGCGCCGCCGGGACGCAGCCCACCGGTGGACACGGTGACGCTGACCTGCTCGCAGGTGACCGCTCGGGCGGCGAGGGTCTCCCGCGCGGTGCGATCGGCCTCGGCGCGTGCGGCAGCGTCAGTGCGGGCGAGCGAGGCGGACCGGGCCGCGGCGCTGGCGGCGGCGTCGAGGTCCATCTGTGCCGAGACCAACCTCCCGCACAGCACCACGAACAGCAGCACGGCCACCAGCAGCGGGGTAAGAAGAGCCGCCTCGGTGGTGCTCGCTCCCCGGTCGCCCAGGGCGACGACCTGCCGCAGCCGGAGGCGTCCGGCTCGCGCTCCGGCCCGGGTCATGGCGCGGCTCCGTCGTCGGGCACGAAGCGTTCGACGGGTCGTACGACGGTGGCGCGGACGGTCCACCGCACGCCAGGAACCACGGTCGCCGCAGTACCCGTGATCTCCGTGCGGACCTCGGTGGCAGTGCGGGTCACCGACACCGACGAGTGCTTGAGCACGCCGTCGCCGATGGCGGCGAGGGTCTGCTCACCCGCGTCGCGACCGTCGGCAGCGCTGGATTGGTAGCCGGCGGCGGCGTTCGCCGTCCGGGTCGCGGCGCTCTGGGCAACGTGGGTGGCGTGCATGAACACCCCGGCCTGGATGACGAACATGACGATGAGCAGCAGCAGCGGCATAGCGATGGCCAGCTCGGCGGTAGCGGCGCCCGCGTCGGAGCGGGCGGTCATGCGCCTCCACCGGGTGCGCAGCCGCCGGGCCGCGCCGAGCGCCGGGGTGGGCGGGCGCTCGGCGCGGTGGTCCCGGATGGTCGGCGGCATCGGTGTCAGCCGAGGTTGATGCTGTTGGCTTTGCTGGTGACCTTGACCGCGATGATGCCCAGGACCACGATCGCCAGGGTCACCAACACGGCAGTAACGAGGACGGCCTCGGTGGAGTAGCCACCGTCCTTGGTGTCGCGCACCGCCTGCCAGCGGTGCCGCAACTCGGCGGCGAGGTATGTGACGAGAGCGGACATTACGTGTTCCTCCAATGCGGTACGAAATCTTGTGGGTCTTCGGGATTGGTGAACTGGCGCGCCTCCTACAGCCCGCCGAGTACGGCAGCCATCGCGGGGTATCCGAGGAAGATCAGGAAGCCGGCGAACAGGGCGACGATGGGAAGAGCCATGCGTTCGGTGGCGGCGTTGGCCTCGCCCTCGGCATCGGTCAGTTGCCGGGCGCGTAGAGCGATGGCCCGAGAGCGCAGCGACGCGCGTACCTTCGCTCCCTCGGTGCCGGCCAGCCCGACGGTGGCGGCGAGCTGCTGCAACTCGGCGACCGCGACCCGGCGGCCGAGCGCGGCGAGGATGTCCCACGGCGGTACCCGGGCCAACCGCGCCTCGGTCAGCGCGTACCGCAGTTCGGTGTAGGCGGGACCGGAGCCAACCTGCGCCGCGTCGTCGAGCGCCTGGTCTACGCCGGCGCCGGACGCGAGGCTGATGACGACCAGATCCAGGAAGGACGACAGGGCGTCACGGAACGCGGCCCGGTGCTTGGCGGCCTCCGAGCGCACCGACAGTTCCGGGGCGAGGAAACCAGCCGCGCCGAGCAGCAGCGACGCGGCGGCGGGCATAGTCACGCCAACGGTGACCCCGGCCAAGGCGAGCAGCGTCGCGGCTGCCGGAGGCAGGAGAAAACCGAACACCGTCGCGGTCGCCTGCTCGGCGAGGTGCACGTCAACCGGCTTGTCAAGGGTGGCGAGGTCGCGGCGAGTACTGGCCAGGGGAAGGCCCGCCCGGCGTAGCCACCGCACAGCCGGGCGGCCCCACCGTCCGGTCCACCCCAAGGAGGTGGCCTCGGCGGCGTCAACGGCGCGGTCGAGCCCGTACGGGGCGTCGAGGGCCTTGTCCAACCGGGGCGGGCGGGGAAACCAGCCCACCAGCACGAGCCACAGGCCCGCACCGGTGCCGAGCCCGGCCAGCAATATCAGCCCGGTCATGTCGACACCGCCTCTGGTTCGGCCGGTGCGGCGACTCTTACCAGAACGCGGGCGGTGTCGCGGTCACGCATGAGCCGGCCGAGCCAGGCAAACGCTGATGCGAAGCAGCCACCAGCGGCCAGGAGCACGAGCTGGCCGGTCGCCGTGTCGAAGGGGGCCAGGTAGCCCCGGTTGAGCAGCGCCAGCAGCCCGGCCATGGCCAGGGTGGCACCGACGATGACTCGCGCCGAGGTGCGATTGCGTTTGCGGGCGGCGGCGATGCGGTGCCGAGAGGCGACCTTCGCCCGCGCGGACGTGGCTAGCTCTCCCAGCACGTCGCCGAGCTGCCCGGCGCTGCCCCGCGCGGCCATCACGAGCCCGGCGACCACGAGATCGGCGGTCGGGTCTTCCAGCTCGGCGGCGAACGCGCGCAGCGCGTCATGCAGCCGCCAACTGCGCTGCAGGCGCACCGCCAGGCGGGTCACCTCGTCGCGGATCGGCTCCGGGGATTCGATCGCGCTCGCCGTGATCGCCTGTTCCAGGCCCGCCGCGCCGGACAGGTTGTCCCGCAACGCCTCGGTCCAGGTGGCGATGGCCTCGATCCGTGCCACCCGGCGGGTGTGGTCGCGGTCCGGTCCGATGACCTGCGGCAGCATCCACGCCCCGGCCGCTGACAGGGCCGCCGCGACCGGCCAGCGGGTCACCACACCGACGAGCACACCCACAGCTAGGCACAGGGCTACCCGACGCCGGTCGACCGGCCCACGGGTCGAGGCGAGCCTCGACAGCCACGAATCGGTGTTGGAGTCGACGGGCCCGTTGTACCGGGGCGACAGGCCGATAGCCAGCAGGACCAACCCGAACGCGGTTCCGACCCCCAGCAGGGCGGCGAGGGGCACTGTCAACACCATCACGCCCACCCCCCACCCGGGGCGGTGCGAGCCTCATCGAGCAACCCGGGGTCGAAGCCGCACCCGGCCAGTGCCGACAGCAACCCGGTCGACGGCGGCGCACCCGGGACCGCCCGACCATCACGGTCAGGTCGAAAGATCTCGTTGCTGGACACGGCCAGCCCGTCAGCGCCGACCACCTCCCGCACCGAGGTCAGCGCCCGGATCCCGCCATCACCGGCGAACCCCAGGTGCACGACCAGGTGAACCGCCTCGGCGACAAGGAGGTTGGTGGTGGCCGGGTCGAGGCGTTCCGGTGCCTGCGCGGCGTAGAGCATGAGTTTGTTGAACGCCCCGGCCGACGACGAGGCGTGGATGGTGCCGAGCGAGCCGTCGTTGCCCTGCGACATGGCGTTGAGCATGGGGATGACTTCGTGCCCGCGGATCTCCCCGACGATGACTCGGTCCGGCGACATCCGAAGCCCCGAGCGGAACAACATGCTCATGTCGAGCGCGCCCTCGCCCTCGACGTTGGCCTCCCGCGACTGCAACGGCACCACGTCCGGATGCACGGCCTTGTCCGCGTCGAGCGCCAGCTCATAGGGGTCCTCGATCGTGACAATCCGCTCGCCCGGTGGGATCGCCGACGCAAGCGCTCGCAAAAGGGTCGTCTTGCCCGCGCCGGTACGCCCGGCGATGAGGACGTTCAGCCGCGCCCGCACCGCAGCGGCCAGCAGCTCCCGCAGCACGGGGTTGACGGTGCGGAGTTGCTCGAGATCGGCCAGGGTGACCTTCACGTAGCCGTGCCGACGGATCGACAACGCCGGACGCCGGGTCACCGACATGATCGCGTGCAGACGGGAACCGTCCCCAAGCTGCAGGTTCAACACCGGGGCCGCCCGGTCCCAGCGGCGTTCCTCGGCACCCTCGCCACCGGTCTCGGCGCGACCGGCGTCCGCCGCCAGGCGGCGGATCAGCTCCACCATCTCCGCATCCGAGTCAGCGATCGACCCGACCTGGGCGCGGCTGCCGTCGCTGTAGCGGACGAACACCTGGTCACAGCCGTTGGCGTTGACCTCCTCGATCCGTTCATCGTTGAGCAACGGTTGCAGGCCGCCCGCGCCGAGCAGCATGTCCGCCACCGCCCTGCCCACCCGCGACTCGACATCCGGGCGCAGCGGCGGACGTCCGGCGTTCATCTCCTCCGTGGCGTACGCGTCCAGAACCTCGTTGATCAACCGCCGGGTCGTCGCCGCGCGTTCCTCGGTGGGCATCGGCGAGCCGCTGGCCGTCTCGTGCGCCCGCGTGGCCCGGGTGAGCCGCTCGGCGGCATCCCGGCGGATGCGCCGCACCACCGTGACCTCGCCGGGCTCGCCGGACCCCGGGGTCGACAGGAAGGGGCTGGTCATGACGTCGCCTCCGTGGATACATCGGCGTGCGGGGCAGCCGCGACGGGCAGGTAGGGGGCGAGGTCGGTCCACAGCCGCGCGTAGGCGGCCATCAGAGGCAAACGACGCCAGCGCCGGCCGGCCACCAGTTCCCCGCCGAGCACCGCCGCCGCCCGACGGTCGTCCGGCAACGGACCGAGCACGGTCACCGCCTCCGGGTCGCGGGCCAACTCCTGCCCGACATGGGTCGACAGGACATCCGCCACATCCGCCGCCGAGTAGACGCCGCCCGCGCCGAGCAGGACGACCAGCCGACCCGCGCCCGCATCAACCAGCTCGCCCAGGTGCTCACGCAGATGGGCCACCCCGTCGGTGTTCGCCCGAGCCAGCACCAGCACCACATCGGCAAGCCGCAACAACGGCCACACCGGCGAGCCCAGCCCCAACCGGCCGCAGTCCGCCACCACCATCCGATCGGTCGCGCCCAGTACCGCCCGGCCACTACCGGTCAGCTCCGGCAACGCGGCGCGGGTCTGCGCTCCACCCGCCGGGGCGACCACCACCGGCACCCTCGCCTCCCGCACCGCCACCGGCTGCGACGCGGCGGCGAACACATCTCCCGGGCTCGCTGCGCCCCGCGCGGCGGCGGCCAGGTCCACCACGCTCGGCACCGCCGCCAACCGGTGCCGGCGCATCAGGTCTCCACCCGCCGGGTCGCACTCCACCACCACCGGCCGCGCCCACTCCGGCGCGACCGCGGCCAACCCGAGTGCCGTCGCCGTCGCTCCCGGACGACCCTTGACGTACGTCACCGCCACCAGTGGCATGTCAGTTCCCCTCAGGCGAGGTCTGCATGAGCACCACACCGCCGGACGGAGCCGCCGCCAACTGCGGCGCGTCGGTGGCTGCCAGCAGGAGCGTGATGACGGTCGAGCCCTCGCCATCGCCAGCGAGGTCAACTCCCAGCACCACGGCCGACAGTCGGGCCGGCACCGACCCGCTCGCCGCCGAGCTGGCCGTCGGAGCCGGCTGGCCACCGTCCGGCGCGGCCGAGACGTAGACGGACACTCGCGCCCCCGCTGCGAGCCCTTGCGGATACTGGCCCGGCTTCACCGCCACCGAGGCGGTCACCTGCCCGCCCGGCGGAAACGCGGCATCCCCGAGCAACTCCGGCGTCAGCAATGTGCCGGCCACCAACGGAACCACCGCCGTGCGACCGACCACCTCTACCGCTTGTGCGGCCGGGACGAGCCGAACCCCCGGGTCGCGGGCGGCGGAGACCTGCTTGAGGTCCGCAGCGGTGATTGCCTGCCCGGCCGCCACCGGCCGCGCAACCGCGAGTGCCTGGACACGATCGCCGAGCTGCGCCGCGCCGTAGGCATAGGCCAGCACGCACACGATGACCAGCAGGCCGCCAAGCGCGACGAACGGCAACCGGCGACGCCGCCGGGTGGCCCGCCATGGCCCACGGCCCGCACGGGCGGCAGTAGCCGTCGCACGATCTTCGAGACCTGTTTTTGGGCGCACGGAATCCAGCGCCATGACCTGTCCTCCTCGGGATGCGACGCTCGAACGATCTGGTTTGCTTGCTTAGCGCACGACCGCCTGCGACTCCTGGACCCGGGTCTGTAGCTGCCCGGTCGTGGTCAACCCCGGCACCGTGCCGGACTGCCCAGCCCCGGCCCAGCTCACCTCCCACGTGACCGTGACCGTCACCTCGTAGCTGCCCCGAAGCGCGCCGGCCGAAGACCGCCGATAGACGTGCCCGCAGTCAGGGGACGCCTTCGCCGGGTCGGTACCCGAGGTCCAGGTCGTTCCCGGACCGGTGCAGGCCACCACCACCCCGTCGCCCATCGACCAGCTCGCCTGCACCGGCCGCGCTGTCGCCGTCACACTGACGCCCGGAACCGAGGCCGTCGCCGACACCGACCGCCACGAATCGCGATCGAGCGCCAGCCACACCGGCAGGTTCACGAGCTGGTTACCTGGCGGGTTCATGCGGATGACGATCGTCGGCAGGTTCAGGCGCGCCCGCGCCTGCCGCGCTAGCACCGCCGGAGAGACCACCGGTGCAGCACCCGCGATCCACACCACACCGCCGAACGATGCAGGGGGTCCGTAGCAGGTCCGCATGTACCAGCCACCCTCACCCGCCGGCTGACCCCCGAGAGCCGCAACCGTCGAAGGTGACGGGTCAGCCGGCGTGTAGTAGCAACCGTCAGCTCCCGCGTAGGCCCCATCTCGCACGCAAGGAATTTCCTCACCACCCGGGTTGCGGCACTTACCATCACCGCCCTGGCCGCCACCATCACCGCCCCCCGGCTGACCCGGCTGACCCGGAATCCCCGCGTTCACATCGCATGCCGGACGAGGGTCGTCCTGGCTGCACTGCACACCCCCGGTGCCGCCGTCCGCGTAGACGGTTGCCGGCACTGCCAACAGGCCCGCAACCGCAAGAGCAGCCAGCACGACGCACTGGCGCAGGCCCGTCAGCATGTTCCCGCCTTGTCGAGGATGAACGAGCTAACCCTCCAGCCCTCGGCCGTCCGTTCCACAGTCGCGGTGGTCCGGTGCTTGCCTCCAGGTTCATCGTTAGCCAAACCGCCGGACGCCTTATGCTCCAACCACTTCTCGTCATTGACGCAGTCCAGAACTGTCACGTTCACGGGGTTCCCAGCCGGCGCCAGGTTCGTCACCTTCGGGTCGAGCACCAGCTCCCCGAGGATGACCTCCTTCTGCTCACGATTGGTGTACAGCGCGTTGACGATGAGCCTCAGTGCTTGACCAGAGGCGAAGCGGCGTACGTCGGAAGCATCGGGGTCCGACACCTTGGCCGCCTCAACGAACGCGTCCCACATGCCCCGATACGCGGTGAGCGCTTCCTTCTCGGCCACAGCGCTCGGTCCGAGGCTCGTGGTGGTCGCCGGGGTAATCGGCTGCGTCGTCGCCGCTGACTCGGCGGGCTCACCAGGGCTGCAAGCGGTGCAGAGCAGCACCGACCCACTGACGAGACAAGCCATGAGCTGACGGGTTAACACCTGCCACTACCTCCCCGAACTTGGCGGACAGCCCATGTTGGGTCACAGGCTGCGCGTGGCCAGACGCGGACGATGGCTCACCGGCTGCGTCAAGGTCACCACTCGTGTTTACACCTTCACCCCATGGTGATGTCTACGTGCGTACCTCTGGGTACGCGCGTGAAGCCGGCCCGAACTCACGCGCGGCGGAGCACGTACCTCGGCACAACTGCGGCTCGCATAAGGGGGCAAACGCCTCGTTCAGTGTCGTCCACCCGACAGATCCGCTAGTGCCGATAGCGGCTACGCTCCGAGAAATTGTGGTCGCGAGAAGGGCGGACCGAGATGGGCGGCCACGAACGCACGCAGCAGGCACTTGCCCTCTTGGGGCGTCACAGCACGTACGAGATCCTGTCCACGATGGATGCCATGGGCGGCACCGCAACCTTCGCGCAGATCGCTAACGCGACCCCCCGCCCAGCCGCGATCCTGCGAGCGATGGCCGCTTACGGCTTCGTGGTCAGCCTTAACGGCGGCACGTTGGACAGCGACCCCCGCGCCGAAACCCCCTTCAGCCTCACCGCGAAGGGGCAAGCGATCATGGGCCACCTGCTGCGCTTGCATCTCTGGATGGCCTCGCGCACCACATCGGCGCAGGATGCGGGCATCTCCCTCAAAAGCGCGTACACAGAGGACGCCTGAATCGCAAAGATTGCTACCGAGAGCCCCCGTTCGGGAATATGCGCTCCATCGTAGATGCTGCCAACCCTGGCTAGATCTCTCGCTGAGGGTGGCCCTACCTGCATAGACTGTGCCCTTCTTGCAGCGCTCTCGGATTCGGGGGAGGTGGGTAGCGCTGATGGAGGAAGTGCAGGAGCTTCTGAACCTTCTGGCCAAGCGGAAGCTCTCCGTGGCGATTCTGACAGCTCTCCACGACGGACCACTTCGCTACACCACGCTTCAACACGTGGTGTCGCGGGTCAAGGACGAGCCCGTGCACTCACGCACGCTGACCGACACCCTGAACTACCTCTGTGCCCAACAACTCGTCGAGCACCAGTACCAAGGCGCGGACTACAGGCTCACCGCCGGAGGTCAAGAACTTGTCGATCTCCTTGCCGAGATCAGACGGTGGGAACGGCAGCACCGCGTCAGCGACGACCGGTAGCCGGGTCGGGTGAACAGTCTCGCGACCGTTGGGCTCGGCATCTCAGGCGCCATCGTCGGAGTGCCGCTGGCGGCCGTCGCCTACGGCGTGCAAGCCTCCGGACCGGTCCGGATACCCGAACGTTGGTGGCTTGGCGGCGCGGCACGTCCCAGCGTCGTCATCGCCACCGCCGTCTGCACGGGGGTTGCCGCCGCGATCGTTGGTGCCGTAATGCCGCCGACCGTCGGCCTTCTTTTCTACGCGATCTTCGCTGTCATCGGCGTCGGGCTGGCAATCATCGACGTTCGTTCCCGAAGACTGCCCCATTGCCTTACTGGGGCGCTGTGGGCCTCGTCGGGCCTGTATTTCGTCGTTGCAGCCCTCTCCAGCGGGGAATTCGGACCCCTTGGGCGAGCGGCTGCCGCAGGCATCGCCACAGTCACCGGCATGCTCGTGATCGCCTTGTCCCTGCCAGGTCAGCTAGGGCTGGGAGATGTTGCGTTCGCGGGAGCAATCACCTTCAACCTTGGCTGGTTGAGCTGGTCAGCCGCGGGGCTCGGCCTCCTCACCGGACTGATCCTTCACGGCGCTTTTGCTGCCACATTTAAGCATTGGAGAGCCGGGTATGCCCTCACTCCAATGGGACCAGCCCTGATGGTTGGATGGCTCTTAACGGTCGCGCTCGGATGGCACGCCTTCGTGCTGACCGTCTAATTTCATCAGCTGTTCCGCGAACGTCTCTACATCACGCTCCGGAGATCAGCCATTGCGCGCCGAATGACTTTTTGAGCTTCGACCCCAATCACGGATTCACTGAGCAGGCGATCCATCACCACCGAGTACGCTGCTGCTTCTTCGTGATGGAACATGTACTCACCGATGAAGGTCTCGACTATGGCGAGTTGAGGGCCAAGCAGAAGGAACGAGTTTTGAGGTGCGATCGAGAGTTGCCGTCCGAACGGCAGGATGCCCAGCGTGACATGTTGCATGTCAGCTAGGTGGATGAGCCTGTCTAGCTGCGCAAGCATGTCTAGCGGAGGGCACAATAGAAGTCGCAGCGCGGCTTCTGAAATCACAAATTCGAAAGTTTTCGACGTGTCATAGAGGGCCTGCTGTCGAGACATGCGGCGAGCTGTTGCGGAATCCACGTCGCCGGGGTCGGCACCGTGAAGTCGCACGCCTTCCTCGATTCGACTTCGAGCGTATCCAGGTGTCTGTAGTAGGCCGGGAATGTAGATGATCTCCGCGTTGCGAACGAGTGTCGCCCTACTGACCAGTTGGTCGTAGTTCTGCTGGATCGCGGTCTGGCCGAGCCGGACTTGCTGCTTCCACTCCTGGTGCAGGCCCTGAGCCTCGGCGAGAAGCGTCCTGAGCGTGGCGCTCATGACGTCAGACGCATGGCAGATGGTTATCCAGCCATCGAGATCGTCGTCGGTGGGCATCTGTTTGCCGGTCTCGATTTTTGAGACCTTGGATTGTGTCCAGCCCAACTGGCGTGCCATTTGGGCACCCGTAAGGCCGGCGCTGCGACGAAGCCCACGCAGATGTCCGGCCAATCCGCCGGGCCGTCGGAGCCAATCCTCAATCGAGTCCACTGTCAGGAACTTTTCTTCGATGCCGGGTATGCCTCGCCCGGATTAGCCGATGTGGGACTCGGAACTACTGTTCTGTAGGGCGAGACGCCACCAGTGAATGTGCTGATTTACGACCGTTGGATCTGTGACTATCTCGCCTCCAAGCGGCTCGCCTCGATCGCTGAACCGCATCACGGCAAGGCGTTGTGAGTCAAAGAGCCACCAGTCGTCCTTGATTGGCAGGTCGATGCTCTCAGCTTTACTTCTGGGTATGTAGCGGATGACCTCGCCAGCGGCCGAGTTGAACTGGCCACTCCAGATCTCCCACCGTTGATAGTCGGTCGGAGGTTCGTTGAGGACGCGGACTCGTTCGACCTTCCGTCCCTGGGAGGTCACAGAACGAATTTGATCTAGCCATGCAGCATAAAACTCAAATTCGGTCACGGGACGCGGCTCACCGGCGAGGAACTCGTCTATCGACTGCTGTTCCTCTGCTACCTGGTAGACAGGTTGCACCTCAAGCCTGAATGCCGTTGAGGTGAAGTAGCGGAACAAATGATTGAAGTCGTCGCCGGTGAGCTGCTCGGGCATGGTCAGGATTCCCGCGCCACGATGCCTGCGATGACATCGGCAGGGACCTCGATGGCCGTTTCGTTCTCGCCGAGATCACGGAGGTTGGCGCGCGTCGCCTCGTCCAGCTGCCAGCCCTGGACTACATAGTTTCCGTTCTCGGCGCGGTACAGCGCGGGGCAGTTGCCTGTACCGCTTTCGCTCCACTTGCGAATGAACTCGAGTTGCATGTCGTCGCACCTCTCCCTCACCGCGCCGCTCCCGTCGTAGCGCGTGCGCAGGAGGATGCTCGCATACCCTCGAATTATTCGCAATATTCGAGGGCCCTGGCAGGGCTGGTGTGTGCCGGTGCAGCCAAGGGCTGGGCTCGCTGGCACTACTCGGGGGAGTAGTTCCTTGGCCCTAAGCGGCTGAGGTCAGGCCAGCCCGATGTGTGCTCACCGATGCCCTGGGACACTAGCCAAGAACTCAAGCCACGTCTTGCTGTCGAAGACCAGCGCGGGGCCTGCGGGATCCTTCGAGTCCCGGACGGCGACGCAAGGGCCAAGGTTCGTCGCAACCTCGACACAGCCTCCGTTGTCCTGGGAACGCCTGCTCTTGCGCCACCGAGCGCCGGACAGATCGGGTTTCAACGTTCACTCCTCGCGAAATCCTCGTACTGGTGGGCCACGGCCTCGATCAGCCGGGCGGACTCTTGCTTGCTGAGAGCGGAAGCGGTCATGTGGTTGTACGCAAGGTTGCAGCGATCCAGGTCGTCGGCCTTCTCCAGGTAGAGATTGCCCGCCTGGCACTCTACGTAGACCACGGGGCTGTGCAGGCGATCGTCGAAATCAAAGATAGTCATCGCGCCACGAGTGCCGGGGTACCCCCCGTTCTTGAAGGGCACCACCTGCACCGTGATCCACTGAGGCATGGCCAGTAGGTGCTTGAGCTGGGCAGCCATCACGTGAGAGCCGCCGACCTCACGGCGCAGGACACTCTCGTCCAGGATGGCCCATATCTCTGGAGGGTCGTCGCCGAGCAGCTTTTCCTGCCGTTCCATTCGGATCCGCACCTGTCGCTCGCGCTGGCCGTCGTCCGCGATGAGGGCGACGGTGCCGGCGATGGCGCGGGCATACTCCTCGGTCTGCAGGAGGCCGTGGATGACCATCGGTTCATAGGCCCTGATTCTGGTCGCCGCACTCTCGATGCCGAGGAAGGTCGCGAAGGGGGCAGGCACCGCCCCAAACTTTGACCACCATCCACGTTGTTTCCCAAGCTTCTGCAGCGCATACAGCTCGGTGCGCAGCTGCTCGTCCGCCACATCGTAAGTAGTGAGCATCAACTCCAGCTCGGCCCGTACAACGCCGACCTCGCCGGCCTCGATCTTCTGAATCTTGCTCACAGAGCAACCAAGGCGGTCTGCGATCTGACTCTGGGATACGCGCGCCCCCTCGCGCAGAGCGCTGAGTTGCTCGCCGAGCTGCCACCTCGGGATGGTCGGGCCGATTGGCCTGGGCATGGGGCTCCTCCTTGGGGCCAGCAGCATCGCGACGTCTGGTGCTCCCGACCCAGTGCGACACCACAGCACGGCTCGTGGAGCGTACATCCCCTGGGCAGCGATCCGGAGACACAAAGTTACATCAGAAGATTGACATCCCTAGTGCAGAATGCCACGCTGCATGCGGAGAATATATTCTCCGCATGATGCCAGCGATGGCCAATTGCCTGGTCAGGAGGGAGCTGGGGATGAAGGTCCTAGCGGGAGACTGCAGGTCGCACGTAACAGGCAAGGTGCCGCCTCGTGGCTGACTTGGGACTGTCGCTGGCGGTCACCCTCGCGGCGCATGATCGCGCAGCAGATCACTTCTGGTCGTTCATGGAGGACCGGGGCGTTCGGTTACTCCCGCCCCCGGCTGCGCCGATGTTCTTCTCAACGCTTGGGCAGCTGATCGCGAATCGGGGTGATCCTGCCGGTCGGCGTGCTGCCGTGGCCGTGTTGGGTCGAATGTATCGGCGTTTCGAGCTACAGCCGTATCACGCTACGGCCATTGCGGCGGCTTTGATCGGTACCGTGCGCCGGTTCGCAGGCGACGGCTGGGAGCCCGAGCTGGCGAGTGATTGGGAGCGGGGTTGCCGCCGGGCGCTTCGGCTCGCGGAGCGAGCGGCGGGGGCGCTGGGCGATGGTCCGCACGTGACGCCCGGCGAGGTGGAGACGTACGAGGCGGTCTCTGACGGCGTAGCGGTGTTGACTGTCCGGCCGATGCGGCGGCTCAGGTACATGCCTGGTCAGGCGATGCCGGTTTGTACGCCTCGACTGCCCGGAATGTGGAGGTGGTATTCCCCGGCCAACGCTCCGCGCCCGGATGGGCGGGTGGAGTTTCACGTCCGTGCCGTCGCCGGAGGTGTGGTATCACCCGTGCTGGTCGATCGGGTAGCACCTGGGGACATGTTGTGGCTGGGGCCGGCTTGCGACGTGGGACTGTCACTGGAGGCCGCCGGTGACGCCGACCTGCTGTTGGCCGCTGGGGGCACGGGGCTTGCGCCGCTGCGGGCTCTGGTCGAACAAGTCGCCGCGTCGCCAAGCGGCCGTCGGGTGACGTTGGTGGTGGGGGCGCGGACCCTACTCGACCTTTACGACGCGGTCGCGTTACACAAGCTTGAGCAGGCACATGGTGACTGGCTCACGGTTGTGCCGGCTCTCTGCGATGACCGTGATGTTGAGCCAGCCGCGCAGGGCGATCTGCTCAGCATGGCCCTATATCTCCATAAGCCAGGGCAGGCGTTCTATGTCTGCGGCCCGCCGCAATTGATCGAGGCGGCGCGGAAGCGACTGCCTTTCGCGGGGGTTCCCACGGACAGCCTGCACCTCGCCGCGACCTTTCAGCGCGCACTCGATTCGGCGCTATGGGGGTCTCGCCGCGGCTCGCCGGACACCGCCTACCTGGCGTCCGCGCTGCGGACGGCCGATGACGGTAGCGGGCTCGGCCTTTACCTGAGGGATGCGCGATGAGGCTGATGGAGGCGGCGGTCCGTTGCGCGACCGACGAGGACGTCGACGCCTTGTCCATGGTCCTAGCTGACGCGCTGATGGCCCAGACCCTGGGTGTGTGGCTGGTACCAGCTCGGGCCAAGCGTCCGGCGGTTGTGCGTCGCTACGCGCGGCTTGTGTTGATGCAGGGGCTGGAGCATGGCCGAGTCGATATGACCGGCGATCGTGCGGCGGTCGCGGTTTGGTATTCGCGGCTGGAGCCATCACCGCCGGCCGCGCCTTGGATGTACGACCTGCACCGGCTCCTCGGCCCGCACGCGGCCCGATTCGCCCTGCTACACGCATACGTCGATGGGCTGCGTCCACACCGCCCGCACCACCAGCTCGCTCACGTCGCGGTCCGTCCGGGGCACGAGGACGCCGCACGGGCGTTGCTGGCCACCCACCACCAGACCCTGGACCTCGCGGGGCTGCCGTCGTGTGCGGAGTACAGCAGCGACCGGCCCCGAGACGGACTGCTCGCGCGAGTCGGTTATCAACCGCGCTCGCCGGTCCTGCTTGCGCCAGGAGGTCCCGTCTTGTGGCGAATGTGGCGCCCTCAACCCGGCGACGAGCAGCCCTGCGGAGCGGCTGGCGGTGGACTTCCGCCGCGAGTCCGCCTTGACCGCACCGCGACTCCTTTCCATGGCCGCGTCCTCCCGGCTGCGCCGCGGCGTTTTCCCTGAGAACCCAGTAAGGCACGGATTCATTACCTGCTGGCGGCGACGTCTCGACCGGCGGGCCACTTCATCACGCCCAGATACCGAAGGAAGGCACCCCTCATGCTGACCCGAGCCACTCAGCCCACCACCGCACTCCGACCACGAGGTCCCGCCTTATGGCGGTGGGTGACAGTCGGAATCGGCATGGCCAGCACCAGCACCGACACCGACACCGACCTCACGCTCACGGACGACGTGACGTCGACCGAGTACGCGTGGGGGTACGCCGTCCGGCGTGAGTGGCCGGGCGGGACCCACGACCTGTTCGGGTTCACGCCTGACGCGGACACTGCGATCCGCCGGCTCGACCGCGACCGGAGCTTCTGGCGCGGCGGTCCGGTACGGCCGATGGCCGTGTACGTCGTGCCCGCCAACGCCGCCGATGTCGACTCGCATCCGGTGGATGGCTGCCGCATGGTGGGGTGCCCGGACTCGCCGGAGCGGGGGCAGCGGTGAAGTCGGCGCAGGTGCAGGTGGGTCTGGCGCGGCGGACGCTGACTCCGTTCGGGTTGTGGATGTTTGGAGCGGCGGCGTCGGCGCCCATGGTGGTGCTCAGCGGAGGCATCGTCGCCACGTATGCGACGACGAGGGTGACGGCCCTGCCTCTAACCTTCGGGTTGGTCGCGGGCGTTGTTGCGGTGCTCGCGGTGGGGTACGCCGCGATGGCTCGCCAGCTGGGGCATCCGGCGGCCTATTACGGGATCCTCGCGCACGGGCTGGGCCGTAGTTGGGGTGTCGCTGCCGGCATGGTCGCGCTGGTGGCCTACAACGCCATCCAGATCAGCCTGTACGGGCCGTTCGGCGCGACGATGGCCGACCACCTCGGCGGCACCTGGTGGGTGTGGGCGGGCATCGCCCTGGTCGTCGTCGGGGTGCTCGGTGTACGGGCGATCGTGCTGTCGACCCGTGTCTTGGCCGTCGTGCTGGCGGTGTCGTTGCTGATCGTCGCGGCGTTCGTCCTCGCCGGGGTAGGGCAGCCGGCGGCTGGTGGGGTGTCCTGGACCGGCTTTCACGCCTCAGGGCTGGCGGTGAGTGGCATCGGCGGTGCTGTCGCCTTCTGCGTAGCCGCGCTCATGGGGTTCGACGCGCCGGGGTCGTTCGTCGAGGAGGCCGTCGACCGCCGGTCGGTTGGCCGGGCCACTGTTGACGGGGTACTCGTCCTCGGCGGGGTGTACGCCGTCGCGGCCTTCGCGATGGGGGTGGCGGTCGGCCCTGACGTCGTTGCGGAGGTGGCTGCTGATCCGGCGTCCGGGTTGCCGTTCTCGGTCCTGTCGCGTCTGGGCGGCTGGTGGGCGGCCCTCGCGAGCGTGGTGTTGATCTTCGCGATCGTCACGTCGATGCTGGCGTTCCATGCGGTGCTCGCCCGGTACGTGTTCGCCATGGCCCGGGAGAAGGTGCTGCCCGCCGGTCTCGCAAAGACCGGCAGCGCGACGCGGGTTCGTGCGCCACGTGGCGGGTCGCTGACGCAGACGAGCGTTGCGGCGGTTGTGGTGGGCGCGTTCGCGATCAGCGGCGCTGACCCCATGGCGGTGATGTTCACCTGGTTGTCGACGTTGGGGGCGGTGGGCCTGCTGTGCCTGCTGCTGGCGGCGTCGGTGGCCGCGATGACGGCACCGGCCAGCGTGCGCGGCCCGCAGGCCGGCGCGTGGGAGTGGCGGCTCGCGCCCGCCCTGGGCGTGCTCGGCGGGTCGGTGGTCCTGGTCCTGATGGTGGGCAACGTCGGGTCTCTGCTCGGTGCCGCGCCTGGGTCGCTGTACCCGTTCCTGCTGCCGGCGATCCTTGCCGCCGCTGCCGTCGGGGGCGGGTTGTGGGCCGGGCATCTGCGCCAGGCCCGCCCGGAGGTCTTCGCCGGCATCGGCCGTGGCACACCGAAGACCCACGCCGTGCCCGACACCATCAACGTCTCGATCTGACAGGGGCCACCGATGAAGACTCACGCGGCCATGCCTCCACCGGGCAGGCACCACGGCGTCGATCCCCTGGACCCGCGCTGGCAAACCGGCCACCCACAGGCGGCACCCCCCGCTAGCCCTCCGGAGCCTCCGGGCGTTATGCCGCCGCCCGGCTACGGCGCGGCCCGCGTCCCCGCCGACTACCACCGGACGCACGACACGGCAATCCCCCCAACCCAGCCCTCACCATCATCGGCTTATGGGCAGCACCAAGCTGATAGCAGAGTGCCGGCTGAGGCCCGCATGGTGGAACTGCGCTGGGCTGACCTGCGCACACAAGTCGTGTACCGGTCTAGGGCCTGTCCTGTCGATCATGGAAGCCAGATGATGGCGGCGATGAGGACAAGGCTGGCCCGGTAAAGGGATGCTCGTTTGGCGTAGCGGGTG
>NZ_JBEXIJ010000003.1:386359-394970 GCF_040608495.1 Micromonospora sp. NPDC005174 | reverse complement strand
CCTCACCGACGACGAACCCACCGGACACGTCACCCTCACCGGACACGCCGGCCGAGGCGCCATCAGCCGCGCCCATCAAGATGACTCACAGGCATCAACGCCACAACAGTGTTGGCTGGCCCTCCGGCAGGGGAGAGCTGCCGGATCGCCCCCGGTGCTGCCGGCGGGTGGGTCTGCCACACGAATGGCCGTCACGCGGGGAGCCGATGACGCGCACGGAGGCCGGGCGCGATAGGCCAGCCGTGCAGGTGGAGTGCCGACCGGTTGAGCCAGCCGCGCGGGTGACGCATCCACCGGTTGAGCCAGCCGCGCGGGTGGCGCATCCACCGGTTGAGCGAGCCGCAGCGGTCGTAGGTCGCGGGGCGGGTCAGCCGCGTAGGCGCAGGCCGCGTGGGGTGGCCCGGAAGCCGGCGGCGGTCAGCGCGTCACGCAGCGGCGAGGAGTGCACCGCCTCGCCGTCGGCGCGCTCGACCGACATCGCGCCCAGCGCTCCGGAGTGGACGGCGTCGGCGAGCGCCTTGCCGGCCGCCGCGAGCGTCTCGGTGTCGTCGGTGAAGGAGAGCAGCGTCCGACCGCCGCGTTCCACGTACAGCACCAGGTCGCCGGCGACCTGCACCACCAGGGCACCCGCCTTGCGGCCGGCCCGGTGGCCGGTCGCGGCAGTGGCACCGTCGCCGGAGTCGACGACGCGGTCGGGCCAGGGCAGTGCCGCACCGTACGGGTTGGCGGGATCGGTGGCCGCGAGGACGGTGGTCGGCCCGCCGCGGCCCCGCGCGCCGTCGGCCGGCTCGGCCAGCGCGCGCAGCCGGTCCACCGCGCCGGGCACCGCGAACTGCGCCGCGCCGAGACCCTCGACGAAGTAACCCCGGCGGGCCGCGCCGCGTTCCTCGAGCGCCGACAGCACCGGGTACACCGCGGAGAAACCACCGACGACCTGCTCGGCCATGACCGCGCCACGGGTGACGACGCCGTGCCGTTCCAGCAGGACGTCGGCGAGGGCGGCGGCCCGCCTGGTCGGGTCGAGATCCCGCTCGGGAAGTCGTGACCAGCGCCCGGCGACGGTGGGTGGGCCGCTGCGGGTGGGCAGCGCCACCCGGCCGGGGCGCCGGTAGCGGGTGCGCGGCGCCGACGGACGCGACCGGTGCGCCCCACCCGCCCCGAGCACCGCCCGCAGCGGTGCGAGGGTGTCGTTGGTCAGGTGTCCCGCCCAGACCAGATCCCAGATGACCCCGGTCAGCGCGGCGTCGTCGGTGGCACCGACCCGGTCGGCCAGCGCGCGGAAGAACAGCGCCTGCCCGTCGCCGAGCGCGTCGAGCACCGCGTCGTGCAGCGGGGTGCGCGTCAACGCCTCGTCGGGCGGCGGGAGCAGCAGCGGCGCGGCGTCCGCGTACGCCAGGGTGACCCAGCCGTCGCCCCCGGAGATCGACCCCGATCCGGCCCAGAGCACCTCCCCGCTGGCACACAGCTCGTCGAGCTGGGCGGGGGAGTAGTCGGCGACGCGGCCGGGCAGCACCAGTCGTTCCAGCGCGGACGCCGGCACGGCGGCGCCCTGCAACTGCTCCACGGTGGCCGCGAGCGCCTCCACACCTCGCGCCGACGAGCCGACCTGCTGCCAGCGGGGCAGGAACGTGGCGAGGGCCCGGGGCGGCACGGGCTCGATCTCCCGACGCAGCGCCGCGAGCGAGCGGCGGCGCAGCATCCGCAGCACCTCGGCGTCGCACCACTGCGCACCGGCCGTGTCGGGTGTGAACTCGCCGGAGACGACGCGACCGGTGGCGGCGAGGCGGCGCAGCGCCTGCTCGACCACGAACACGCCGAGCCCGAAGCGGGCCGCGCAGGAGGCGGCGGCGAACGGCCCGTGCGTGCGGGCGTACCGGGCCACCAGGTCACCGAGCGGATCGGCCACCGGGGCGAGGTACGCCTCGGCCACCCCGACGGGCAGCGCCACGCCGAGCGCGTCACGCAGCCGGGCGGCGTCCTCGACACCCACCCAGCGCTGCTCGCCGGCGATCCGTACCCGCAGCACCCGACGGGAGGCCTCCAACTCGGTCAGCCAGCCCTCCGGCACACCCCGCTCGGTCAACTCGGCGTCGCTCAGGTCGCCCAGCACCCGCAGCAGTTCGACCACGTCCTCCGCGTCGCGCGGGCGGCGCTGGTCGGTGAGCCAGCGCAGTTGCCGGTCGGTCTCGGCGAGCACCGCCGGATCCAGCAGCTCGCGCAGGTCGACCCGGCCCAGCAGCTCACCGAGGAGCGTGGAGTCCAGGGCGAGGGCGGCGGCGCGGCGCTCGGCGAGCGGGGCGTCGCCCTCGTAGAGGAACGCGCCGACGTAGCCGAAGAGCAGCGACCGGGCGAACGGCGATGGCGCGCTGGTCTCCACCTCGACCAGGCGGACCTTGCGGGCCGCGAGGTCGCGCATCAGCTCGGCCAGCGCCGGCTGGTCGAAGACGTCCTGCAGGCACTCCCGCGCCGCCTCCAGGGTGACCGGGAAGTCGGCGTACTCGCGGGCGACGTCGAGCAGTTGCGCGGCGCGTTGCCGCTGCTGCCAGAGCGGCTGGCGGCGGCGCGGGTCGCGGCGGGGCAGCAGCAGCGACCGGGCGGCGCACTCCCGGAAGCGGGCGGCGAAGAGCGCCGAGGTGCCGACCGACTCCTGCACCAGTTGGGCGATCTCGTCGGGGTCGAAGACGACCACGTCGGCGCCGGGTGGCTCGTCGGCGGTGTCCGGGAGGCGCACCACGATGCCGTCGTCCGAGGGCATGACCTGGGCGTCCACCCCGTACCGCTCGGCCAGTCGGCGGCCCACGGCGAGGGCCCAGGGTCCGTTGACGCGCGCGCCGAGGACGCTGTGTACGGCCAGTCGCCAGTCGCCCAGCTCGTCGCGGAAGCGCTCGACCACGACGGTGCGGTCGTCGGGCAGCGAACGGGTGGCCTCCCGCTGGTCGCGCAGGTAGGCCATCAGGTTGGTGGCGGCCCAGTCGTCCAGGCCGCCCTCGCGCAGCGCGGCGAGCGCGGCCTCGTCACTCTGCCGCAGCAGGGCGCGGACCCGGGCACCGATGGCGCGACCCAGCTCTACAGGACGGCCGAGCTGGTCGCCCTTCCAGAACGGCATCCGCGCGGCCTGACCCGGGGCGGGGGAGACCAGCACCCGGTCCGGCGTGATCTCCTCGATGCGCCACGAGGACGAGCCGAGCAGGAAGACGTCGCCGACGCGCGACTCGTAGACCATCTCCTCGTCCAGCTCGCCGACCCGGGCGGCCCGCTCCGCGCCGGCGAGGAAGACCCCGAACAGGCCTCGGTCGGGGATCGTGCCACCGCTGGTCACCGCCAGCCGTTGCGCGCCGGGGCGACCGGTGAGCTGGTCGCTGGCCCGATCCCAGACCAGTCGGGGACGCAGCTCGGCGAACGCCGTGGACGGGTAGCGGCCGGAGAGCATGTCCAGTACGGCGTGCAGGGCGGAATCCGGCAGCTCGGCGAAGGGTGCGGCCCGCCGGACCAGGACGGCCAGGTCGCCGACCTGCCACGGCTCCAGGGCCACCATCGCGACGATCTGCTGGGCCAGGACGTCCAGTGGGTTACGCGGGTAGTGCAGTTCCTCGATCGCGCCGTCGGTCATCCGCTGGGCGACCACCGCGCAGGACAGCAGGTCGCCGCGGTGCTTGGGGAAGACCACCCCACGGGAGACCGCGCCCACCTGGTGCCCGGCCCGGCCGACGCGTTGCAGGCCGGCGGCGACGCTCGGCGGGGCCTCGATCTGCACCACCAGGTCGACCGCGCCCATGTCGATGCCCAGCTCCAGGCTGGAGGTCGCCACGACCGCCGGGAGCTGGCCGGACTTGAGCGCCTCCTCGATGTGCTTGCGCTCCTCGCGCGAGACGCTGCCGTGGTGCGCGCGGGCGATCACCGGCGCGGCCCCGGCCGCCGCGCCGGACTGCGCCATCACCTCGGCGGGCGGCCGGTTTCGCGTCGGGCCGGCCGGGCCGCCCCACCGCTGCGCGCCGGGCACCGGGTCGCCGTCGGCCGCCGGCTCGTCGCCCGCCGACAACCCCTGGGGTACGACGATCGCGCCCCCGCCCGACGCGGAGGCGACCGCGGCTGAGGCCACCTCCTCGGCTGCCAGCTCGTTGAGCCGCGCGCACAGGCGCTCGGCGCTGCGGCGGGAGTTGGTGAAGACGATGGTGGAGCGGTGCTGCCCGATCAGCGAGAAGACCCGTTCCTCGACGGCCGGCCAGATCGAGGCCCGGCGTGGCCCGGGCCCGCCGAGGGCGTCCTCGGGTGGCTGCTCCTGCTCGTCGAGGCGGGTCATGTCCTCCACGGGGACCTGCACGCTGACCTCGATGGTCTTCGCCGTCTTCGGCTGCACGACGTCGACCGGCCGGGCGCCACCGAGGAACCGGGCGCAGGCGTCGATCGGCCGGACGGTGGCGGAGAGGCCGATCCGTTGGGCCGGCGTGGGCAGCAACTCGTCGAGGCGTTCCAGGGAGAGTGCGAGGTGGGCCCCGCGCTTGCTGCCGGCCACCGCGTGCACCTCGTCGACGATCACCGTCTGGACACCGCGCAACGAGTCCCGGGCGGCCGAGGTGAGCAGCAGGAACAGGGACTCGGGCGTGGTGATGAGGATGTCCGGTGGTGTGCGGGCGAAGGCCCGTCGCTCGTCGGCCGGCGTGTCACCGGTGCGCATCCCCACGGTGATGTCGGGTGGCGGGACGCCGAGCCGGGTCGCCGCCTGCCGGATGCCGGCCAGCGGGGCGCGCAGGTTGCGTTCGACGTCGACGGCGAGGGCCTTGAGCGGGCTGACGTAGAGCACGCGGCACCGCTGCCGCGCCTCGGCCGGCGCGGGCTCGCGGGCCAGCCGGTCGAGCGACCAGAGGAAGGCCGCGAGCGTCTTGCCGGAACCGGTGGGTGCCACGACCAGGGCGTTACGACCGGCGGAGACCGACCGCCAGGCACCGGTCTGGGCGGCGGTGGGAGCGGCGAAGGCGGCGTCGAACCAGGCGCGGGTGGCCGGACCGAACCCGTCCAGCACCTCGCCCTTGCCCACGTCTGACCCGCTCACCGGTCCATCGTGCCCCGCCGGTACGACAACCACGAACGACCCACGGCGGATCGTGCCGCGCTGTGTGGAAATTGCGTTTGATGCACCATTAATACGTTAAGTCTCACTTAACTGCTTGCTTGTGAGGAGCAACATAAAGTAACTTCACCCGCAACGCGAACCGGGTGGGAGGAATCGGATGACCGGCGAGCCGCGACACGTCGAGCCCGGCACCGATGTGCTGATCCGCAAGGTCGACAGTCACCTCGCCACGCTCCGCGGCGGTCTGCACGGTCCCGAGCTGGAGCTCGCCGAGCGTCTCGCCGGCTGCCTGCGGGAGCTGGTCGTCTCCACCGCCCAGGCCAGCGCCGCCGACCGGGGTCAGGTCCGCGTCGCCGTGCACTACTTCGTGTTGCGCCGGGAGAGTCGAGGCCGGCTGCTCTCGATGCGGTCACTCGCCGTCGCGGAGCGGGTCGTCGCCAAGGTCGCTCGCCAGCTCGGTCGCGTCGACCTGTTGGCCGACCTCCGCCGCGGCGATCAGAACCTCGACGACGCACAGCCCATCGGCGACGCCCTGCTGCGCTGACCGACCGCCGCCTCTGGCGACCGCGCTGATCGCACATTGCGCCCTATAGCGGAGCAATTCCGGTAAAACCGCCCGAGGGTCGGGGATCTGGCGTCTGATCGCTGAAGACACCACCGCTGCGCGGGCGTCGGCCACCTCGATCGGGAGTGCGAGTGCTGGTACTGCTCATCCTCCACCTGGTGGCGGCCCTCGTCGCGCCGCTGTTGGTCCGGTGGTGGGGTCCCCGCGCGTGCTATCCGCTGGCACTCGCGCCGGCCGCCGCGTTCGGGTGGGCGCTGGCCCGTACCCCGGCCGTCGGGCACGGCGGCGCGGTGGTCGAGACGTACCCGTGGATCGGGCAGTTGGGTCTCGACATCGCGCTGCGCCTCACCACGCTCTCCTGGCTCATGACCCTGCTGGTCGGCGGGGTCGGCGCGCTGGTGCTGGTCTACAGCGCCCGGTACTTCGAGGCCGGCGCACCCGGGATGGCTCAGTTCGCCGCAGTCCTGGTCGCCTTCGCCGGCGCGATGCTCGTCCTGGTCTTCGCCGACGACCTGCTGCTGCTCTACGTCGGCTGGGAACTGACCACGATCTTCTCGTACCTGCTGATCGGGCACAGCACCGAACGCCGGGCCAGCCGCTGGGCGGCGGCGCAGGCGCTGACCGTCACCACGCTGGGCGGGCTGGCCATGCTGGTCGGGTTCATCCTGCTGGGCGAGCACGCCGGCACCTACCGCTGGTCCGAGATCGCCACGCATCCACTGCCCGGCGGCGGCTACCTCGTCACGGCGGTGTTGTTGATCCTGACCGGAGCCCTGTCCAAGTCGGCGGTGCTCCCGTTCAGCTCCTGGCTTCCGGTCGCGATGGCGGCACCCACCCCGGTCAGCGCGTACCTGCACGCCGCCGCCATGGTCAAGGCCGGCGTCTACCTGGTCGGGCTGCTCGCGCCGGTCCTCGCCACGGTGGGTCCGTGGCGCCCCCTGGTCCAGGTCGCCGGGGTGACGAGCATGCTCGTCGCCGGTTGGGCGGCGCTGCGGCAGAACGACCTCAAGCTGCTGCTCGCGTACGGGACGGTCAGCCAGTTGGGCCTGCTCGTCGCGGTGACCGGCGCGGGGACGCCGGACGCCGCGCTGGCCGGTACGGCGATGCTGCTGGCGCACGCCCTGTTCAAGGCGGCGCTGTTCCTGGTCGTCGGCGTCATCGACCACGGCGCTGGGACCCGCGACCTGCGCGAGCTGTCCGGGCTGCGGCACTGGTCCCGGCCGCTGTTCTGGGTCGCGGTGCTGGCGGCGGCGTCGATGGCGGGCGTACCGCCGCTCGTCGGGTTCGTCGCCAAGGAGGCGGTGTTCGCGGCGTTCACCCACGATCCGGTGCTCCTCGCCGGGCTGGTCGCCGGAACGGTGCTCACCGTCGCGTACAGCGCCCGCTTCCTCTGGGGCGCGTTCGCCGACCGGCCGGGCGTCGAACCGGTCCCGCCGGCGCCGATCGCCGCGTCGATGTTGCTGCCACCGGCCGTGCTCGCCCTCGTCGGGCTGCTCGCCGGACCCGCCGCCGGCGTGCTGGACGGCCTGCTGAGTCCGTACGCCGAGCTGCTGGGCGCCCCCGACGCGCACCTGACGCTCTGGCCCGGACCGACCGCGGCGCTCGGTCTGTCCGGGCTGGCGCTGGCCTGCGGCATCCTGCTGTTCACCCTGCGCGGGCCGCTCGCCCCCGCGCTGGCCCGGCTCCGCTCGCCGGTCGGCGGCAACCAGGGGTACGAGTGGGTCGTGGGCCGGTTCGACCGGTTCGCCATCGGGGTCACCGGTACGACGCAGCGGGGTTCCCTGCCGCAGTACCTCGGGATCATCCTCGTCACGCTCGTGCTGCTGCCCGGTGGGGCGATGCTCGCCGCCGGGCCGTGGCGGGCCCGGCTGCCGCTCTGGGACAACCCGCTGCAACCGGTGGTCGTGGTGGTGATCGCGGTGGCCGCGCTGCTCGCCGTCGGCGCTCGTCGGCGGTTGACCGCGATGCTGCTGGTCGGCGTGACCGGCTACGGCACCGCCATGCTGTTCATCCTGGGCGGTGCGCCGGATCTCGCGCTCACGCAGTTCCTGGTGGAGACCGCGACCATCGCGGTGTTCGTGCTGGTGCTGCGCCGCCTGCCGCAGCGATTCTCGGCCCGGCCGCTGCGCCGCAGCCGGTGGACCCGTCGGGTGATCGGCGTGGCGATGGGCGTCGTGGCGGGCGGGCTCGCTCTCGTCGCGGCCGGTGCCCGCCGCGCGCCGGACATCTCCACCGTCTTCCCGGCACTCGCGGTGGGCGAGGGGTACGGCCGCAACGTGGTCAACGTGACCCTTGTCGACATCCGGGCCTGGGACACCATGGGTGAGGTGTCGGTGCTGGTGGTGGCCGCGACCGGGGTGGCCAGCCTGATCTTCGAGAGGTCCCGCACCGGGCCCAGGCCGCGCCGGCCGGAGTCCGCCGAGGCCGCCGCCCCACCCCATCGGCCCGTCTGGTTGCGCGGTGGCCCCACCCTCTACGAGGAGCAGCGTTCGATCGTGCTCGAGGTGGTCACCCGACTGATCTTCCACACGGTGGTGCTGTTCTCACTGTTCCTGCTCTTCTCCGGGCACAACGCGCCGGGCGGCGGGTTCTCGGGCGGCCTGGTGGCCGGGCTCGCGCTGGTGGTCCGCTACCTGGCCGGCGGCAGGTACGAGTTGACCGACGCCGCCCCGGTCGGCGCCGGCCTGATCCTCGGCGCGGGGCTGGCCCTGGCGGTGGGTACGGGCGTGGTGGCGCTGCTGGCCGGTGGATCGGTGCTGGAGAGCACCAAGCTCGACGTGTCCCTGCCGCTGGTCGGTGACGCCCACCTGGTCACCTCGCTCTTCTTCGACATCGGTGTGTACCTGATCGTGATCGGGTTGCTGCTGGACATCCTGCGCAGTCTCGGAGCCGAGGTGGACCGGCACATCGAGGCCAGCGGAACGGCGAGCGGCGGTCTGGCCGTCGACAAGGGCGGCCGGCCGTGAGCGCGAGGA